>DASVAA010000073.1:0-14626 GCA_036376595.1 Ktedonobacterales bacterium | reverse complement strand
CCCACCCGACGACGAGACCATGCTAGCCGAGCTGCGGCGCGTGCTGGCGGAGATGCGGGCGCGCGGCATCACCGGCGTCCACAACATCGAGGGTGACCGCAGCCTGCGCCTCTTGCAGCGTCTGCACCGCGGCGGCGAGCTAGGGCTGCGCGCGCTGCTCTACATCCCCAGAGACGTGCTGCCCGACGCGGTGCGCCTCGGCCTGGAGGCCGGCTTCGGCGACGATTACCTCAAATTCGCCGGCATCAAGCTCTTCATGGATGGCGCGCTTGGCTCGCAGACCGCGGCGATGCTCGACCCCTACGAGGGCCGTGCCGACTACCGCGGCCTGCTGACGCTGACCGATGAGGAGACGGCGCGCACGGTGGACGACGCGGCGGCCAACGGCGTCGGCGTCGCGATCCACGCGATCGGCGACCGCGCGGTGCGCACAGCGCTGGACGGCATCGAGGCACACCTGCGCCAGCGCGCGACTGCCGATGAGCCCGCCCAGCCCCTCGCGGCGCGGCGCTTCCGACTGGAGCACGTGCAGCTCGCCGCCGAAAGCGACATCGCACGCATGGCGCGGCTAGGCGTGACCGCCTCGGTGCAGCCCTTCCACGCGGTGGCCGACCGCGATACAGCGGAGCGCTACTGGGGCCGGCGCCACACGCGCGCCTACGCCTACCAATCGCTGCGCTCGGCGGGGGTGCCGCTGGCGCTCGGCTCCGACATCCCCGTGGATACTTGCGATCCCTTGCGCGTGCTACACGCCGCGGTGATGCGCCGCGACGACGCCACGCCGGATCGCGATCCTTGGCTGCCACGCGAGGCACTGACCGTCGCCGAGGCGCTGCATGCGTACACGGTGGGCGCGGCGACCGCCGGGGGGCAGGAGGCGCACCAGGGGATGCTCGCGCCGGGCAAGCTGGCCGATCTGGTGGTGCTGGGCGAAGACCCCTTTGTGGTGCCGGCTGAGCGTCTTGCCGGCCTGGAAGTGGTCGCCACGCTCGTCGGCGGCCAGGTCATGCATGGCTCTGTGGAGTAGGAGAGAACAGAGAACGCGAAGGACGCTAAGGAGCGGCAGAACATACTAACCGCGAGCCTCCGCGGGCTGTGCGTGTTCCGTCCCCCCGCGCGCCTGGCCCGCGAGTTGCGGCGCTGAGGGTCCAGTGCGCGCGGCGAGTGGGTCCCCCTGGTGCGGCTGTGCCGATCCGCTCCACCCGTCGCGACGCCACTCATTCCCCGTGAACGGTTGAATTGGAGAGGGACCGCATGCACGTCATCGCCGCGCTGGGCTTCCCGGCGTGGCTGCGCGCCGCGCACTGGATCAACGTCTTCTTCATCGGCTTCCTGGTGCGCAGTGGCATCCAGATTCTGATGGCCTATCCGCGGCTCTACCTCAACGACGACTGTACGCCCGGCAGCGAATGGCTGACCGTCGGCGCCAGGCGTATCCCGCACGGCCGCCCCTGGACCACGCTGGAGCAGGAGGTGCCGGTCTCGCCGTGGATCGCGCAGCCCGGCGGCAAGCAGCTCGGATTGGGGCGCCATTGGCACTTCGTCGCCGCCACCTTCTGGCTGATCAACGGCGTGGTGTATGTCACGCTGCTCTTCATCACCGGCGAGTGGCAGCGGCTGATCCCAACCTCGTGGAGCATCTTCCCCGCCGCGTGGCACACCTTCTTGACCTACGCCAGCTTCCGCAGCCCGCCAGCCAGTGCGTTCCATCCCTACGATCCCTTGCAGCAGCTCACCTATGCCGCCGTCGTCTTCCTGCTGGGGCCATTCTTGATCGTCACCGCCGCGGCGCAGTCACCGGCCATCGAGGCGCAGCTTCCGTGGTATCCACGGCTCTTCGGCGGCCGGCAGGTCGCGCGTAGCCTGCACTTCCTGGGGCTGCTCGCGGTGATCGTCTTCACCGTGCTGCACACCGCGCTGGTGCTGATCACTGGCGCCGGCCGCAACCTCGGCGACATCATCCTCGGCCAGCACACCAGCGATACCGGCCTCGCGGCCGCGCTCGGCGTGGCGCTGATCGCCGTGATCCTCGCGATCTACGCGCTGACGACAATCGTCTCGCGCCGTCGCCCGCGCTTCATCCAGGTCGCGCTAGGCGCCTTTCTCAGCCTGTGGATGACGCCACTCTCGCGGCGCACCGTCTCGCGCCAGGAGCTGGCCGCGTCCGCGATCTCTCCCCACTTCCTCGTCAACGGCGACCCGCCGGCCAGCGCCGAGTATCTGACCGAGTTGTGGCGCGGGTTCGCGGGCTACAGGCTGCGCGTCGAGGGGCTGGTCGAGCGGCCGCTGGAGTGCTCGCTGGCTGAGCTTGCCGCGCTGCCGCGCCAGACGCAGACCACGCGCCACAACTGCATCCAGGGCTGGACGGGCATCGCCACCTGGACGGGCGTACGCGTGGCTGACCTGCTGGCACGTGTCCAGCCGAAACCAGAGGCCAAATACCTCGTCTTCTGGTCGTACTCCTGCGACCACGCCGACCAGCCGTTCTACGAGACGCTGAGCCTGGAGCAGGCGCGTCACCCGCAGACGATTCTGGCCTACGCGATGAACGGCCGCCCGCTGCCGATGGAGCACGGCGCGCCGCTGCGCCTGCGCGCGGAGACGCAGCTCGGCTTCAAGATGGTCAAGTGGGTGCGGCGCATCGAGCTGGTGGAGAGCTTCAGCGACATCCGCGGCGGGCAGGGCGGCTCGCGCGAGGACAACATGTATTACGAGCACGTGGCGGGAATCTAAAGCCGTACCACCCGCCGCGAGACCTCGCCACCCGGCGCACGAGTTATGGAATCACACGTTGACGCCGTGATGTTGCGGGGCTATGCTCGCAAGGAAGCGACGACCCGGTGCGGAACAGCAATGTCTTCTTCGCGCTGTTCTTAGGCGCGTTTGGCACTGGATTGCCTGCCGGTCTCCCCCAAGGAGCGGCCGCCATGTCCTCCGCGACCTCCCTGCGCGCTGCCCGCGCCCGCGCTGGCATCGCCACTCTCTACCGCCGCCTCGATCTCGCGCCCGCCGTGCTGATCATCGCCGGCATCTCGTTCGTGGCGCACGTGGCGATCGGCAACAACTACGGCTACTTCCGTGATGAGCTGTACGTGATGGCGATGAGCCACCATCCCGCCTTCGGCTATGTGGACGTGCCGCCGCTGGTGCCGTGGATCACGCTCATTCCCCGCTTCCTCACCGGCAATGCGCTGTGGGCCATCCATATCATCGCGGCGCTGGTCTGCGCCGGAACGATTATTCTGACCGGCCTGATGGCCCGCCTCCTCGGCGGCACGCGCTGGATCCAAGGACTTGCCGCCCTGACCGCGGCGACGGCCCTCGTCCTGATGGCCACCGGCTCGATCTACGCCTATGACGTCTTCGACGAATTCTGGTGGACGCTGGCCGCCACGGTCCTCATCGTCCTGCTGCGCGACGAGCGCCCGCGCTACTGGCTCGCGTTTGGCGTGGTGGCCGGCCTGGGGCTGCTCACCAAGGAGACGATGCTCTTCTGGGGATTCGCCCTGGTCGCCGGCTTGCTGCTGACGCCACAGCGCCGTCTGCTGTTCACCCGCTGGACGTTGTTTGGGGGCCTGATCGCCTTGGCGCTCGTCTCGCCCTTCCTGATCTGGAACGCCCTCAATGGGTGGGCGTCGTTCCAGTATTGGGCGGCCTACCACCAGAACCAAAGCGCCGGTGGCACACCCCTCGATTTCCTCCTCAACCAGATACTCGGCATGAACCCGATCTCGGTGCTCTTATGGGGCGCGGGCCTGTGGTTCTACTTCTCCAAGCGCGGTGCGCGCTATCGGGTCTTTGGCTGGGCGTATCTGATCCTCTTCGCCCTCTTCGCCGCCATTCAGGGCAAGTCCTACTTTCTGGCGCCGGCCTACCCGCCGTTGTTCGCGGGTGGGGCAATGGTGGTCGGGCAGTGGCGCATGCGCTGGCCCCACTGGGGGCCGCGATGGGTCGCGGCCTATGCTGTGGTGCTGACCGCGGTTGGCGTGCTGCTGGCCCCCGCGGTGCTGCCGGTGTTACCCCCCGCCGAGTATGCCCATGTGTATGGCACGGCCGGTAACGGCGGATCGAACCAGGCGTCAGGCGACGCCTACGGCATGCCGCAATCTCTGGCGGATCGCTTCGGCTGGGAGCAGCAGGCCGCGTTGATCGCGCGGGTCTATCACAGCCTGCCACCGGACGAGCAGCGCGAGGCCTGCATCTATACCGAGAATTACGGCGAGGCGGGCGCGCTGGTGCAGTTCGGCGGGCGATATCATCTTCCCCCGGTGATCAGCGGCCACAATGCCTTCTATGTCTGGGGAACGGAGGGGTGCAGCGGCCACGTGCTGATCACGATCAACATCGATCCTCAGGACGCGGCCCAGGGCTACGGCTCGGTGACGCTGGCCGCCAGGACATCCTGCGCGGCGTGTGTGGACTTCGAGAACAACGCGCCGATCCTCATCTTGCGCCAGCCGAAGTTGCCTATCGCGGTGCTCTGGGCACAGGCCAAGCACTACGACTGAGGCCGGATTGGCCGCGTGTCCGTCACATGCGTTCTGCCCGCTCATGCGCGTACGAAGCCGCGCCATCCGTCATGGAGTGGAACGCGGACTGCGGGACGTTGATGCAAGCGAAACGGGGACTTGACGGGGATTCGCCGCGGTCCGTCAGACCGCCTCCCCGCCCTGGTGGTCCGCCCGCTCTCGCGCGATATCCCCCGGCCCACGGAGAAAGCGCCCACACCCATGCCCACCCATGCTCCCGCTCGCCCACACTCGCCCGCGTCCGGCACGCGCGGCAATCCACCCATCGAGGGCGTGACCGTCTCGGCGTACACGATTCCGACGGCGACGCCCGAATCCGACGGCACGCTCGCCTGGGACGCGACGACGCTCGTGCTGGTCGAGGCGGCGGCCGGCGGTCTGCACGGCCTCGGCTACACCTACGCCGACGCCGCCACCGCGCGGCTGATCCACGACCTGCTGATCCCCATCGTCACCGGCCGCGACGCGCTGGACGTGCCCGGCGCCTGGGAGGCGATGGTGCATGCCATCCGCAACCTCGGCCGCCCCGGCATCAGCTCGATGGCGATCGCCGGCGTGGACAACTGCCTGTGGGACCTCAAAGCCAAGCTGCTCGGCGTGCCCCTCTGTCTGCTGCTGGGCCGCGTGCGTGATACGGTCCCACTCTATGGCAGCGGCGGCTTCACGTCCTACAGCATCAAGCAGCTCCAGCAGCAGCTCGGCGGCTGGGCGCGCGAGGGCTTCACGGCGGTCAAGATGAAGGTTGGCCGCGAGCCGGCGCTGGACGTGGCGCGGGTGGCAGCGGCACGCGAAGCCATTGGCCCCAACGTGGCGCTCTACGTGGACGCCAACGGTGCCTACAATCGCAAGCAGGCGCTCCAATTCGCCTTCGATTATTGGGACTACCGCGTGACGTGGTTCGAGGAGCCGGTCTCGTCCGACGACCTCGACGGCCTGCATCTGATCCGCGACCAGGGACCCGCCGGCATCCAGATCGCCGCCGGGGAGTACGGCTACGACCTGTGGTACTACCGGCGCATGCTGGAGCACCAGGCGGTGGACGTGTTGCAGGCCGACGCCACGCGCTGCGCGGGCATCACCGGCTTTTTGCGCATCAGCCCGCTGGTCGAGGCGCGCAGCATGATGCTCTCGGCGCACACCGCGCCCTACATCCACCTGCACCCCTGCTGCGCGCTTCCCAACTTCTGGCCGCTGGAGTACTTCTACGACCACGCGCGCATCGCTCACCTGCTCTTCGACGGCGCCGATCCGCCGGTCAACGGCGAGCTGCGGCCCGATCTCTCGCGTCCCGGCCTGGGCCTCGAATTCAAGCGCGCGGACGCCGCGCAGTATGCGGTAGCGTTCTGAGCGCGTGATTCAGAGCACGGCGTCATGAAGAACAGCAATGACACCGTGCGCTAGCTGTGCGAGGGATCCTGGGTCAGCTCGTAGAGGTTTCCATCTGGACCGCGAAAGTGCTGCCAGGCGTACCCTCCTGCCGCATCTCCTTGCAGGGGCCCGACCAGCTCGACGCCCGCTTGAGCAAGCTCCTGCCTGGCGCGCTGGATATCCGTCACGAGGAAGCCGCAGACAACGCAATCTGGCGCGAAATGTGGGTTGGGTCCGTGCGGGCCAAAGACCTCTATCCTGTCGTGGCTTGGCAGTTGAAACGCCACGAGATCTGACGTCTGCTGGATAGGGTGTAAACCCATGATGGTCTCAAAGAAATGAGACACGTCCTCGAACTTGTCGGTTCTGACTCCCATCCAACAGAGTGCCTTGATCTCCATACCGGCAAGAGTCCTGTTCTGTACTTGCAATCAGTACTGGTTGTGGCGAGATGGTGCTGTCCGTCAAGCGCGTCGCCGCGCACGGCAGCGGCCGAGACTGCTGCGGCGCACAGATCGTGCCTCGCCGTGTGCAGTACGGCGGCTGCAACCGCCTGACCGGCGTACAATCTCTCTACAGCGTGATGCTCTGGAGCGCGATATGGCTCGCCGCATGCGGCCTGGCGGGGCCTCGTGCGGCGTCGTGCGCGCGAGCATGCCCGGCAGCGGAAGCGAGGTAGAGCCATGGAGCCAACCGAGCTTGGCGGACGCAAAGACCTGCTTGACCGCGTGGGCGGCCGCAAGCTCCCCGACGACTTCACGGCGTTGGACGAGTGGACGCGGCAGACGCGCGAACGCGAGGCAGCCCAGCATCCGCGGCGCGAGCGGCTCGCATACTGGGCAGTCATCGCGATCCTCGTCGTCGTCGGGCTGGGCGCGCTGACATTCATGGTCCTGTACTTCTTCCTCTGGGCGCCCTGAGTGCAGGGCCGTAGGGGCAACGGTGAGAGGGGAGGCGAGCGCGTGCGAGCGGTAACGGCGGCGAAACACCACGCGAGTAGCGCGGATGTGGACGCGCGCGGGCTGGAGGCGGCGCTGCGACGAGCATTGCCCTCGGGCACTGTCCACTTCGATGCTGGCGCCCGCGCGATGTACGCCACCGACGCCTCGAACTACCGCCAGGTACCGATCTGCGTGGTCTTCCCACGCACGCCGGAGGATGTGCTCGCCACGCTCGACGCCTGCCGCCGCTTCGGCGCGCCGGTGCTCACGCGCGGCGGGGGCACGAGCCTCGCCGGCCAGACTTGTAACGCCGCCGTCGTGCTCGACTGCTCGCGCCACTTCAATCGCATCCTGGAGCTGGACCCCGATCGGTGGATAGCGCGCGTGCAGCCGGGCGTGGTGCTCGACGACCTGCGCCGCGCCGCGGAGCGTCACCACCTGACGTTTGGTCCCGACCCCGCGACGCACAACCGCTGCACGCTCGGCGGGATGATCGGCAACAATTCCTGCGGCGTCCACTCGATCACCGCCGGACTGACCTCCGACAACGTCGAGCAGCTCGATAGCGTCACCTACGACGGACTGCGATTGCGCGTGGGGGCGACGAGCGACGACGCGCTGGCGCGCATCGCGGCCGAGGGCGGCCGGCGCGCGGAGATCTACGCCACGCTGCATGCGCTGGTGGAGCGCGACGCGGAGGCGATCCGCGGCGGCTACCCCGACATCCCACGGCGCGTCTCGGGCTACAACCTGCCCGATCTGCTGCCGGAGCGCGGCTTCCACGTCGCCCGGGCGCTGGTCGGCTCGGAGGGCACCTGCGTCGCCGTGCTGGAGGCGACGCTGCGGCTGGTGGAACATCCCCCGGCGCGCGCGCTCGTCGTGCTCGGCTATCCCGACATCTACGCAGCCGCTGAGGCCGTGCCAGAAATCATGGGGTACGGACCGGTGGGCTTGGAGGGCTTTGACGATCGGCTGCTCGAAGATGAGGTGGCAAAGCGGCTGAATCCGGCGGGCGTGGCGCTGCTGCCACCGGGTCGCGGCTGGCTGCTGGTCGAGTTCGCCGGCTGGACGCCCGGCGAGGCGCGCGACGCGGCAAAGCGGCTGCTGGGCGGGATCGCGAAGGGACAATCCGCGCCGCATGCCGTGCTGCTGGAGAGCGCCGCCGAGCAACACGCGATCTGGGCGGTGCGCGAGTCATCCCTGGGGGCGACGGCCCGTGCGCCCGGCAAGCCCGATAGCTGGCCTGGCTGGGAGGATTCGGCGGTCGCCCCGCAGAAATTCGCGCCCTACCTGCGCGACCTGCGCGCGCTGATGGACCGCTTCGGCTACATCGGCGCGTTCTACGGCCACTTCGGCCAGGGCTGTCTGCACACGCGCATGGACTACGACCTGACGACCACTGCTGGCATCGCCACCTTCGAGCGCTTCATCCATGAAGCGGCGGAGCTGGTGGTGAGCTACGGCGGGTCGCTCTCTGGCGAGCACGGCGACGGGCAGGCGCGCGGCGAACTGCTGCCGATCATGTTCGGTCCCGAGCTGATGCACGCCTTCCGCGATTTCAAGGCGATCTGGGACCCCGGCAACCACATGAATCCCGGCAAGCTGATCGAGGCCGCACGCGCCGACCAGCACCTGCGCCTGGGCACCAGCTACGCGCCGAAGCAGGTGCGTACCGTCTTCAGGTATCCTGACGACGACGGCAGCTTCGCGCGGGCGGCGATGCGCTGCGTGGGGGTGGGCAAGTGCCGGCGTGAGGACGGCGGCGTGATGTGCCCCAGCTACATGGCGACGCGCGAGGAGCGTTACTCTACACGCGGGCGGGCGCGGCTGCTCTGGGAGATGCTGGAAGGTGAGCGCGGCGTGATCCGCGACGGCTGGCGCGACCCACACGTCAAGGACGCGCTCGACCTGTGTCTGGCGTGCAAGGGCTGCAAGGGCGAGTGTCCCGTGCGCGTGGACATGGCAACCTACAAGGCGGAGTTCCTGGCGCACTACTACCGCGGCCGGCTGCGTCCCCCGGCAGCTTACACGATGGGTCTGATCTTCTGGTGGGCGCGGCTCGCCTCGCATGCCCCGCGGCTCGCCAACTTCGCCACGCACTGGCCCCCGCTGGCCGCGCTCGCCAAGCGCGCGCTCGGCATCGCCCCGCAGCGCACCTTCCCGACCTTCGCACCGATCACCTTCAAGCGGGCCTTCCGCCGCCGCGAGGCGGGCGTCCACCGGACGCCCCTACGTAATGTGACCGCTCCTCTGGCCCTCGCCGGGCGTCCACCGGACGCCCCTACGGATACTCCCCCTCTCCCTGCGGGGCGAGGGGGCCGGGGGGTGAGGACCCTTCGCGGACCTTCGCGCTCTTCGCGTTCCCGGTATCTCTCTCCTTCTCCGCGTCCTCCGCGTTTACCGTCCCTGCCCCCGCGATCCTGTGGCCCGATACGTTCAACAACCATTTCCATCCAGAGGTCGCGCAGGCCGCCGTCGAAGTGCTGGAGGCCGCCGGCTACCGCGTGACCGTGCCGCGGGCGGCGCTGTGCTGCGGGCGCCCGCTCTACGACTGGGGCATGCTCGACACCGCCAAGCGGCTACTGCGGCGCATCCTCGACACGCTGCGCGACGAGATCCGCGCCGGGGTGCCGCTGGTGGGCCTGGAGCCAAGCTGTGTCTCGGTCTTTCGCGACGAGCTGGTCGAGCTGTTCCCCGACGACGAGGACGCCCGCCGGTTGAGCGCGCAGACCTTCTTGTTGGCCGAGCTGCTGGAGCGCACGCCGGGCTACGAGCCGCCGAAGCTGACATGCTCCGCGCTGGTGCAGGGGCACTGCCACCACAAATCGGTGCTGGGCGGCATGGGCGCCGAGGAGCGCCTGCTGCGGCGAATGGGCGTCGCCGCCAGCGTGCCAGATAGCGGCTGCTGCGGCATGGCGGGCGCCTTCGGCTTCGAGCGCGCGCACTATGCCGTGTCGATCGCGTGTGGCGAGCGCGTGCTGCTGCCGGCGGTGCGCGCCGCGACGCCCGAGACGGCGATCCTGGCCGACGGGTTTAGCTGCGCCGAGCAGATCGCGCAGACCACACCTCGCCGTGCGATACACCTGGCGCAATTGTTGCGGCTGGCCCATCGTGCGGAGGCTGGCGAGGCGCTGCTGCCCGCCGGCACGCCGCTGGAGGCCGCCTGCGGCGCACTTGACGAGTTGCCCGTGCCCTCGTGGCGCGAGCGCGGCCTCGCGCGCCTGGCGCTGGCGGGAACTGTCGCGAGCGGGCTGATCGCACTGGGCGCCATCGCGTGGCGTGCGCGGCGTGCCCGGCGGCGCTGATCGCGGGGGCACGCAGAGGCGAGACAGGTCTCGCCACTACATCTGGACGGGCGGGAAACCGTGCGGACCGTCCGGTGCCCGTGTGAGCACGACCGGCGGGCAGTGGCGGTCGGACCGCGAGGCGGCGCCCGTGCAGTGGCACGCGGATCGCGGGCTAGGCGGCGGGCGGGACATATCTCGCCCCACCAGATAGGCCAGCGCGTGCCGCGTGCACAACGCCGCCCGCTCCCCAGTCCGCGTAGGCGGACTTCGCGGCCACCAGGCCCCATAGGCGCGGCTTTAACCGCTGGCCGATCACGGAGACGCAAATGACCCTGATGCGGGATGTAGCCGAGGGCGCGGGCGAGCTGCGCGACACGCTGGGCGATCTGCCGGGGGTACGCCGCGTGGCACATCCCGCCGGCGGGCGTACACCGTACGCCCCTACGAAGCGGCTGCCGCGGTGGCTGCGGATCGGCCTGCGCGCAACCGAGCACGAGGCGCTGGTGATCGACCAGCACGTGCGCGAGGGGCGCTTCCAGCGCGGGCTGGCGGCGATTGCGGGGCTGGCGGCGATCGCCGGCGGCTTTGAGGTCACGCAGCAGCACTACCAGGGCAGCTATGGCCAGCGCATCATGTATAGCCCGGTTTTCATCTGTCCGCTGGTGACGATCGCCGGCATCTGGGGCGCCTTCAACCGGCGCGCGGCGCGCGTGCTGCTGCCGCTGGCCTCGCTGGCGCTGCTGCTGGACGGCGTTGTCGGCTTCGTCTTCCACATCCGCGGCGTGCAACGCAAGCCGGGCGGCTGGCGCATTCCGGTGGTCAACGTGGTAATGGGGCCGCCGCTCTTTGCCCCGCTGCTGCTGGGCATCTCCGGCTTCCTGGGCCTGATCGCCACCTTCCTGCGGCGCGAGGACGACCCGGCGGTCGAGCTGCTGGCCGGCACGCGCACCCATACGCGCCCGGCAGGCGTACACCGTACGCCCCTACACCTGTTGGCGTCCTGGCTGCCGCGCAAGATCACCCGCGAAGGGCTAGAGCTGGAGCAGCACATCCGCGAGGGACGCTTCCAGCAACTGCTCGGCGCGGCGACGGCGATTGCGGCGCTCTTCAACGGCTTCGAGTCGCTCTATGCGCACTATCGCAACGGCTTCCGCTACCGCACGCAGTGGATTCCGGTGCTGCTTAGCCCGCCGGTGATCGCCGCCGGTATCGGCACCGTCTTCAGCAAACGCATCGCGCGCACGGCGCTGCCGCTGACCTCGCTGGCCGCGGCGCTGGTGGGCGGCTGGGGATTCTGGCTGCACGCGCGCGGCATCGCGCAGCGTCCCGGCGGCTTGAAGAAGCCGGTCTACAATGCGCTCTACGGGCCGCCACTCTTCGCGCCGCTGCTCTTTGCCGCCACGGGCTTCCTCGGCCTGCTGGCGAGCCTGCTCCGGAGGGCAAGCTGAATATGTCCCGCAAGACTCCATCGCCGACGCCGCCCACGCCGCCCACGCCGCCCACGCCGCCCACGCCGCCTGCCCCACTGCCCGGCGCGTCCGAATACCCCAACCCCGACGCGCCGCGGCTCAATCTTGCTCCCGTGGCGCCGCCGGACACCGAGCGCGGCCGGCTGCCGCTGGACCCGCGCACCGGCCAGCCGATCGGCCCGCTGGCCCAGCCGGGCTACTATCCCGGCTTCTCCACGCTCGCCCAGCGCGCCTTCTGGGACGAGGCGACGCGCCGCGTAGTGCTGGATCGCGTCGAGCACGTGCCGCCGATCCGCTTCTTCACCGCCGACGAGGCGCGCACCCTGGAGGCGATCTGCGACCGCGTGATCCCGCAGGACGACCGCGACGCGGCCCACAAAGTCCCCATCGTGCCGCGCATAGACATCCGGCTCTCCAACGGCGTCTCCGACGGCTACCGCTACGAGGACATGCTGCCCGACGGCGAGGCGTACCGCCTGGGGATCGCGGCAATTGACGCCATGGCAGTTGTGCTTCATGAAGGCTGGCGCTTCGCCGAGCTGGCGCTGCCGGAGCAGGACACGCTGCTCCAGCAGCTCCACGACGGCGCACCCCAGGCGGCGCACGAGCAGTGGCGCAAGCTGCCGGTAGAGCGTTTCTGGCTGCTGCTGGTCGGCGATTGCGCCGCGGCGTACTACGCCCACCCCTACGCCTGGGACGAGATCGGCTTCGGCGGTCCGGCCTATCCGCGGGGCTACATGCGGCTGGAGCATGGCGAGCCGGAGCCGTGGGAGGTGCGCGAGCGGCGCTACGAGTGGGTCGCGCCGTCGTGGTCGGTCTCGGACCAGTATGCGCCGCTGGGCGGCGAGTTCGCGCGCGGCGCGCCGGGGCAGGAGGGGACGCATTGAAGACCCCGCTCTTCGGCGCCTTCGATGGCGCCAAGCCAGGCAAGCACACGCTCGGCCCGCTCCAGACGCTCAACGTGCCGATGCGCCGCTATCCGCACGACGAGCCGGTGGACTACGCGATTGTCGGCGTCGGCGCGGCCGGCGGCGTGCTGGCGCAGCGGCTCGCGCGCGCGGGCTTCAGTGTCGTGGCCTTTGATGCGGGTCCGTTCTGGGACGTGGAGCGCGATTGGGTCAGCGACGAGGCCGGCTCGCACGACCTCTATTGGACCGAGCCGCGCGTCACCGGCGGCAGCGATCCGCTCGCGCTCGGCGCCAACAACAGCGGGCGCGGCGTCGGCGGTGGGACGGTGCATTTCGCCGCCTTTGCCCCGCGCTTCCACCCCTCCGACTTCATGACCTACACGCTGGACGGAGTGGGCGCCGATTGGCCGATCCGCTACGAAGACCTCAAGCCCTACTACGCGCTGATGGAGCGCGAGATGCCGGTCGCCGGCCCCGCCTATTATCCGTGGGGCGATCCGCATGGCTACCCTTACGGGCCGCATCCCAGCGGCGCCGTCGCCGATACGTTGGTGCAGGGCTGCACGCGGCTGGGCATCCGCACCGTGGCGGGCGGGCCGATCGCGATCAACTCCGGCGCGCATGGCGACCGGCCGCACTGCATCTACCGCGGCTTCTGCATCCAGGGCTGTAAGGTGGGCGCGAAGGCCTCGACGCTCTATACCCACGTGCCCGATGCCGTGGCGCACGGCGCCGAGATTCGCGACCGCTGCATGGTCGGGCGCATCAACCTGGGCAAAGACGGCCTCGTGACTGGCGTGACCTACTTCGATGCCGAAGGCCGCGAGCGGGAGCAGCGGGCGAAGGTGGTGATCGTCAGCGGCTACGCCATCGAGACGCCGCGCCTCTTGCTCAACTCGGCCTGCCCTGGCTTCCCCGACGGGCTTGCCAACGGCAGCGGCACCGTCGGCCGCTATCTGATGGCCCAGGCGGGCAACGTGATCTTGGGGCGCTTTGCGGAGCTGGTGCGGATGTACAAGGCGCCGCCGGCCAACGCCTGCAGCGAGGAGTTCTACGAGACCGATCCCTCCCGCGGCTTCGCGCGCGGCTTCTCGATCCAGACCGTCGGGCCGCTGCCGATCGCCTTCGCCAAGCAGATGGCGGTCGCCAAGGGCGCGTGGGGCTGGGGGCTGCGCCGCGTGGGAATGGACTACAACCACTGGGCGGGCTGGGGTCTGCTGGGCGAGATCCTGCCCTACGCCGACAACCGCGTGACGCTGGATCCCGACGAGCGCGACCGCTACGGCCTGCCGGTCGCCCACGTCACGTTCAGCCTCCAGGAGAACGACCGCCAGCTCATCCGCTGGGGCGTCGCCAAGATTACCGAGATCATGCGTGCGGCGGGGGCCGAGGAGGTCGTGCAGGAGGCGCGCTACGCCCACCTGATCGGCGGCGCGCGCATGGGCGACGACCCCGCTAGCTCGGTAGTGGACGGCTACGGCCGCGCGCACGAGATCCCCAACCTGCTCGTCTGCGACGGCAGCATCCTGCCCACGCAGGGCGCCGCCAACCCGGCGCTGACGATCCAGGCGCTCGCCGCCCGCACCAGCGACTACCTGATCGCCGAGCGTGCCGCCGTGCTCTCGCGCACCGCGCGCTTCCATCCCAATCCGCCGGTGCGCTACGATCTCTCGCCGCCGGGGACGGCGGGACGCGGCGTGCCGCGCCTCAAGAGCACGACGCCGCGCGTCGAGGTCAGCCTGGGTGGCCTCGGCCCTGGCAGCAACCAGTAGAGCCGGGGTAGATCCTAACCCGCGCAGGCGGGTTCCGCGGCCGCCAGGCCCTCCAGGTGCGGTTTCAACCGCCGGGCGAAATAGGAGGTCAATCAATGGACGAGCAACGCGCCCGCTGGGTGGGCGAGGCGATGCGCCGGACGGCGTACACCGCACTGGTCTGCCGCCTGCCTCAGAACCTCGTGCTGCTCACTGGTTACCAGTCGATCCTGGGCAACTCGTTCGCCGTCATCACGCTGGATGGCGACGCCGCGCTACCCACCGTGCGGCTCGTGGTGCCCTCGGACGAGGCCGACCTGGTGCCGGCGGGCACGGCGGTCGAGGTTCGCACCTTCTCGGAGGAGACGCTGGA
>DASVAA010000072.1:0-8054 GCA_036376595.1 Ktedonobacterales bacterium | reverse complement strand
ACCGCGCAGCTCACCAACCGCCGCCAGGGCAACGCCTCGACCAAGACCCGCGCCGAGGTCAGCGGCGGCAATCGCAAGCCGTATCGCCAGAAGGGCACCGGCCGCGCGCGCCAAGGCTCGACCCGTGCGCCGCAGTTCCGCGGCGGCGGTGTCGTCTTTGGCCCGCATCCGCACGCCTATGAGCGCGCGATTCCGCGCAAGATGAAGCGCCTGGCGATTCGCGCGGCGCTCTCGGATAAGGCCGCCGAGGGGCACATTCTGCTGATGGATGAGCTGGTTTTCAAGGAAGCGCGCACCAAGGATATGGTGGCCCTGCTGGAGCAACTGCCGCTGGAGCGGAACGTCTTGCTGCTATTGCCCTACCGCAATCAGAACGCGATCCTCTCCGCCCGCAACCTGCATCAGATCAAGATGGGCAACGTGGCCTCGATCAACGTGGTCGAGCTGCTCAAGTACGACCACCTGCTGATGCCAGTTGCCACGCTCAACAAGATCGTCGAGCGGTTCGGCGAGATTGCCGACGACGCCTTGCAAATGAAGCGCCACCCGCGTGTCGTGCTGCGCAAGTACTCCCGCCGCCACCAGCCGCTGCCCGACAAGCTCGCCCGCATGTACCGCGCGCTGGAGGGCACCGCGGCGGCGGTCAAGCCGGCCGGCAAGCTGCCACAGCAGGCCCCGGCAACTGCGACTGCGACCGCGGCGACCGCCAAGACGGCCGCGTCCGCTCCCGCGAAGGCGACCGCTGCCACGGCGGAAGCCACTCCGGCTCGCAAGCCGCGCGCGGCCAGGCCCGCGGAGGCCGCGGCGGCGGCACCGGCGGCGCCCACAGCTGAGACGCCCGCCGCGGAGTCGGCGGCGCCCAGGCGCACGCGCAAGCCGGCCGCCACGTCCAAGCCTCAGTCCACCGCCGAGGCGGAGACCGAGACCAAGGCCGAGTCCGCCCCGCAGGCCGAGACCCCGGCGAGCCAGGAGGAATAACCGATGGAGATCACCGAGATCCTTCGGCAGGGTATCATCACCGAGAAGAGCGTGGACCTGCAAACGACACGTCGCCCCGACGGCAGCATCGTCCCGCGCTACGTCTTCAAGGTCGCCAAAGAAGCCAACAAATACCAGATCAAAGCGGCCGTCGAGGCGATGTTCCCCGGCAAGAAGGTGGTCAACGTCAACACCATCACCATGCCGGGTAAGAAGCGCACGGTCCGCACGTCGCGCTCGGGTCCGGGCTTCACCAAAGAAGCCCGCCCGTGGAAGAAAGCCATCGTCACCCTCGCCGAGGGCCAGACGATTGAGGAGCTGCAGGCCTAGGCGCCGCGCAGCCGATATGTCAAGTAAGGTCGAGAGCAGAGAGAAAGAGAGAGGGCTGCGAGAATGCCTATTCGCACCTATAAGCCGACATCGCCCGGACGGCGCGGCATGTCGGTCTCGACCTTCGAGGAGATCACGCGCTCCCGCCCGGAGCGCTCGCTGGTCCAGAAGAAGGTCTCGAAGGCCGGCCGCAACAACCAGGGTCGGATCACTGCCCGCCATCGCGGCGGCGGTGTCAAGCGCCAGTATCGCATCATTGATTTCAAGCGCAACAAGTTCGGCATCCCGGCCAAGGTCTTCTCGATTGAGTACGACCCCAACCGCTCGGCGCGTATCGCCCTGCTGCACTACGTGGACGGCGAGAAGCGCTACATCGTCGCGCCCAACGGCCTCAAGGTCGGCGACATGGTGATGAGCGGGCCGGAGGCCGAGATTCGTGTGGGCAACGCGCTGCCGCTGCGCAACATCCCGACCGGCACAGTGATCCACAACATCGAGCTGCAGCGCGGGCGCGGCGCGCAGATGGTGCGCTCGGCGGGCGGTGCCGCGCAGCTCATGGCGAAGGAAGGTGACTACGCCCAGATTCGCCTGCCGTCGGGCGAGCAGCGGCTGGTCCACATCGAGTGCCTCGCCACCATCGGCCAGGTGGGCAACCTGGACCACGAGAACATCCGCATCGGCAAGGCTGGGCGCTCGCGCTGGCTGGGCCGCCGCCCGCACGTGCGCGGCTCGGTGATGAACCCGGTGGACCACCCGCATGGCGGCGGCGAGGGCCGCGCGCCGATCGGCGGGCAGCCGCAGACGCCGTGGGGCAAGCCCGCGCTGGGTCATCGGACGCGCCGCAACAAGCGGACGGATAAGTTTATCGTCCGTCGTCGCAACGCCGGTAGGGGCCGGTAATCGGAGAAAGAGGTCACGATGTCACGTTCGACGAAGAAAGGCCCCTACGTCCATGCCTCGCTGCTCAAGAAGGTGCAGGGTATGGCACGGGGCGGCGACAAGCGCATGATCAAGACCTGGTCGCGCGCGTCCACGATTCTGCCGATGATGGTCGGCTTGACCATCGGGGTGCATAACGGCAAGACCCACGTGCCGATCTACATCACCGAAAACATGGTGGGTCATAAGCTGGGCGAGTTCGCGCCGACACGCCACTTCCGCGGCCATGCGGGAGGGCGCAGCGAGCGCGCGGCGTCCGTTCGCTAGCGGAGGAGTTACGATGCAGACTCGGGCGATTGCCAAGAATGTCGGGCATCCCCCGCGCAAGGTGCGTCGCGTCACCGAGGTGATCCGCGGCCGCCGGGTGGACGAGGCGCTCGCCATTCTCAAGTTCCTGCCCAATGCGCCGGCGCGCGATGTCTTTGCGGTGCTCTCGTCGGCGATTGCCAACGCCGAGAACAACTACGAGATCGATCCCGATACGCTGTGGGTCGCCAACGCCACCACCGACGAGGGCGTCACCATCAAGCGCTTCCGGGCGCGCTCGCACGGGCGCGCGTCGCGCATCATGCGGCGCAGCAGCCACATCACTGTGATCGTCACCGACAACCCCGCCGATCTGCCCAAGACGGTGCGGCGCGGCGGGCGGCGCTAGGCAAGCTGGAAGCAAAGGAGCAAGCATTTTGGGCCACAAGGTCAACCCCACCGGCTTCCGGCTCGGCGTCATCCGCGGCTGGGACTCCCGGTGGTTCGCAAATCGAACCTACAAGGATCTGGTGCTCGAAGATGCCAAGCTGCGCAAGCTCATCCACAAGCGGCTGGCGAATGCCGGCGTCGCGCGGATTGAGATCGAGCGGCTGGCGGGCACACAGATCAGCGTCGCCATCCACACCGCCAAGCCGGGCATTGTGATCGGCAAGAGCGGCGAGAACGTCGAGCGGCTGCGCCAGGCGCTGGAGACCGCCAGCAAGAAGAAGGTGCGTCTCTCGATTCTCGAGATCCGCAACCCCGAGGTGGACGCCACCCTGATCGCGCGCAGCATCGCCGAGCAGATCGAGAAGCGGATCTCGTTCCGCCGCGCGATGAAGCAAGCGGTGCAGAAGGCGATGCGCCAGGGTGCCAAGGGCATCAAAGTGATCGTCGGCGGGCGCCTGGGCGGCGCCGAGATCGCGCGCACCGAGAAGGAGGTCGAGGGCAGCGTGCCCTTGCAGACGCTGCGCGCCAACATTGATTACGGCTTCGCCGAGGCGCATACCACCTACGGCGTGATCGGCATCAAGGTCTGGGTCTACCACGGCGATGTGCTACCCGAGCGCACGCGCGAGCACGGCCTGGGCGCAGCGCAGCGCGAGATGACGCCGGTCCCGGCCGGCGAGGGGCGCTTCGAGCGCGAACGGCGCGGGCCGCGCGGCGAGGGCGGCCGTGGCGAGGGTCGCGGGCCACGCGGTGAGGGGCGCGGCGGCGAGAGCCGCGGCGGAGCGCGTGGCGGCGCAGGCACCCGGACGGGCGCGGGCGCTCGCTCCGGCGGGGCTGGTGCTGGTGGTGCTGGCGCGCGTCCGAGCGGTCCGCGCTCCAGCGGCCCGCGACCGGGCAGCACGGAGTCGGGTCCGCGGCCAACCGGCGTGCGCGGCACCAGCCCTGGCGGCCAGAGTCGCGGCGCGCGTGGCGTCGGCCCAGTGGGCGCGCCGCCGGACGAGCGTGGCAAGCCGGAGGCGGCACCTGATGGCGGCATCATCCCCGGCAAGGGACCTGAGCTGCCGCCCAGCGGCGACGTGATCCCGGCGCCTGGCGCGCACGAGTTCCCAGCGCCGGAGGCCAACCAGGGGTCGGATTCCACGAAGGTGGAGACCACCCCGCATCCAACCGATACCGAGGAGTAGCATCTCGCGCAGTGGACGCGCGATGCGTCCCGCGGGTAGTACGTGGCCAGCCTTGGGCCGCGGCGTGGCGGCGCGCCCCCTCGCGGGGGGAGCGAGAGAAAGCGCGCGGCGCGGCGGCAGCGGCCGGCCACCAGGAGCAAATGTATGTTGCTGGCACCCAATCGAACGAAGTTTCGCAAGCAGCATCGCGGGCGCATGCGCGGTGTGGCCCACCGCGGCAGCACCATCGCCTTCGGCGAGTTCGCCCTGCAAGCGCTGGAGCCGGTGTGGCTCGAAGCGCGGCAGATTGAGGCGGCGCGTATCGCGATGACGCGCTACATGAAGCGCGGCGGCAAGGTCTGGATTCGCGTGTTCCCCGACAAGCCGGTCACCTCCAAGCCCGCCGAGACCCGCATGGGCAAGGGCAAGGGCGCGCCGGACCACTGGGTCGCGGTGGTCAAGCCGGGCCGCATCCTCTTCGAGCTGGGCGGCGTGCGCGAGGAGGTCGCTAAAGAGGCGATGCGCCTGGCCGCCAACAAGCTGCCGATTCATACCAAGTTTCTCGTCCGTCAGGAGGCCGAAGGTGTCGAAGCTTAGCGAGCGGCGCCGTGAGATCCACGCCATGGATCTGGCGGCAGCGCAGCACGAACTGGCGCAAGCCCGCGACCAGCTCTTCCGCCTGCGCCTCCAGGCGATGCGTGGCGACGTGAAGAACAACCGCCTGTTCCCGCAGACCAAGAAGGATGTCGCGCGCCTGATGCAGCACATCGGCGAGCTGATCCATGCCGAGGAGGTCATCGCGGAGGGCGGCCTGATCGAAGAGGAAGAAGAGCCTGCCGGCGAATCCGCCGCGCCGAGCGAGGAACACGAGGCCTAAGCCATGTCGAGCAGCACGAAAACCCCCACTCCGGGCACCGACCAGCCCGAGCAGCAGCGGCCCGCGAAGCCGCAGGGGCGCCGGCAGCAGAAGATCGGGCGCGTCACCAGCGACAAGATGCAAAAGACGATCGTCGTCGCCGTCGAGGAGCTCAAGCGCCACCCGATCTACAAGCGCACCTACAAGTACACCCAGAAGTTCAAGGCGCACGACGAGCACGAGACCGCGCGCATCGGCGACACCGTACGCATCGAAGAGACACGGCCGCTGAGCAAAGAGAAGCGCTGGCGGCTGGTTGAGGTCGTCAAGCGCGCGGTGCAGGTGAAGCCGCTGGAGAAGGCGCTCCAGGAGCTTGACACCACCACGGAAGGTGAGACACACTAATATGATCCAGACACAAACGCGACTCCGTGTCGCCGACAACACCGGCGCCAAGGAGATCATGTGTATTCGCGTGCTGGGTGGCTCCGGCCGCAAGGTCGCCAGCGTCGGCGACCTGATCAAAGCCTCCGTGAAGCAGGCTGCCCCCAATGGCTCGGTGAAGAAGGGCGAGGTCGTCACGGCGGTGATCGTGCGCGTCGCCAAAGAGTACCCGCGGCCCGACGGCAGCTACATCCGCTTCGACGACAACGCCGCGGTGATCATCTCCGCCGGCAACAACCCCCGCGGCACGCGCATCTTCGGGCCGGTCGCCCGCGAGCTGCGCGACCGCAATTTCATGCGTATCGTTTCGCTCGCCCCCGAGGTGCTGTAGGCGCCTGGAGGCGGGCATAGAGGCCAAAGGGCATGGGAAAGTAGACAATCGCAATGGCAACCAAGAAACCCAAAGCCGTGAAGCCCTTGCACCTGGCCAAGCTCAACGTGCATAAAGGCGATACCGTGCTGGTGATCACGGGCAAGGACCGTGGCAAGACCGGCACCGTCGCCCGTGCGATGCCGCGCGAGGGCAAGGTGATCGTCGAGGGCGTCAACATCGTCAAGAAGCACGTGCGAGCCGGCCGTGGTGGGGTGCAATCCGGCATCATCGAGAAGCCAATGCCGCTTCAGGTCTCCAACGTGATGGTCAAATGCACCGAGTGCGGCCAGCCCACACGTATCGCCCACGAGCGGGTGCCGCTGGGCGCCGACCAGAAGGAGCGCGTGCGGCGCGTCTGCAAGAAGTGCGGCAAGCCGATTCAAGAGCACACACGAGGGTAAAGGGTAGGTAGGCAGTGGCTATTCAATCGCGGCTCAAAGACCGCTATCAGAATGAGGTCGTGCCGAGCCTGCGCAAGGAGTTCGGCTACCAGAACGTGATGCAGGTGCCCCGGCTGGCGAAGGTGGTGCTCAACATCGGCATGGGCGAGGCGATCCAGAATGCCAAAGCGATGGACAACGCCGTGCGCGACATCGCCGACATCACCGGCCAGAAGCCGGTCATCACACGCGCCAAGCGCTCGGTCGCGGCGTTCAAGCTGCGCGAGGGCATGGCGATCGGCGTCACCGTCACCCTGCGCGGCCAGCGCATGTACGACTTCCTCGACAAGCTCGCCAACGTGGCGCTGCCGCGCCTGCGCGACTTCCAAGGGATCTCGGCCGACGCCTTCGATGGGCACGGCAACTATACGTTGGGCATCAAAGAGCAGCTCGTCTTCCCGGAGATCAACTACGACAAGATCGACCGCGTGCGGGGCATGGAGATCACCATCGTGACCACCGCGCACACCGACGAAGAAGGGCGCCGCCTGCTAACCATGCTCGGCATGCCCTTCAAGCGCAGTCGAGCCTAGAGCA
Organism: Ktedonobacterales bacterium; assembly: GCA_036376595.1. Classification (GTDB taxonomy): domain Bacteria; phylum Chloroflexota; class Ktedonobacteria; order Ktedonobacterales; family JADMIN01; genus SMAG-U1939. The sequence continues at coordinate 1,298 of DASVAA010000072.1, read as the reverse complement.
TCTCGTCTTTCGTTTTGTTTCTGTGGGTTTCGCTCGCGGGATCGTCCGTCTGAGCGGGACCAAACACCTGTGGGGATCGGAAACCGGCGCCGATTGTGCGCGCCGAAGCCCGGTCTCGCGCCCTGGAGGGGGCAACGATGGCTAAAACTTCGATGATCGTCAAGAGCCAGCGCAAGCCGCGCTTCAAGACCCAGCTCCATCACCGCTGCTCGATCTGCGGCCGGCCGCGCGCCTACATGCGCAAGTTCGGCCTCTGCCGCATCTGCTTCCGCGAGCGTGCGCTGCGCGGCGAGCTGCCCGGCGTCACCAAGTCGAGCTGGTAGGGCAAGCGAGGAGAGAGGGTATCGCGATGAACATGACCGATCCCATCGCGGATATGCTGACACGCATCCGCAATGCGATCATGGCGCGCCACTCCCGCGTGCTCATCCCCGCCTCGAAGATGAAGATCGCCATCGCGGCGGTCCTCAAAGAGGAGGGCTACATCCGGGACTACGACGTGGTCCAGGACGGCCCGCAGGGCACGCTGCGCGTGACGCTCAAATATGTGGACAAGCGCCCGGTGCTGACGCAGCTCAAGCGCGTGAGCAAGCCGGGGCTGCGGGTCTACACACGCCGAGACAGTATTCCCCGCGTGCGCGGCGGCCTGGGCACCGCCATCATCTCGACGCCGCAGGGGCTGATGACGGGCCGCAGAGCCTACCAGCTTGGGCTGGGGGGCGAAGTGGTCTGTTACGTGTGGTAGGAGGAAGCCCCCGATGTCGCGTATCGGCAAAGTTCCGATTCCGGTGCCCGCCGGTGTCAAGGTCGAGGTCAAGCCGGGCAATGACATCACCGTCACCGGCCCCAAGGGCACCCTCAGCCGCAAGTTCCCCCTGGCGCTGACGTTTGCGCAGGAGAACGGCACGATCACCGTCACGCGCCCCAACGACGAAAAGCAGAACCGCGCGCTGCACGGCCTCTCGCGCACGCTGCTCGCCAACATGGTGACCGGCGTGCAGGAGGGCTTCAGCAAGGGCCTGGAGCTACAAGGTGTCGGCTATCGTGTCAGCAAGGCCGGCGAGAACCTCGTCGTGCTGGTCGGCTACTCGCACCCGGTGATGGTGACGCCGCCCCGGGGCATCGCCTTCACCGTCGAGAGCGCCACACGCCTCTCGGTCAGCGGGATCGACAAGCAGCTCGTGGGGCAGGTCGCCGCCAATATCCGCGCGATCCGCAAGCCTGAGCCGTATAAGGGCAAGGGCATCCGCTATGCCGGCGAGGTGGTGCGCCTCACGGCGGGCAAGTCCGGCAAGGTC
>DASVAA010000071.1:0-8976 GCA_036376595.1 Ktedonobacterales bacterium | reverse complement strand
ATTGACCCTGAGCTGTACGCGCCACGGCCGCGCACCAACCACGCCGACGCCTTCGTTATTGGCTATATCGGGCGGCTGCTGCCGTTCAAGGGCGTGGGGCTGCTAATCGATGCGCTGGCTGGGCGTCCACCGGACGCCCCTACGCCAGGCGGGCGTCCACCGGACGCCCCTACGTTGCCGCCAAGTTGCCGGCTGCGCGTCGTGGGCAGCGGCTCGGAGGAGGGGGCACTGCGCGCGCGGGCGGCGGAGCGGGGCGTGGCGGAGCGTGTGGAGTTCCTGCCAGCGGTGCCGACCACCGAGGTGCCGCGCGTGCTGGCCGGGATGGACGTGATGGCGCTGCCCTCGCTCACCCAGCCCAACTGGAAGGAGCAGTTCGGCCGCACGCTGATCGAGGCGATGGCCTGCGAGGTGGCGGTGGTCGGCTCCAACTGCGGCGAGATCCCCAACGTGATCGGCGACGCCGGGCTGGTGGTGCCAGAGGGCGACGTGGGCGCGCTAGCCGCCGCTCTGCGCCGTCTGGCGGGCGACTCGGCGCTGCGCCGCATGCTCGCCGGCCGCGGTCGCGAGCGCGTGCTGGAACACTTCACACAGGAGCGCGTGGCAAGCCGCATCGGCGCGGTCTACCGCGCGGTGCTGGGGGTGGAGAGATGATCCCGCCTGCGCTGCCAGCTGACGCGCCCGTGGATCTGCACCTGCATACCGTCTATAGCGACGGCCATTGGGAACCGGCGGCGCTCTTCGACCAGCTCGCCAGAGGCGGCTTCCGGCTGGTGGCCGTGACCGACCACGACCAGGTGGATCGCCTCGCCGGCTTGGTGGCGCTAGGTTCGGAGCGGGGCGTGGGGGTGGTGCCAGGGGTCGAGGTGACGGCCAACTGGCACGGCCGCATCGCGCATCTGCTGTGCTATGCCGGGAGCGGGCGTCCACCGGACGCCCCTACGCCGACCTCGCTGCCGCCCGATGGTGCGCTCGCGCGGCTCACTGCGGCGACCGTTGCGGCCGTGCGCGCCAACACCGCCGCCGTCCGTACCGAGCTGGAGCGCCGTGGCTACGCCTTCCCGCGGGTGGAGGAGGTGCTGCGCGGCGAGCGCGATCCCCTCGCCCGGCCAGCGAGCAACGCGCGCCTGTTGCTGGCCCACGGCCACGTCGCGACGATGGAGGAGGCGCTGGCGCTGATCGCCGATGCCGGCTATCGCATCATCTCGACGCCGCTGGCCGAGGCGGTCGCTGCCGCGCACGCCGATGGTGCCCTCGCGTTGCTGGCGCACCCCGGCCGCCAGGATGCCGAGATCCCCTGTTACCCGCCGGACCTGCTGGCGCGCGTCTGCGACGCGGTGCCGCTCGACGGCATCGAGGCGTACTATCCGCTGCACACGCCGGAGCAGACCGCGGGCTATCTCGCCTTCGCCCATGCGCGCGGGCTGCTGATCAGCGCCGGCTCCGACTCGCACGGTCCCCGCCAGCGGCTGCCGATCCCCTACCCTGCCCACGACGTGAGCGCCCTGCTGGGGCGACTGGGCGTCATGATAGGGGCGTAGCAGTGGCTCCCGTCGCAGCCAGGTTTGGCGCTCACGAGTGCGTGGCGGTCGTCGCCGTGAACGTCAGCGCCAGCGTGACGCTATCGGAGACGTTCGAGACGAACGGCACGTCGGGGATCGAGAGGTTGAAGTCTTTGTAGCGCACCGTCGTCCGCGCCGTGCCGGTCAGCTCGCTCGCGCTCTTCGCCGTCAGCGTCACGTCAAACGTCTCGCTCTTGGTCACCTGATGCACCGTCAGCTCGCCCACAAGCTGGAAGTGGAGCGTCTGGCCGGCGGTGACGGACGCCGGCATACCCTTGATGGCCGTGGTGGTGAAGGTGGCGTACTGATTGGCGGCGTTGTCCGTCTCCAGGATGCGGCTTTGCAGCGTATGGTTGCGCTGCTGGCTGTCGGTCAGGAGGGTGCTGACGTCCACCCGAATCTGGCCTACGCGGCTCTGCGACGGATGCTGGGCATTGACCAGAATCTCGCCGGCCACCGAGCTGGTCTTACCGACGACCGTGTTCTGGCGGCCAAAGAGCACCTCGTCAATCGTGAAGGTTGCCTCTGAGGCCGAGGGGACGATAGTGAAGGCGGTCTCATCCTTGGTGGGCACCAGGGTCGCGGCGCTGACCGGCGCGTGAGAGGACGGCCCATTGCCGCCGAAGACGTAGACGCCCAGCGCCCCAAGTCCCACCACCACCGCCGCGAGCGCCACCACCGCGACACCCAGCGCAAGGCGCCCGCCGGGGCGTCGCCAGAGATTCCGCATGTCCCGCATGCCTGCCACTCCTCCCGATGAGTCCGGCGCCGACCGCCACGCGGCACCTCTGCCGGCGCATGCTTGCGCTCGTCGTAGGTGACAGGATACGAGGGTTCTATGGGATTCTCATGGACGCACGATGTGAGTCTTCTTACCCGCCTCTCGCATCGCATCGCATCCCCACGCCCACGCGGCATCCCCATGATGCGGGGCGCTTGTGGACTCTTACGCGCCGAACTCGAATTCGCCGTGCCGGCCCTCGCCCGCCGCAAAGCGCCCGGCTCCCTCGCGCGCGCCGGCCTCCAGCGAGGCCAGCCCATGGCGCAGCTCGTTGGCGAGTGCCACGTCAAGAGCGAGGTTGCCCTGCTCGTAGGCCGAGAGGCGGTCGTTGCGCAAGCAGATCTGCGGGAAGGCCGCCAGCTCGCGGGCCAGCTCCTCCGCCGCCGTGCGCGCCTCGCCATGTAGCACGACGCGATTAGCCAGGCCCATCGCCAGCGCCTCCGCCGCCCCCACCGGCCGGCCGGTGAGGATCAGGTCGAGTGCGCGACTCAGCCCAATCAGCCGCGGCAGCCGCACCGTGCCGCCGTCGATCAGCGGCACACCCCAACGGCGGCAGAAGACGCCCACCACGGCCTCCTCTTCCATCACGCGCAGGTCGCACCACAGCGCTAGCTCCAGCCCGCCCGCCACAGCGTAGCCGGCGATGGCCGCGATCACCGGTTTGCCCAGCAGAAGCCGTGTCGGACCCATCGGCCCATCACCCTCCCGCTCGATCCGGTTCGGCTGCCCAGCCGCGATGGCCTTGAGGTCCGCGCCGGAACAGAACGTTCCGTGATCGCCGTAGAGCACGCCCACGCGCGCGTCGGGGTCGGCGTCGAACGCGCGGAACGCCGCCGCCAGCTCCTCAGCGGTCTCGCGATCCACCGCGTTGCGCGCCTCTGGCCGGCTGAGAATGACCGTCGTGACCGGCCCCACGCGCTCGATGCGTATTGCCATCGTCGCCCTGCCCTTCTCGTCGGCGAACAACGCTATCCCTGCTCCGTCGGCGCGTCTGGCGAGACGGGGTCCCCTGGCGATTGATCCACAGGTGCGCCGGGCATGGGGAACGACGAGGCAAGCGTCGGCGCGTCAGGCGGATAGGCCGAGGCGGAGACAGGGCTGTACGGCGCGCCCACCGTCGCCGGCACGGGGATTGCCGCGGCCGAGCTTGCGGCCCGACGGCGGCGCATCACCAGCAGCAGCACCACGCCCGCGATGATGAGCAGCAGCAGCGCCACGCCGAAGGCAATCGAGGCGATGCCGGCCGCGGTCAGCGCGCTGGCGCTGACGTCAATGCTGGTCTGCTGCCCATAGTGGATCGTATAGCTGATGGTATTGCCGCTCACTGTGCCGCCGGTGTGTGCGGTGATCCTGCCCGGCATGGTGATGGCGAACGACTCGCGCATGTCCTTGAGCATCTGTGCCACGGTCCCACCGTCGTTATTGGGCGGCTGGCCGTTGAGGCTCGCCATGCTCATGTGCCCCGTCACGTGGAAGCCGTTGGCGAAGAAGCCTGGCGACTCCGAGACAGTGAAGGAGTCGGTAGAGGCCGACGCGGCGCCGTCGCCGATGCTGCCGGAGGTCAATGGCTGGCGCAGCAGCGCGTTGAGGTCGGCGACGGTCTTGAATGGACGCGAGAAGGTCCAGACAGTATAGCTGCCGTCGTCATGCTTGCTGTAACTGCCGCCTTCTTGCTTGACCTGAGCGCCGGCCTGATCCATGCTCGCGCCGATCTCATCGCTGCCGAGCGACAGGAGCTGGTCCGACAGGCCCAGCGCCAGCGTGTAGGTGCCGGAGCCATCGCCATTGAGCGACACACTGCGGTCCTCGTGGACGCATCCACTCAGGGCCAGCGCCAGGATCAGCCCCAGCGCAAGCATAGGCACGACACGCGAAACTCTGCGCATGGTGAGCACTCCCCCCTTCGGCAACTGGCAGCCGCACAGCCCGCGCGGCGCGGACGATGGCTTTCCGCCGCCGTGGGCCTCCGCGGCATTCAATGGGCGAGGATAGCAGCCTCCACGCGGGAAGTCAACGGGTCTGGCACGCGGCAGAAGGTCCCGCGCGTCACCACATGGTTCCCAGTCCGCGCCGGCAAGGCTCTTGCGGCGGAACATCCGTCAGATGCGGATGCATCCGCCGGCCTTCCTCGCGCCACACTCGTGAGACGTGCCGATGTGAGCACATTGGCCGCGTGGAGTGTAGATTGATAGGGACATTCGTTGTATCCAGTAGCGATCTGATTCGCATCTGTGCGCATACTGTGGCGGCGAAGCCGGCAGGCGGGGCTTCCTCCGCCCACGTTTATCGATCCCCGCGCCGCGTGTGAAGCGGCGCTCGAGAGCGGTTCGTGGAGGCACAACGGTGCGCATCCTGGTGGTAGACGACGACGAGAGCACCACTGAGATGGTTCGATTCCTGCTCTCCCGGCAAGGGTATCAGGTGGATACAGTAGACAACGGCCGCGGCGCGCTCGCCCTCATCGAGCGTCATACCCCCGATCTGATGCTGCTCGACGTCGGCTTGCCCCAGATGAGCGGCTTCGAGTTCTACGAGCGTCTGCGCCACGACGGCTACGACATCCCGGTGATCTTCGTCACCGGCGCCGACGAGCTTGAAGACCGGCTCCAGGGCCTCAATATGGGCGCCGACGACTACATCTGCAAGCCCTTCCATCTGGCCGAGCTGACGGCGCGTGTCGAGGCGGTGCTGCGCCGCTATCGCAAGGCGAACACCGTCCCACGCCCGCGGCTGCAGCCCGGCAACCTCGATATTGACGTGGCAGGCTTGCAGGTGGCGCTCCCCGATGGGCGTGTGGCGCAGCTCACGCCGCGCGAGATGCAGCTGCTGCTCAAGCTCGCCGAGCACCCCGGCCAGGTCATCAGCCGCGAAGACCTGATGGATGCCGTGTGGGGCGAGAACTACCCTGGCGAAAGCAATATCGTCGACGTCTACGTCCGCCGGCTGCGCCGCAAGATCGAGCGCGACCCTGCCAGCCCGGAGCTGATTCAGGTCGCGCGCGGCGTCGGCTATCGCTTTGTGGGGGAGCCGTGATGAAGCGCGAACGCTCAGAACGCTCAGAGCCGGTGCGCCCACCGGCACCCGCTCCCGCTCCCGCGACCTTCGGAGCCGACCGCGACGGCCGGCGCCACACGATCTTCACGCTCTCGTCAGACGCGATCCTCACGATTGGCGATGATTACGTCGTGCGTGAGGCCAACCCCGCCTCCGGCGCCATCCTGGGCTGGCCGGAGGCCGAGATCACGGGGCAGCGCTGCTTCGATCTGCTGCGCTGCCGCGACTCGCGCAACCTGCTGCTCTGCGACACGCCGCGCTGCCCCCTGCGCCAGGCCCTCGCCGCGGAGGCACCGACCCCGCCGCGCGACCTGAGCTGGGAGACGCGATCCGCCCGGCTCTGCGAGGTTTCGGCGACCTTCACCGCCCGCGGTGCCGGTGAGCAGCGCCATGCGGTCGTCGTGGCGCGCGACGTGACCGTGCTCAACGCCGCCAACCGTGTGCGCGCGAACTTCGTCTCGATGGTCTCACACGAGCTGCGCAACCCGCTCAATTCGATCAACGGCTTCCTCGACATCGTGCTGGACGGCCAGACTGGTCCGCTCACGCCCAAGCAGCGCGAATTCCTCACCTATGCCTACAAGAGCACCCAGCAGCTCACCACGCTGGTTGAGGATGTGCTGCTGCTGAGCAAGGCAGATGCCGGGCACTACCTGTTGCGGCTGGCGCAGGCGGACGTGGGCGCGCTGGCGGCCGGCGCGGTGCAGCTCGCACAGCAAGCCGCAGCCAAGGCGCGAGTCACCTTGCGCGTGGAGGGGACGGAAGACGTTTCACCAGTCTACGGCGACGATCTGCGGCTCTCGCAGGTGCTCAACAATCTGCTCAGCAACGCCATCAAATTCGCGCCCGAAGGCTCAACCGTGACCATCAGCGCACGTTGCATCGAGGATGAGGTCGAGATCGCCGTGACCGACACCGGCATCGGCGTGGACTACGACGAACAGGCCCGCATCTTCGAGCGCTTCTACCAGGGTGAGCGCGGCGGCCGCCGCACCGGCGGCTACGGGCTGGGCCTGACCATCGCCAAGATGCTTGTGGAGCAGCACCGCGGCCGCATCTGGGTCGAGAGCGAGCCGGGGGCGGGCGCGACATTCTACTTCACGATCCCCATTGCCGCGGCGCCTGGCGATTGACCTGTGATGGTGCCGCGTCATCCGACGACGGCGTCGAAGATCGCGCGCGGCGCGCCCTCCTCGTAGGACGCCAGATCGTAGCCGCCGTAGACCTCCGCGACCTCGAAGCCGGATGCCAGCAGCGCCGTCTCGACCTCGCTTTTCGAGAGTAGCGCGAGCGTCATGCGTGCCGCCGTGCGCGAGATGGGACCGCCCGGCGCATGCAGGTCGTAGAAGTGGACCAGCTCGACGGTCCCCGGCGCGACACCGGGCGCGCCGCTGACGAAGTGCTCAAGCTGCGCGCCGGCGCCGATCGGCCACGCACCCTGCCACCAGAGCTGATGCGCCGTCTCGAGCAGCCGCCGGGGGCCGAGCAGGTCCACGTCGCCGATCAGGTGGCCGCTGGGGCGCAGGAGCGCGCGCACGGCGCGCAGCGCAGCGAGCCGCTGAGCAGGTGAGGGCAGGTGCGCCAGCACGTTCTGCCCCAATAGCGCTACGTCAAATCGCGCGGAGGCGTCTACCCCCGGCACCTCGGCGTTGCCAGCGACCACTGTGATGCGCCGCGCCGCGCGCTCTGGGAGCTGCGCGAGACGGTGGGTGAGCCGCTCGCACATCGGAGCCGATGGCTCGACGGCGGTGACGCGATGGCCGGCGACCGCCAGCGCCGCGGCCGCGCGTCCGGTGCCCGCGCCGATCTCGATTACGTCCGCGCCGGCGCCGGCGTACTCAGCGATCAGCGAGGCGTAGGCCTCCACGTCCTCGGTGATCGGGTCATGCTCGACGTCATACCACTCGGCGATGCTGGCGTAGCCGTCGTCCGGGTTACTCATGGCTGCCGCGCCTCGACTCCACAATGATCTTCCCTGCCGTCTCTCGTCGCGACGGTACAGGCACGAGGCCCGATAGCCGGCGATCCTCGCCATTGTAGCGCCGCTCACACCACACGCGCCACACGCGCCATACACTCAATACACGACGAGTCCGCCCCCGACATGGAGGCGGACCGGTGATCGTGCGATGCCCAGTGGCGGCCGCGGCATTGCACACCATCCACGCCGCAACCGGATACAGCGGATGTTAGTGGGTGGTCGGAGCGACGTTGGTGTTGGCTTCCTGCGCCTTCTGCGCCGCCGTATTGGTCGCCTGCCTGGCCTGGGAAGCCATCTGATTCGCGGACTGCTGCGCCGAGGTGATGGTGCTGTTGACCGCCTGCCGGCCGGACTCGATGGCGCTCGAGACCGAGCTAGGCAGGTTGTTGAGCGCCTGCTGCGCCTGGTCCTGGAGTCCGGCTAGGCGCTCCTGCAATTGTGCGCGAGTCACTTCGCCGCGCTGCGGCGCGAAGAGCAGCCCCAGCACCGCCCCGATGGCTGTCCCCCAGATGAACGCGCGGATCGTCTTCATGTAGTGCAACCTTCCTCGTCAGTGGTCGAAGTCTTTCGCCTGTGAGCTTGTCTCACACGAAGTGAGGGGTCGGAGCAATCTCCGTGCCAGGTGAGCAAGCAAGGTCGAGACGCAGCGCACTATATCGCGGCACGACATGCAACCGGCGTGGCACTGGCGCGTACTACTCAGCAGACATGCCGGGATGGCTGGGCGCACTGGCCGTTGATTTTGATTCGTGACGTTCGTCACTGGTTGCGAGTGCGTTCGCTCATGTACCATAAGGAACGCTGCCTCGCCACACCGCATGGCTGGCACCACCGCCACCGCAGCTTCCTCACGTCCGCTTCCGTTGCTGGCAGGGGGCAACGACCAGCGGCAGACGTTTCGCGCGAGAAAGGATACCACCTTGAGTACCGCCGAACAGACGAGCGCTATGCCGGGGCGACCGGCCACCGATACGCCCGCGCTCGAAGCGATCGACGTGACCAAGAGCCTGCCACTGGGCCGCGAACGCATTGACATCCTCAAAGGCATCAGCCTGCGCATCGCGCACGGCGAATTCGTGGCCCTCATCGGCCCCTCCGGCTCGGGCAAGTCGACGCTGCTGGGCATCATCGCCGGCTTGGATAGCCCGACGAGTGGCCGCGTGCTGGTGGATGGGGTCGACATCACCCGCATGGGCGAGGCGGGGCTGGCCAGCGTGCGCAACCGCAAGATTGGCATGGTGTTTCAAGCCTTCAACCTGATCCCCACCCTCACCGCCCAGGAGAACGTCGAGGTGCCGCTCTACGTCGGCAAGCATCCCGGCTCCCCTTCACAGCGTGCCAAAGAACTCCTCACCCTCGTCGGGCTGGGCCATCGCCTCGCCAACAAGCCCAACCAGCTCAGTGGCGGCGAGCAGCAGCGGGTGGCGGTGGCGCGGGCGCTGGCGACCAATCCGGCGATCGTGATCATGGACGAGCCGACGGGCAATCTGGATCAGGCGAACAGCGAGAATGTGCTGCGCATGATTCGGGACCTGCGGGCGGCGACGGGCACCACCTTCGTGATCGCCACCCACGACCCAACGGTGGCGGCCGCCGCTGAC
>DASVAA010000070.1:0-25206 GCA_036376595.1 Ktedonobacterales bacterium | reverse complement strand
CAGCGGCGGCCGATCGGCCACGTCCGGCCCGCCTTCCGGCTCCTCCATGCCCCCCACCCGCCAGGCGAGCAGCGGCACGCGCGAGTGGACCAACACGTCGAGGGTGGCGCTGGCGCCCTGCGAGGCGGGCACCTTCCAGCGTAGGTGGGCCGCCATGACGATCAGATCGGCGTATGTGATCGCGGCAGCCTGCGCGATGGCTGTGCCAGGCGCCGCGAGCGCCAGCGCCATATCGGCGTCATAGCCTTCGTGCCGCAGATGGTTGGTGACTGTATGCAGATAGGCATCTGCATCGTCGGCACGCTCCAGCACACTCTGAGCATCGTCACCATCGCCATCGGAAGCCGTCAGGCCGGGGATTACGCTTGGTAGGCCGTGCGGCGACACCGCGCGCACAAGCAGGATGCGCGAGCCGAACGTGCGGGCCAGCTCGCGGCCGGGCGCCAGCGCGGCCTCCGCGAAGCGGCCGCCGTCCAGCGGAACAATGATGCGCTCGAACATGGTAGGCCTACCTTTGCTGTCTATCACTCTGTAGTTGCTGGGCGATCATGCACCGCGTCTGAAATCGCGCCTAAAAGAGGGCCTGCCAGGGCATGCCGACTGCGCCCCGGTCGTGCGCGGGGTCGTACGTGGTCGTCTCCGGCGCCACCACGTCTGCCGTCCGCGTGCCGGTGCTGATCTGCTTGACGAAAGCTGCCGGGCGCACAATCAGGAGCGGCAGCTTCGTGCCGTGCAGCACGCGCTCGGTGATGCTGCCCAGGGTCCAGCGCGAGATGCCGCTCCTCCCGTGGGTCGCCATCGCGATCAGGTCGCAGCGGCTGGCCGGTCCGGCACCCTCGGTGTCTTCGCCGGTCTCCGCAACCCGCAGCAGCGCATCGGCCACGTCGAGTCCAGACGCGACCGACCATGTCACCTGGAGCCGGGGGTAGGTGTCGCGCAGGTGGTCGGCGGTGCGCCGTAGATAGGTGCGGGCGCCATCGAGAGCGAGCGTGTCGGGAAGGTTTTCGCGATCCAGGTCGTAGGGCGGTAGAACCAGACTCAAGTGCATTGCCGCCCGCTCGGCCAGCGCGCCGTGTCGCAGGCCCTCAACGGCCGCAGTGCCAGCCAGAGCCAGGGTCATCTCGGCGGCCGGCGCGAGGGCGGCCTCAGCGAACGGCGAGCCATCCAGCGGCACCAGGACGTGCAACGGCTGATCGGGGTCGGGGTGCGGATGGGCAGGCGTCGGCCCCTGCGCGCGCAGCACGAACACGGGCACCGGCGATTGTCGCGCGACATGCTCGGCCACACTGCCCAGCACCCAGCGCGAGGCGCCAGTGCGGCCGTGGCCGCACAGCACGGTCAGGTCCGCGCCCTTTTCGGCCGCAATATCGAGGATCACCAGGGCTGGTGCCCCGGTAGCTACGACCGTCTCCACCTGGAGTCCACTCAGCAATGGCCACCCGGCGATGCGCGTCAAATAGGCCGTCGCCTCCGCCTCGCACTGCTCGATCGAGGAGGCGCTCAGGGCCGCGGTATCGTAGGGAGCGCCGACTGGCAACGGCATGTTCACGGCCTGCAACAACGTGATGCGGCCCTTGCTCGCGCGAGCAATGCGCTCCGCGACCGGCAGGGCGCGCTCGGCGCGCTCAGAGCCATCCAGCGGAACCAACACGTGTGTGTACATAGTTCTCACTCACTCTCTCTCTGCGCCGGCGACCGTATCCCAAGCGGGCTCCATCGGCTTACCGCGCTGCCCGCGTCGTCATGTGCGGGCGTGGTACACTGCGTACGATCGCCTGCGCGTGCAGCATAGTTTCCACAGCACACACAATGCTCATAGGTGCAGGTCGGCGCGTCACACGCGCGTCACAGTTGGAGCGGAGAGGTACACTGCTGCCGCATTCAATCGGAAGCGGGAGCTAGCGGCAAGCGCACATGGAAGGTGCTGCCGTCGCCAGGCGTGCTCTCCACCCAGATCGCGCCGTCGTGCAGCTCCGCGATGCGCTGGCAGATCGCGAGCCCCAGCCCTATGCCGCCGGCCTCGCGTGTGAGACCGGAGTCTACTTGGTGGAAGCGCTCGAAGATGCGCGGCAGGTGGTCCACGGGAATGCCGATCCCCTGATCCTCGATGGTCAGCTCGAGCATCTCGATACTGGCATCTTCTGTAGATGCTGCAACCCCTGAGGTGTTCAGGGCCGCATCAGACATGGCCCCGGCACGGGCGGGCGACCCTGCACCCGCGGGCACTGTGATGGGGCGCAACGTGACGGTAATAGCCCCACCTGATGGCGAATACTTCACGGCGTTCTCGAGCAGGTGGTCGAGCAGATCGCGCAGCAGCCGCTCGTCGCCCAGGACAAGCGGCAGGCCGCGAGTGGCCTGCCCACGCCTATCCTCAAGCCGCAACACGAAAGCCACCTCCTTGCGGCTGTCACCGTCATTCGGCATCCGCACCGCCGTCAGTGCGTCGCGCGCTGTGCGCACAAGGTCAACTGGAGAGCGTCTGAGTGGATAGGAGCCGGTGTCCAGCTCAGAGAGCTCGAGCATGCGATCGACGATCGTGCTGAGACGGGTGCCCGCCTGCTGGATGGCGGCCAGGAACTCGTGGCGTTCCGCGGTGGGCAGGCGCTTCTCGTGGCGCAGAAGCGTTTCAGCGAAACCCTGAATGGCCGCCAGCGGACTGCGCAGCTCGTGACTGACAGTGCCCAGAAGCTCCGCCTTGAACTGGTCCGCCTGGCGCAGGGCCTCGGCGGTGCTCATCGCTTGTTGCAGCCGCACCTCTTCGGTCACGTCCTTGATGATCTCGACCACGCGGTCCACTGTGCCGTCGGTGTTGACGATGGGATAGATCCAGCGCTCGAACGTGCGCGTCTCTGTTCTGCCGCGGGCCTCGCCGGGTCCAGAGGGCAGTGGCACCTCCTGCACGTAGCGTACGTGCCCTGGGTGCCGCGCGAGCATCGCCTCGGCCAGCGGGCAGTGCTCACACGGGCCGGCGGCCCGGTCAAAGCAGATGGGCAGTTCCGGTGCTGCTAGCATGGTGGGCGTATCTTCGAGCAGGCGCCGATAGGCAGCGTTCGCGCGCAGCACGCGATAGTCGCTCGAGATGACCGCGACGGGATCGCAGACCGCGTTGAAGGTCTGCTCCCAGACCATGCAGGATTCTTGGGTCGTGCGCAGGAGCATCGTAACGTGCGCGAGGCGAGATTGCAGGTTCTCGACCTGGTCACGCAGCGCTGCGACGTCGTCAGCGTCCTTTGATGCCACCGACGTCGGCGGAGAGCTGGTGCTCATCTGCCACCTCTCAATCTGGATGGCGTGAGGGCAGGTTTGCTGTGATGGTGATGGCCCCTCGCCGCCTGTGGAAGTATTTCAAGCATAGGCAAGTGAGCCTCTCAATCGGCTCTCAGCCTGGCTCTGCGCATCACGTCTGGGTCACGACCGGCAGCGGCCTGGCGAGCAGCTGGGCGATGGCAAACGTCGCGACACCCAGCGTCGGCGAGGTGCAGTCGCCCTCGGCGCCGGTGCTGGCCAGACGGCTGTAGTGCGCCTCGGCCGGCAGCTCGCGCCCATCCTTGAGGGTAATCATGTAGCGGGCTTGGCGGTCGCTCATGTGCGCCAGACCACCTTGCCGCAGCACGCAGCGCCCGTGGCAGAGCAGCGCGCCGTCCTCCACGGCGTGGCACTCAATTCCACAATGTGCGGTTCCTTCCCTGTCCCCGCTCCATCCCGGCCAGGCATATCGCCTGGCCTTTCTTGTTGTGGCGCGCGGGACGCGCGGATCAGGGGCCGCTTCGTCGCCGGCGTGGGACCTTTGGCACCGCCTCGCGCGCACCGCGTGATATACTGGGCGGCGAGTCCGTAGGAACGCAGGCGCGGCGTGGTGGAGCGGGCATGCGTGGCGGGGAGGCGGTATGGCTGGGCTGCAAGGGAGAATCTTCGGCGGCTACGAGCTGACGATGCCGCTTGGCTCCAGCGGCATCTGCGACGTCTATCGCGCCAAAGCGACCTCGCGTCCTGGCGGCCGCGACGTGGTGGTAAAGGTCATTCCACCTGAGTTCGCCCGCCAGCAGGGCTTCCTGCCGCGCTTCCGGCAGGTGGCGCAGCTTGCCGGGCGGCTCGCCAGCCATCCGCACATTCTGCCGCTGCTCGATAGCGGTGAGGAGGCCGGCACGCTCTATCTGGTCAGCCCCTACGTCGCCGATGGCACCCTCAAGGACTGGATCGCGCGCGGCGGGCGCATTGGCATCAGTGACGCGGGACCGTTCTTCCACCAGCTCTGCGATGCGCTGGCCTACGCGCATAGTCTCGGCGTTGTCCATGGCGACGTCAAGCCCAACAACATCTACCTCTTCGAAGGGCGGCATGTGCTGCTCGGCGATTTTGGGCTGCTACTGGACCTTGCGCACCTGGATATGACCCACTCCGGTCCCGGTGTCGAGGCGGTCGCCTTCCTGGCTCCGGAGGTGGCCGCCGGACAGCCCTCGCAGGCCAGTGACATCTACGGCGTGGGTGAGGTGCTCTTCGCGGCGCTCACCGGGCAGCCGCCGTTCCGGGCCACGATGCCCAGCGACATGTTCGCCGCCCACGCGCGCCAACCCGTACCACACCTGCAACAGGTCGCGCCGGGGCTGTCGCCTGCCGTCCAGGCGCTGGATCCCATCATCCAGCGCGCGATGGCGAAGCGTCCCGGCGACCGCTTCCCCTCGGCGGCGGCGTTGGCGCAGGCTGTCGAGGTGGCGATCCAACAAGCGTCGCAGCCAACCGTCGGCGGGGCGGCTGCGCCCAGTCTCGGTGGCGGTCCACCTGGCCCCATGGCCGGCATTGCTCCGCTGGGCGACCCAGGTCCGTTCGGAGCACTGGGGGGGCAGCGCGTTCCCCCGGCTTTCGGCGCGGCCCCCCCCAGTCCTTTCTCGCCTCCAGGCATTGCCGGTCCACTGCCCTTCGCTGGCCCAGCGCCCGCTGGCGGGCTTCAGGCGCTCAACTTCCCGCCGCTCAAAGGCGAGGTAGATGGCGATATGGATCAGGGCCGCATCATCGTCAGCCCCAAAGCGCCGCCCACCGCGCCAACGCTGCGCGGTCCTGGCGTGCAGCCGATGCCCATGCCAGCACCCGGCCCGCTGGCTCCGGAGCCGCCTACGGTGCGCATGCCTGCTCCCGCACCATTCCCCGCGCCGGCGCCATTTTCCGGTGCCGCGGGAGGTCCGGGCCTGCCGCTGCCGCTGCAGCCTGCGCCGGCGATGATCCCACCGCCGGCCGGCGCGGGGAGTCCACCGTTCGGCACCGCCGCACCGCCGCCCGGCTTCGACGGCGGCGCATACGGCCCGCAGGCCATCCCGGCAATCCGCATCCCGCCGCCCGAAGCAGAGGAACGCTGGCAGACTGGTCAGCAGCGAGCGCTATCGCCAGTTGCCGAGGTGGCGCCCGCGCTGGCCGGCGACATGCGCGATCTCGAGAGTGAGGGCTACACTGGCAGCTACTCGGCGGCGCTTGAAAGCGTCGAGAGCGAGCGACCGTTCTCACCCACCGAGCTGGGGCTGCCGCGGCTGACCAGCCCAGACTTGCGCGAGCTGCCGGCCTCCTGGCAAGAGCTGGTGCATGATGCCCCACGGCAGCAGCGCGGTGAATATGGTGGCTCGTATCGCGCTGAGCGGGATGCGCTTGCCCGGTGGTCCGCCGATCTGCCTGGTGGCAATGGTGATGGTGCCGGCGCGGATTGGGGCTATCCTCCCGATGGTGCTGACAGCGCGAGTCAGTGGACCAATGGTGCCAGAGGCTCGCGCCGCGGACAACCCCGGCGCTGGCTGCGCCGGGTGGCGATCGTGATCCTGTTGCTGGTGGTCGTCAACGTCGGCGCGCTGGTGGTGACGCGACCAGACCTGTGCCCCGTCTCGGCATGCCAGAGTCTCAGCAACAAGGCACACCAGTATCTGCCCTTCTTGGCCCAGCCGTCGCCCACGCCGCCGGCTGTGAGCGGTGCGCCTGCTACCATCAGCATCAACGTCGCGCCGGGCAAATCGGCCACCGCCTCGCTTACCTTCAAGGATGTCAGCTCTGGCGCGGTGACGTGGTCGGCAAGCACCGGCTTGACCTGGGTCAGCGTCTCGCCAAGTCGCGGCTCGCTTCAGCCGGGCGGCAGCCAGGCCCTCACAGTCACCGCCGACGCCAGCCAGGTCAGTGCGGGCACCTACTCAACCACGCTCAGCATCGTCTCGGAGGGTCAGGTGACGCGCGTTCCCGTGACGATCACGGTGAAGGCGGGCAGTTGAGTGCGGCTGCCCTGGCGCGGCGGCGCCTGGTATAGGCGCATGGTATAGATGTATGTGTACCCCTGTGGGCGACCCTCTCCGCCCTCTAGCTCCCGAGTACGCACGTAATCCTGTCAGGAGCCTTTCATGCTCTATATCGCCACCATCGGCGGCCGCCAGCATATTGTCGAAGTCGAAGCCAACGGGCGTGTTCGACGTGTCGTCGTGGATGGGCGCGCGCTGGCGGTGGACTGCCGTCTGGTGGGCGAGGCGGGAGCGCATGCCGCCTCACGCGACGAGCAGCTCGCCGATCACTATAGCCTGCTCGCCGGCAACGATTCGTACGAGGCCTTCGCGCGTCTGGTGCCGAGCGCCGGGGAAGGCGGCGAGCGCACGGTCGAGGTCCACATCCACGGCCGCCCTTACGTGGTCACGCTGCAGGACGAGCGCGAGCAGGCGCTGGCGAATCTGGCCGGCGCGGCACGTGTCAGCGGCGACGTGGCGGTGCGCGCGCCGATGCCGGGGCTGGTGGTCAACGTGATGGTGCAACCGGGTGAAGAAGTGCGACGCGGCCAGACGGTTGTGGTGCTGGAGGCGATGAAGATGGAGAACGACCTCCAGGCGCCGCGAGCGGGCATCGTCAAGGAGGTGCGCGTCGGCAAGGGGCAGACGGTCAAGCAGGATGCGGTGCTGGCGGTGGTAGGCGATGTGGGCGGCGAGATCGAGAGCGCGGCCGACGAGGATGATGCTGGGGCGTAGCGCTCTCGCCCACCCGGCGCTGGCGGCTCCCATTGCGGCCGCGGGTGCGCGTGCCCTCACTCACCAACCGATGGCCGCATCTGGCGCAGCAGCTCGACGACGGCGCTGAACTGTTCGTCGGAGAGCGCGGCCACCAATACGCCCAGCGTCTCTTCGCGCGTATGTTGTACGTCCTCCGGCGGCGGGATGACGCCCTTGGCCGAGGCGGCCGCGGCTCGCGCCACCGCCTCCAGGCTGACGTGCAGTGCGTCGGCGATGGCGACCAACGTGTCAATCGTCGGCGAGCGCCGCCGATCGGCACGCGCGGTGACGTAGCGGCTGAGCGCCTCACGCGAGATGTGGGAGTGGCGCTCCAGGTCGGAGTACGAGTGGGCCGGCGAAGTAGGATTGGCAAACTGGCGCTCGATGAAGACGCCTAGCGCGTTGGTGCCCGCCCCGCGGCGCTCGCGCCTGCGTGGCGGCTCGTCGCCGTCCGACTCGTCCGGCAATTCGTCGTGCTCAGGCCCTAGCGCGGCCAGCTCCGGCTCGCGCCCCTCCAAGTCACCCGCTTCCGTCGCCTCGATCTCGGCCTCTTCCGCTGGTGGTGGTTCCTCCAGGGCAGCTTGCGGCGTGCCTGGGTGCTCGGCAGCCACCATCGGCTCTGCCGCGACAGACTCCGCCGCCGGTTGGACGACCGCCCCCAGCGCGCCCGGCTCGGCGAAGACTTCGGGTGTCGTCGCCCGTAGCTCCTGCGCGACGGGTTCGAGCGGAACGGGCACGGTACCCGATGGCGCGGATGGCGCAGGTGGCGCGGGGCGCGTGCCGGTCGCGCGGGGCGCACGGCTCCGCGTGGCGCGCGAGGCAGTCTGGGCACGCTTCCGCTGATTGGACGGCTTGCGCGTGCCCGTGCGGGAGGTCTGGGTGTCGGGTTCGGGACCTTCGCCCGAGGCGGCGGGGCGTCGTCGCCGCGAGGACGGCTTGCCGCTATCCTTCGTGGGCATCTACGTCCTCCTGTGGGGTACAGGCATCTGCAGTGGGTATGCCAGCCTACCGTATTCGTCCCGCACCTGCCCTTCAGCGCGGAGGGGGTGGCTGACTAGCCGTCAGGTACAAGTTGTGGGGCACCATAGCAGAGTTGTGCGTGCTGCACAAGGGGCTAGGACCTCTGCCATTCTACGCACCTGTCCGCACGTGATACGGCATGAGCCATGCGAAAAGATCGACGAGAGTGATTGTCAATCAGTGCTGGTGGATTCCGTTCATGAGCCAGTAAGGAGGCTGTGCATGGGTGCCGCGCTGCTCGATCATCGCTACTCGGTCT
This sequence comes from Ktedonobacterales bacterium, assembly GCA_036376595.1. GTDB lineage: Bacteria > Chloroflexota > Ktedonobacteria > Ktedonobacterales > JADMIN01 > SMAG-U1939. Next base: position 16,923 of record DASVAA010000070.1, on the reverse strand, counting down.
CGTCGTTGCTCTGCGCGGACGCCTCCGCGCGGCGCTTCGTGGGGTGTCATGTGGGGTTGGCTGTCCCCGTGCGGATCGTCGAGCTGCGACCGCCCAACCAGCCAGACGTCGGAGCCACCTGGGATGCCGCGCACTGTGCCGCTGTCGTCGCGCGTGCCGCCAGCTTGCGCCACCCAGCGCTGCCGCATGTGCGCGATTGTTTCCACGCCCGCGGCGTGTGTTATGTGGTAGAAGATGCGCTGGAGGATGAGCGACTTTCCACTCGCCTGGCTCATCGTGGGAGAGCGGTCGCTCTGCGCGCCGCCTTGCGCGACGCGTTGCAGCTCTGCGACGCCGTCGCGTGCGTCGCGCGCGACGCGCCGGAGCTGATGCCGTGCCTGCTGATCAGCGGGTCCACGCTGGCCTACGATGCCGCCGGAACGCTCCACCTGACGACCTGGGATTACTCGCGCTGGCTGGATGGGCGCAGCGCGCTCGATCCCGGCGCACCAGACCTGCGCGCGCCTGAGCTGCGAACTGCCGCGGACTCCATGCCCTCCGTGCCCTCCGTGCCCAATGAGCGTACGCACGTCTACAGCATTGCCGCGCTGCTGGCGTATCAGTTGCTAGGAAATGCCGACTTTCACCCCGCTGCTCGTGCCGGTCAGTTGCCCCTGGCCGTCCATGCGGCGCTGGCACCCGCGCTGCAGGCTGACCCTCGCCAGCGCACCCCCGACGCCGAGGCGCTCGGTCGCGCGCTCGCCGGTGCCGTGAGGCTCGCGCTGCCCGCCCTTGAGCCAGCGCCCGTGACTCCCACGGATGTCCGCGCGACGCCCCGCTTGACGCGGCGCGGACGCGGTTCATCACACCACACGCCAAGTTGGCGGGCGCAGCCGCTTTGGCGTCCAGCCGCGCGGGCAGCGGACCTTGCGCGGCACACGGCGCCGCGGGCATTGCGCCAGGCCGGCGAGCGTTCGCGCGCGGCGGTGCTGGCCGCCCTGCGCCATGTCGGGCATCCTGCCCTGTGGTAGAGGATGCAGCAGAGGACGCAGAGGATCGAGGAACGGTCAACGCGGCGTGCAGACAACCTGGCACTTTTGCAGGCGGGCGGCCCGCATTGCCTTCGTCGGGACCCCCACTGGCTCGCGACGTTGAGCATGGTACACTGAGGCGGCACTCTGTTTGCCTTCGCCCTGCCACGCCCAGATACGCAAGAGCGCCGCATACCGAGCTGAGGCACCGAGCATGATCTACCTTGACGACCTGATCGCCGCCACTGGCGCGGTGCTGCCCACCGACGCCTCCGCTGCCCGCGGACGCGAAAGCTACGACGGATTCGCTCACGACTCACGCGCGGTGCAGCCCGGCGAGTGCTTTGTTGCTGTGCGCGGCACACGCGGCGACGGCCACAGCTACCTGCGCGATGCCATTGAGCGCGGGGCGGGCGCGCTGCTGGTCGAGCGGACGCGGCTCGATGCCGCCGAGGCCGCGGGAGCCGGGGTGAGAGAGCACGCGCGCCGCGCAGGCGCCGTCGTGCTGGCGGTGGAGGACACGCGCGAAGCGCTAAGAGATTACGCCGGCTACATCCTGGCAAAGTGGGCACCGATGGTGATAGGCGTCACCGGCAGCACCGGCAAAACGACCACCAAGGAGGCTATCGCGACGGTGCTGGCGACCAAAGCTCTCACCTTCCGCTCGTGGCGCAACTACAATGACCTCCTCGGTCTGCCACTCTCGCTGGGTCGGCTGGAGCCTGCGCACCGCTACGCCGTGTTGGAGCTAGGGGCCGATCACCCCGGCGAGATCGCCGCGCTCTGCGCGCTGCTCAAGCCCAGCGTCGGCGTCGTCACCAACGTCAGTCCCGTCCACCTGCAATACTTCGGCGGCGTGGACGCGCTGGCCGAGGAATACGGTGCGCTCATCGAGGCGCTGCCACCAGATGGCGCCGCTGTGCTCTGCGGTGCCGATCGACTCGTGCGCGAGATGGCGGCGCGGACACGCGCTCCTGCGCACTACTTCGGTCTAGCGGCCGACGCGCAGGCGCCGCTGGATGCGATGTTCGGCTGTGTGCCGCTGGGCACGCACGAGCCGCTCTGCCTCGCGCTGCGGCCGCTCGATCCGGCGCGGCGTGGTGAGGAGCCGATTGTCTTCTCGCACCTACACGGCGACCACTGGGCGTACGCAGTCCTCGCCGCCGTCACGGTCGGGCGCGAACTGGGCGTAACGGAGCAAGAAGCGTTCGATGTCCTGCGCGACCTGACGCCGCTGCCGGGCCGCATGCGCTGGCTGGAGGGTACGGGTGGCATGGTGCTGCTGGACGACTCGCACAACGCCGCGCCCGCAAGCGTCGCCTCAGGTCTCGCGGCACTGGAGGCAATCGGTCCCGTGCGGGGCGCAGCGCGGATCGCTGTGCTGGGTGACATGCTGCGCCTGGGCGATGCCGAGCGCGACGAGCACCAGCGCGCGGGCGCGCGGGCGACCGAGGGGGTGAACTATCTCGTCACGCTGGGGGTGCGCGCCGAGGCAATTGCCCAGGCGGCGCGCGAGGCTGGCCTGCCGCGCCAGCGCATTGCCGTGACCCACACACCCGAGGATGCCGCGCGCGCCGTGCGCGGGTTCGCCGAGAAATTGACCAAGCCGCCGGTGGTCTACCTCAAAGGCTCGGAGGAGCTGCGCGTGGAGCAGGTGACGGCGCGGCTGCTGGCCCACCCTGAACGCGCGGAGCAGCTCCTCGACCGCCAGACCCAGGCCTGGCAGCGCGTGGTGGTGATGCGCCCCGATCGACCGACTTGGCTGGAGATTGATCTGAGCGCCATTGGCCGCAACACGCAGCTCATCGCCGAGTGGGTGGGTCCCGATACGCGCGTGCTCGTCAGCCTCAAGGCGGACGCCTACGGGCACGGTGCGCTGCGCGTGGCGCGCACGGTGCTGCGCAATGGCGCCTCGTGGCTGGGGGTGGCGACGGTTAGCGAGGCCGAGCCGCTGCGTGCCGCCGGCATTACCGCGCCGATCCTCGTCTTCGGCTACATCGCCCCCTGGCAGGCGCGCGAGGCGGTGCACCTCGACCTGCGGGCCACCGTCTACTCACTCGACGCCGCCCGTGCCCTGGCGCGGGCGGCGCGGGACCTCGGCCGCGAGCTGCGTGTCCACGTCAAGGTGGATACGGGCATGGCGCGATTGGGCCTGCGCGCCGAGGATGTAGACGGTATTGTCAGCTTCTGCCGCGCACTGCGCCAGATGCTGGGCCTGGTGACGGAAGGTGTTTTCACACATCTGGCGACCGCCGATAGCGCCGACCAGACCTATGCCCGGCGCCAGCTCGCGCGCTTCGAGACCGTACTGGCCGCGCTGGAGGCAGAAGGGCTGCGGCCGCCGATCGTGCATGCCGCCAACAGCGCGGCGGCGCTGGCGCTGCCGGAGGCGCGCTACGACCTGGTGCGCCCCGGCATCGCGATCTACGGGCTGAACCCTTCCGACGAGGTTCCGCTGCCAGAAGGCTTCGCGCCGGCCCTGGCCTTCAAGACGCAGGTCGCGCAGGTGAAGGAGATTCCCGCGGGCGAGGGCATCAGCTATGGCGCGACCTACATCACCACCGCGCCAACGCGCATCGCCGTGCTGCCGGTCGGCTACGCCGACGGCTTCCGCCGCGCGCCGGCCAACTGGGGGGAAGTGCTGGTGCGTGGGCGCCGCGCGCCGATCCTGGGGCGCGTCTGTATGGACCAGTGTATGGTGGATGTCACGGCCATTCCCGGCGTGCAGCCTGGCGACGAGGTGGTGCTGATCGGCCGGCAGGGCGAGGACGAGCTGACTGCTGAGGAGGTGGCACGCCGCCTGGGCACGATCTCGTACGAGGTGGTCGCCGAGCTGCTTGCGCGCGTCCCGCGGGTGAGCTGAGCCTGCCCGGTTCTCCTCGACCCTGCACGCCACTGCACGCCCCCTCTGCGACCTCCGCGGTTTCTCTCTGTCTTTTCTCCTTTCTCCTTCGCGTTCTCCGCGCGTGCTTCGCGTGCTTCGCGTTCTCCGTCACTCCTCGCCCCCGACTGTGACGCCGCTCACTGCGATGTGACGCTCTTGCACCCTTCCGACGTATGATGTGATAGCAGATGGTGACTCGCAATCATTCCAGTGGCGGGCGCACACGCATCTGGACCGCTGGAGAATCCCGAGAATCTCATGGACACGGCGCAGGGTGGTCGCGCGGGCCGGCGCATGCGGGCGGCGGCAGGTGGGTGGCTTGCGCGTGCCAACGCGGAGCGGCTGCGCCGCCTTACGCGCCTGAGCGCATGGATCGTGCGCCTGCTGGCATGGCGTGAGCCTGCGCACCAATGGCTCACGACACTGCGCACCCTGCCCGAGCGTAGCCGTGCCGCGTTCCGGCTTGCCTATTACGTCGCGCCGCATGCGCTGCTGCGTCCCGCCCGGCCAGCGCTGGCGCTGTCGCCCACAGTGCGACTGATCGTCAATCCCGCGTCGGGGGGCGTGCATGGGGGGGTCGATCTCGCGCTGCTGCGCCAGACCGCCGTCTGGCTGGGCGAGCATGGCATGCCAGCGGAGGTTTGTCTGACCTCCGGGCCGGGCGATGCCACACGGTTGGCGAGCGAGGCCGTGAGCAAGCATCTGGATCTAGTGGTGGCGGTCGGCGGCGATGGCACCGTCAATGGGGTGATCCAGGCGCTGGCTGGCCACGACACCGCGCTAGGCGTGCTGCCGATGGGCACCGTCAACGTCTGGGCGCGCGAGATGGGCATCTCGATGAACGTCGTCGAGGCGCGCGAGCTGCTGCTGCACGGCGCGCGGCGGCGGGTGGACCTGGGCCGCGCGGGCAGCCGGTACTTCTTGCTGATGGCGGGCGTGGGCTTCGATGCCGAGGTGGCGCGCCGGGTAGATCGCGGGCCGCTCAAGCGCATCGGCCTGAAGCTGCTGCATTACATCACCACCGCCGGCGTGCTGAGCGTCACGCAGTCGCCCACGCGCGTGCGGATGCGCTTCAACGGCAAGCGGCGCAGCTACAACGCACTCATGATCTTGATTGGCAATACGCGCCTCTACGGCGGTGCCCTCAGCTTCACCAATCGCGCGGTTGCCGACGACGGCCTGCTCGACCTGGTAGTGGTGGAAAACGGCGGTTTGCTCTACCGCCTCGGCGTGTTGGGCCGCGCGCTGCTGCGGCGCGCCTCGCTTGGCCCGCGCGTGCGCTACCGGCAGGCGCGGGCGATTCGCGTGGACGCCGATGAACCGCTGCCGGTGCAGGTGGATGGCGAGGTGATTGGCACGCTGCCGATGACCTTCAGCGTGGCGGCCGGTGCCCTCACGGTCGTCGTCCCGCGCGACGCGCAGCCGCGGCTCTTCCAGCACGCGCCGCTGCCGAATGCGACCCCGCGTGATCTGGCAGGTGACATGCAGTTCGGCCATCGGGGCTGATCGGCGCGACGCCAGCCGCCGCCGCTCGTCATATCACGAGAGAGTGGCCGATGCCGATTGCCGCGTGGAGTGCGGCGCCGCGGCCGATTCCCAAGAAGGACGACCCAAGATGGCGGCGGACCCCCTGGAGCATGTGCCGCACGACGATGCGGCCTACCTGATCGTGGACGAGCGATGGCGCATTCTTGCCGCCAGCGAGTGGGGCGGTATGGTGCCCGACGATGGCACCGGGCCGCTGGTGGGGCTGCCCTTGCGCACGGTCGTGGGGGCGGAGGCGTGCATGCGGCTTCAGGATTGCGGCGTCGCGACGCTCAGCGTCGAGAATGTGGAATGGGCGCTCTCGGCCGCCAGCTTCGTCCTGCCCGGCGGCACCATCCGCATCGTGCGCACCCAGGAGGCGCAGGCCAGCCTGGAGGCCGTCGTCTCGCTGATCGTTCACGAGGTACGCAATCCGCTCTCGGCGCTGCGGGCGTTGGTGCAGGGACTCGAAGAAGTGGTCGGCGACGGCGCGCAGGTTTCGGCATACACCACGCGCTTGACTGACGAAATCGACCGGCTCGGCCGCCTGCTGGTCTCGATGGCGCAGGTTGCCGGACCGCGCGCCCGCCCGCCGCAACTGCTCGTGCCGCTGCTCGAGTTGGAGCGCGTCGCCGCGACTTTCCGCCCGGAGCTGGCACGGCGCGACATCGCGATCTACGTCAGCGTCACGCCGCGGGTCGAGCCAGTAATGGCCGACCCCGACCAGCTCCAGCAACTGCTCGTCAACTTGATCACCAACGCCGCCGACGCGATGCCTCGTGGCGGCACCGTGACGCTGCGCGCCCGCCGCGACCCGCGCGGCCGCACGGTGATCGCCGTGGAGGATACCGGCGCCGGCATGACGCCCGACGAGATTGAGCGTGCGCTGCGGCCGCGCACCAGCTCCAAGCCCGGTGGCATGGGCCTGGGACTGACCGTCGTACGCAGCATCGTGCGCCAGTGTGGTGCGCGCCTGCGTGTTACCAGCTCGCCGGGCCGCGGCACCACTATGGCCGTCACCTTCCCCTCAGCCGCGAGAGCCGGAGGAGCGGTGGCGGTTACGCCCGCGCGAGAGTATACTGAGGAATGACCGCCCCGCGCGGCTCCCGGCAACTGGCCGGTCGAGCGGTTCCAGCACGGCGGCACACGGCGACGGAAGCAGGAGCGAGAAGGCATTATGGCACAGACGACTGAACCGGGATCCCGCCCGCGCGGCAACGCAGCGGCCAGCAATAGCGCGAATGGCGCCAATGGCGCCAATGGGAGCGGCGCGCGGCGCGGCTTCAGCCTCAGTGGGCTGTTTGGCCCGCGGCCGGCGAGCGGCGCCAACGGCGCGACGCAGACCAAGCGCCCCAGCAGCGGGATGGGCGGCTTCCTCAAAGGCTGGCTACTGCTGGTGGTCGGCATGTACGTACTGCAAATCCTGCTCTACATTGTGGACGCCAATTTCTTCCACAGCTGGCTGGAGCTCCACTACGTCGCCGGCAGCGGACCTGGCGGCACCAAGCCTGGCAGCGCCTTCCTGCTGGGCGGCACCACGTGGTACCTGCTGATCTTCGTCGCGCTTTTCGCTCTGCTCTACTACGTGCTGGTCAAGTTCAAGATTCTTCCCAAGGACCTCTTTGGCTCGCGCAGCCAGGCCCAAGCGAACGCCCGCGCCGCGCGTGAGGCCCGTGACGCCCGCAATGGCTCGGCCTCCGCACCCGCCTCTTCCCCGCCGCTGCCCTCCGGCGTCAATCCGTACGCTAACCACACCCGCGCCGCCCGCCGTGAAGCGCAGCGCCGCGCGACCGCCGCGGTGGTCGCCGCTGCGGCACAGCCCAAGCGTGGCCTCTTCGGGCGCGCAAAGCCGCAGCAGTCCACTGCGCTCGCCGCCTCTGCCGCGACGAGCTCGACCAAGAAGCCGGCCCGCGAGGTGGAGTCGTCGTCCGCCTCCGCCACGACCGCGGCCAGCCCTGGCGACAGCCACTACCAGCGCGTACGCGCCGGGCAGCGCCAGCGCAAGCGTCGCGCCGCCAAACGCTAGCACCTCGCGAGGAGCGAACGGATCCCATGCTCGAAGACCTGCACATCGGCGTCGCGGTACGCGGCAGCGACGGCCGCCATCTGGGCACCCTCAAGCGTATCGTGGTGGCGCGCGAAAGCTCGCGCGTGACACACATCGTCGTCGAGGAGGGGCTGATCGAGTCGGGCAATGCGCTCGCGCCCGGTGGCTGGGACAAGCCGCGCGGCCGTGTCATCCCAGTCGCGCTGGTGGCGCACGCTGGCGACCACGACCTGACGCTGTCGTGCGACGAGCCAGCCTTCAAGGCGTATCCGCTCTTTGAGGAGGAGCACGCGATTCCGGTGGAAGCGGCCGGTCCTGCGGGAGCGGAGCGGCATGAGCGCTTTGAGACCGGCGAGGTCATTCGCTATATTGCCTCAGCCGCCGGGGCGGGTGGCGCACCTTATCTACCGCCAGAGTCGATCACCTACGACGAGCGGCCCGACGAGGCTGAGATCGGCGAGGGGACGCCGGTGTGGCGCCGCCAGCCGCACGAAGAGGTCGGCGAGGTCGAGCGCGTGCTGGCTGACCCGGCGACACAGCGGGTTTCGGCGCTGGTGGTCAAGCGCAAGGGCATCTTCGGGCCGAGCCTCATACTGCCCATCGCGGCGGTCGGCGACGTCGAGGACGGTGTCGTCCACATCACGCTCAGCCGCGCCGAGGTAGATGCGCTGCCACATTACTCGCCTGAGAAGTAGCCCAGGCTGCGCAGCGCGATGGGCGCGGGAAACGAGACAGGGGCGAGGCGCGACCAGCACCCCGCCCCCGCGCCGCTTCACTCCCATGAAGAGGAGCGGGCGGTCATTCCCTCAATGGGGCCCATCCTGATCTACGGATACGAGAGCACGCAGCCGCCCGTCTGATTGTTGGCCGCATTGCTCCACAGCGGTTGCACGGGGAAGCTGGCCCCGCCCATGCTCACGCTGGTCGTGGCGGCGTTCCAGGCGCACTTGTCGCCGTTCTCGGAGCCGCCGGAATCGAGCCAGCCACCGTTGGGATAGATATCCGACTCGGTCTCGGCGAACTCATGGCCTCCGACGATGGTAATGCCGGCATCGGCACCCAACCCGTTGAAGTTGGCACCACACGACGCGCCGGCGTCGGTCATGTACGGCAGATACGTGTAGGCGAGCGAGCTGCCGTTGGCGTTGGTCGAGCTGTGCCACGCGCACCACTGGGTGCCGAAGCCGCTCATGGAGTGGCCGGACGGCGTGGCCACCACGATTTGACTCTGCGCCTGGTTGGGATTCCCGAAGTGCGACTCGGTCTTCGCGGCTTCACTGGCAAGCGAGCTCTGGCTGATGCGCCGTGGGAGCGAGGACCCGTCGAACCATGCACCGCCGAGTCCGCCGCCATTCGAGGCCGCGGTACCAGCGCCATTGCAGAAGTAGGTGCCACTGCTGACACCCTCGCAGTACTGTGTTACGGAGTTGTTCCACGAGCTGCCGGTCACATGATTGTAGAAGCTCTCGATCAGCGCGGCTTCACCCGAGGGGTCGCTCGACCCGCCGTTCCACTGGGCGCCCCAGAACACGATGTAGACGTGGTCGGCGCCCGTCTCCACGCCGGGATTGCCGCCATGGTAGTACAACTGGCCAGCGGTGCTCGCCGGATGGGATTTGCTGCCACGCACGCCCATGATGTGGGCGCCGTGCAGGACTTCCATGCCACCAGGTGCAGGTGCAGCGCTCGCCCCACCCGGCGCAGCAAACACAAGCGCCAACGCCGTGGCCGCCGCCGCCGCTGCTGCTACTGCACCAATCAGCACCTTTCGAGATCTGTTCACCGCGATGCATCTCCTTCAATTGGACGTATTACAGTACGTCCCAGTCGGACATGAGCTGCGCCGGATGACTCACCGTTGAGTCCTGGCGACCCGCGATCCGCGCGAGCGCCGCCCGGCAAACCGCCAGTGGGATGCCATGGGATAGGGTGCGATGGGGCGCGCCGTCCGCGCCCACGTGGTGCCCCGGCTCGGGAACAGACTGCCTCCTTCCCGACCAAACGCCATAAACCTCCGCCGCGCGAGTATGCGCGCGCTACGGGAGTGTACGCGTGGATGCCGCCTCAGCAGTCCCGTCAAAGCAAGTGGAGGTCGCGGGCGCGTGTACCTAATGGAGATGACCAACGTCACGGCCGCCTACTTGATACCACTTCACGTCATCTTGGACGAGGAACCAGGCGAGCGAGCGGCAAGTCAGCAGGCGTGTTCGCACTGAGGGCTGCGTTCTCCGCCCCCGCACTCGCTAGCGTTGTGGAATTGCCTCATGAATCGCGCTGACGCTCAGTAGGTGGAGAATCGGGGCAACCGCGACGACGCCCACCGTGAGCGTCGTCAGCATCGAGGACACGAGGGCGAATCGTTTCCATGCAGATCTCCTGCGGGCTCCTTTGCCCGCGGTGGTGCATGCCCGCACGCTGCGCACGCCTGGCAGCAGCGCTTTTCGGAAGATCGAGTCGCGACGCCGCCCAGCCGCCTGAGTAAGCCGGCATATTATGGTACGCGGGCGCGCCGCATCGCCGTGTGTGAATCGCGTCTAATCGCGGTAGTGGTGCTATGCGCCGTGCGCCGTGCTCCGGCCGCGTGGTATGCGTGGCATGGCTGTGCGCGGGCACGATGCGGTCCTTCCGGTGAGCAGCCGGCTCCTTGCTCGCGGCCCTCCATCAACGGCCCCGCCGGTGCGGCGCACCTCATGGCTGGTGCGCCATATGGCACAGTGCGGTCGGCCTGTAGGGGCAAAGCGTACCTAAAAAGGTCTAGCCTGTCAAGCCCCCACCTTGCCTTATCACAAGAAGTGCTGATGGAGTAAAGCGGCATGCCTCAGCGATCGTTTGAGTTTTGCTGCCCGGCGTTGACGATGCGCTGGGCGACATGGGAAATTTCGCGCAGGTGCGTCAGCCGCCAGACGAGCATCACCAGCGCGCCAATGATGCCCGAGAGCACGACGATCGCGATGATCAGGCCGACGGCAATGCCGTGCGGCATCTGGCCCTCCGCCACGAAATAGGCGCCCGTGGCAATCACCGCGGCGACGATCGCCATGACCAGACAGCCCTGCACCAGTGCCGTGAACAGCTCCGAGATGTAGCGACCGATCGTACGCATGGCGATCCTCCATTCTGCCTACCAGCGCCCGGCGGCTCGTGCCGCGACCATCTTAGTCCCAAGGAGGCGGCGCGTCAATTCCGTCCGGCCCCGCGTGCTGCTGGCTGGCCGTGTATGGTGGCTGGTATAATGCGGAAGCTGAAGATGCGCCTGGCCGCGTCATACGAGCCGGCCGTTGGACGCCGATCTTCCCACACACTACGGAGGGCAGCGATAGGATGGGCAAGCTCCTCGATAAGCTACGTCACGTCAGCCAGGTCAACGGAACTGGCTTTGGGTTTCTGGGAGCCCGCACTGAGGCACGCAAGCCGCGACCCGCGGCGGTCGTCGTCACGCTCAGCACGGCCGACATCGCCGCCGCCGAAGCTGTTGCCAAGGCGGGCGCGGACGCCGTGATCGTCACCGATTGGCGGCCGGGCGCCGATCTCGCGCAGTTCAAAGCCGCACTGGGCAGCGGCGACAACAGTCCCGTGTGGGGCGTCGAGCTAAGTGACCCGGAAACCACCTCGCTCGCGGCGCTCGAAGCGGCACACAACGCGGGAGCCGCGTTCGTCGTGATGAGCCAGCAGACACCCGCGTCGGCGCTGGTGGCGGCACAGCAGCTCGACGGCCTCGAGACGGTGGTCGCGATTGAGCCGCCGCGCGACGACCTCGGTCTGCTGCTGGTGCGCGCCGAGAATCTGCTGTCCGCGGAGGCCGCTATCCTGCGCGCGCAGCTCAGCCCCGCCGATCTCAGCACGATGGATGTCGGCGGCTTCGCGCGCCTGCGTCTGCTCAACGAGTCGCTGCGCTTCCCGGTGCTCGTCACCGTGACGCAAGCCCCCGACGAAGCCCAGACACGCCTGCTGGCGCGCGTGGGCGTGCGCGGCATCATCGTGCCGGGCGCCAAGACGGCTGGCTCGGCCCTGGCGGAGCAGGTACGCACGCTGCGCGAGCACCTGGAGCGAACGCCCGCCAACGACGACGACCGCACCGGCGTCGCTATCGGCGGCCTGATGGCGGCACATACCCCCTCGCTGGAGCCAGAACGGGAGCCAGGGCGCGAGCCGGGGCATCCCCAGCCAGGGACGCCGCACGAGCCAACCGAGCCATAGGCGCCCTTCGCCGCGTACTTTATGCCATGCCGGCTCGGCAATGAGGCTCCCGGAAGGGCCTATACATAGTACACCTCACCCGGCCCGTATGCGCCGCTCGCGCTGGTGTGCTACACTCGCTGCGAGAGCGCGCGCCCTCAGCATGCCACAGTGCGGCGCGGCGGGAGGGCGACAAGACCTAAGCGCGGTGACCGAACCAGCCTGGGGGAGAGTGGCGGTGCGCGGTGCCGAGCGGGGAGGACAGAGGGCCATGGGCAACTCGGGCTGGGACGACGATACGTGGCGGCGCGGTCGCTCGCCACGCGAGGACCGTACCCCGGACGCCGATCGCTCGCCGAGTCGTTCGGCGCGCGGGTCAGCCCGCGGCTGGGACGATGGCGGCGCTCGTGGCAGCTCGCATGGCTGGGAGCGCGGTCGGGAGCATGACCGCGACCGTGCCGGCTCATCGGGCCGTGGCGGCCGAGGCGACGACGGGCGCTCAGGCTCTGCGAACCGCGGCGCCCCCGGCGCCTCCTACGAACGATCTAGTAGCCGCAGCCGGCCCATGGAACGTGACGAGCACGCGAACGGGCACCCAGGGGATCGCTCGATGCGCGGCCCACGGCCTTCCAGTCGTGACGACGGTTATGGGCCGCCGCGTCACCGGCACCACCACGATGGCCCCCCCGGCGCGTCATCGGGTCACAATCGTCCGCCGGAGCGCGGCGGGGGGCTGTGGGGAGACGGTGGCGCGCGTCCCCGCCGGCCAGGCCCAGGCGGCCCTCCTGGCGCTCCCGGCGCGCGCGGCGCGGTGCGGCTCGATCCGCGCGATCCACGACTGGCGCGGCGCCCGATGGGGGCTGCGGCCGTCGAGGAGGACGAGGAGGAGGAGTCGAGCTTTAGCTTTGGCAAGGCGGTGCTCGCCATCCTGATGATGTTCGTGCTCGGTGCGGTAGCCGGTTTTGGCTACTTCCGCCTCAGCGCGCCGACGGTGCATACCGACAGCAACAACAACCAGCAGCGCCCGCCCGCGGCCTCGCCTTCAGCCGCACCTTCAGGCACGCCCTCGACGACGCCGGCCGCCACCACGACACCGCATGCCGATGTGCGCCCGGCGCGCGGCCCTGGCAGTCCCTATGTGATCGTCGTGCGCGCCACGATATGACGCGGTGGGAGCGTGCTGCGTCGCGGGACGACCTGGCGCGATCCTGACGCGACCGCTACCAATACCACCCCAAGGAGGGGTTCCTAGCTATGGCAAATCCCGGCGACGAGTCGGCGCTCGAGACGCGCCTCAAGAACGACCTCACCGACGCCATGCGCGCCAAAGACCAGGTGCGCGTGGATACGCTGCGGCTGGCGCTGAACGCCTTCCACCTCGAAACTGTCGCCCGCACCGACAAGGATCACAAGCTCTTCCGCCAGCCGCTCACCGAAGCCGACCGCGTGGCGCTGCTCGAAAAGCAGGTCAAGCAGCGCGAGGAGGCGGCGGAGATCTATCGCCAGGCCGGCCGCACCGAGAGCGCCCAAAAAGAGGCGCGCGAGGCCGAGCTGCTCAAAGCGTATTTGCCGGCGCAGCTTACCGACGAAGAGTTGCGCACGGTGGTGGCGGCGATCGTCGCCCGCGAGGGGCGTGAATTCAAGCGCGTGATGCCGCTGGCCGCGCGCGAAACCAAGGGCCGAGCCGACGGCAGGCGCGTGCAGCAGATGGTCCGCGAGCTGACCGTGTAGCGCGCGTCCACCGGACGCCCCTACCCAGCGCCCACCGGATGCTCAGCAGGGCGTCCACCGGACGCCCCTACTGGCCCGGCGTCGGCGTCGCGTTGTCAGTGCCGTTGATGGTGCGCTGCAACGCCTTGAGGTACGCCTCGGCTTTGGTGACATCCTGCACGGCGTAGGTGCCGAGAGGGTCCGAGGAGACGGTGGTATCCCAGCCACTGAGGAGCTGGGCAAGGTTGTTCAGCCCATCGTGAACGTTGAGGCCGAGCACCGTCGCATTGGGCACGTGGTCACGGGCGAAGCCAACCACACCTGCCATCGCGCCGAGCACATCACCCGTCCCCCGCGACACCAGGTCCGCCAGCGGCTTGACATAGTTCGAGACGCCGCGCCGTGTCAGATCCGCGATCGCGACGGCATCGGCCAGCGCCACGCCCTCCAGGTTACGCAGCTCAGCCAGCACCTGCTCGCGCCCCTGCTGGATCCCCGACTGGATCGCGTCGTCGAGCTGCTGCTTGGTGTAGAGGCCCACCTCGCGCACCGCCAGCGGCGCCACCTCGACGGCCGCGCAGCACGCGCCGATCCCCACCACGGTGAACAGCGCCCGCCGCCCCCATTTGCGCCGCGACTTCTCCTTCTCCACTTGCCGCACGGCCTGCGCCAGGAGGGCCGGAGAGATCGAAGTGCCCGGCGGCAAGGTGGGAGCCTCCGCTGGCAGCGGCGCGTACTGCGGCGTAGCCGCGGGCGGCGTGACCGGTTGCGACGGGTAGGGCGGCTGCGGCTGTGGCTGAGATTGAGGATAGGACTGCGGCTGCGGCTGTGGCTGGGGTGGCTGCGATGGCTGGTGTCCGCCGCTCGGTGGCATCATCAGGCGCTGCTCCTCTCGGGTCGATCCGCCGCGCTCTGGTGGCCCGCGCGGGTTGGCGGCGTTGCCCAAGTATAGCGGGAGACGCCGGTCGGCGTCAAACACGCCGCGCCGTGCCCTCGGCCCCCAGCGGGTGCAATCGCGGCGGGCCAGGGTGTGCGCTCGTGTCGGCACGCCGCGTGCGTTATCCACGGATTTGGAGGCCTGCGCCGGGCATCTTCAAGTGGGGCCTACGGAGGGGATGAGCGATTGATTGCCGATTGCGAACGGAGGAGCGCCTGCGATGCCGGATGGACGTATCCATGCCTGCCTGATTACCAACCCGCACTCCAGCCACGGCGTGCCGGACCTCACCGCGCCGCTGCGTATCTTGCGCGCCAACGGCTGGGACGTGGAGGTGCGCCAGAAGCACCACGGCGGCGAGGCGACTAAGATCGCGCGGCAGGCAGCCAAGGACGGCTGCAATGTGGTGGTGGATTGCGGCGGCGATGGCACGCTCGACGAGATCGTGGACGGCGTGATGGGCACCGACGTGGCGGTGGGCACCTTGCCGGGCGGCACCGAGAACATCTGGGCGCATGAGGCCGGCATCTCGCTGCGTCTCGACGTGGCCGCCACCCAGCTCGCCGGTGCCACGCGCCACCGTGTAGACGTCGGCCGCCTGGCGATCAACGGTGGCAAGCCGCGACACTTCATCCTGTTTGCTGGGCTGGGCTACGACGGCGAGGTGGAGGCGCATGTCAGCACGCCACTCAAGGATCGCATCGGCAAGGCGGCCATCGTGCTGGCCGGCGTCGAGGCGATCCCCGCGCTGCGCCGCGTGCCGGTGCATGTGGATCTGGACGGCGTCCAGTGGGAGGGCAAAGTCTGCCAGATCGTGCTCAGCAACAGCCGCAAGTACGGTGGCTTTACCCAGATGACACCCCATGCCTATATAGATGACGGCCAGCTTGACGTGTGCCTGATCACCGCCGGCGGTCCCATCGCGCTGACGCGCCAGGCGCTGAGCCTGGTGTTCGCCAAGCATCCCGGCGCGGATGGCGCCGAGATCTACCGTGCCGCGCACGTGACGATCATGGCGCCGCAGGTGCTGCCGGTGCAGGTGGATGGCGGCGACGGCGATGTCGGCCACATCGAGCCTGGTCCGCGCGGGGTGGTCTATGAAGCCTCGGTGGTGTCGCAGGCGGTGACGCTGCTCGTGCCGCGCACGTATGATGGCGCGCTCTTTGCGCCCGCACACCGCGCGCCGGAGTTGCACCTCGAGCCGCTCAAGCGCGTCAAGCCGCCGAAGGTATTGAAGGTGCGCGCTGGCAACGAGCCGAAGCAAGGCAAGCGCAAAAGCTGGACGGTGCGCGTGCTGACGCTGGGGCCGAGCAGCCTCACGGCGGTGCGCGTGAAGAACGGGAAGCCGGTGACATTGCTGATCTCGCCGCGGACGACGCTGCGCACGCAGGAAGGCGTCGAGCAGCCGCTGTGGGGCGCGCTGGACGCGCTGTCATCAGGCGACCGGCTGCGGGTGCGCGGGCGCAAGGACGAGAGCCTGCCGGCCACGCTGCACGTCCGCCGCCTGGAGCTGTGCCGAGGAGACGAAGACTGAGAGCGCGTGGTGCTCCGCGTTCAGGCGCTAGGCGCCGCGCTCGCGGCTTGAGTCGCGTTGGCGGCTGCTGGCGCTCCGCGTGGTTTCTTCGTCTGGCGACCCAGCGGCTTGTTGAGGAAGGGTCGCTCGCAGACCAGGAAGAAGAGATACGCGGCGGCGATCGCGATGGGAACCGCCGTCACCATCATGACCGCCACTGTGGCGGGGAAGGGCAGGTGCAGCGGTCCGGAGATGTGCGGGCGCACGATGCACAGGTAGACCGCGGCGACGATCGGCGCGTGGATCAGGTAGATACTGTAGGCGAACTTGCCCGTAAACGCGATCGGTCTGGCGCCCAGCACGATGCGCGCGAGGCTGCGCTCGGCCCGTCCGGCGGCGATGAAGAGCGACAGCGTCACGACGGTGATCAGCAGATCGGCGCCGAGAAAGACCTGCGACGTGATCTGGTGGGGGCCGGTCTGGGCAAACATGATCACGACGCCCGCGAAGGCCATCAGCGCGACCGCGCCCCACGGCACGCGCCGGCGGACGGCGCTCCACACGGGCTGTGCTGAGAAGGCGACAGTCGCGGCAAGCATGCCCAGCGCGAACAGCCCCAGATATTCCACAAACTGCGTTATCCGTCCGGGAAGGTACGCGGGCAAGAGCAAATCGTGCGCTGGGACAAAGGTCAAAACCTCACAGAGCAGGTAAGCCGCCGCCAGCGTCGTGAGGCACGTCGCCAGCGCACCGAAACGCCGCGCCAGCAACACGAGTGCCGGGAAGAAGAAATAGAGGTGCCACTCCAACGCAATTGACCAGAAGACGCCGTTGATCAAGAAGTACCCCGACGGCCAGAAGTCGTTGAGCAGCAGCGCATGGACCACGAGCGTCGTCTTTGAAACGGGGATGCTGGCGTCCCACGAGGTGCCGCTGGGGTGCCCCAGCCAGAGCCAGATCAGAATCAGCGAAAACGCGATGGCGAAGTAGTAGGGCGGCAGGATGCGCCGCGCGCGGCGCTTGAAGAAGGTCCAGGCACCGCCCGGCAGGCGCCCGTCGCCACGCGCCACCGGCAGCATCAGCGAGAAGCCGGAGATGGCGATGAACGCGCTCACCGCGAAG
>DASVAA010000069.1:0-19245 GCA_036376595.1 Ktedonobacterales bacterium | reverse complement strand
CGCTGCAGCGCGCTCGCCAGGTGCTCCGTCAGCGTCTCGACTTGGCCCTGCAAGGCCGCGTTCTCGACTTGCAGGGCGGCGTAGGCTTCCTCTGTGACCATGCCTCTACCCTCACCGCAGAGGTCAAGTCTGAACTCTTTCGGTGCGGGGTTTTGCGTAGCATCACGCACGGGACTCGCGCAGATCGGGCGCGCATGGCACAATGTCCATAGCGGCGGGCGCGAAACGGCGTGACGCGGTGTGGAAGGAGTGTGCGGGCATGACCTTCATCAGCGTGGGGGAGTGGCTGGAACGGCGCGCGCAGCTCTCGCCCGACCGCGTCGCATTGGTGGATGTGGCGACCGGGCAACGCCTGACCTACCGCGAGCTGAACACCCGCGCGCGGGCGCTGGCAGCGCTGCTCGCCGTAGGGGCGGACGGTGTCCGCCCGGGGGTGCGGCAGGGCGACCGGGTGGCGATCCTGGCGGCCAACTGCCCCGAATACCTCGACGCGCTCTTCGCCTGCGCGCTGCTGGGCGTGATCCTGGTGCCGCTCAACTGGCGGCTGACCGTGCCCGAACTGTGCGGCATCCTGGGCGACTGCGAGCCGGCGCTGCTGCTGCACGACACGGCGCACCGCGCAACGGCGATGGCGGCCTCCGGCCTGATCGGCGGTCTGCCGGGCGTACACCGTACGCCCCTCCTGGCGCTAGAGGACTTCCCCGGCGCCGATAACGCGCTGGCGGCGCGCGCGGTGCCCTTTTGTACGGATGACGGCGAGGAGATCGCGCTGATCCTCTACACGTCGGGCACCACAGGAGTGCCCAAGGGCGCGATGCTCTCGCATCGCATGCTGACCTGGAACGCCGTCAACACGCAGGTGAGTTGGGGTCTGCGTGAGACCGACGTCTATCCCAACTGCTCGCCGTTCTTCCACGCGGGCGGCCTCAACGTGCTGACCACACCGATCTACCACCTCGGCGGGACTGTCGTCCTACTGCGCGACGCCTCGCCCGGCGCTGTGCTCGACGCCATCGCCCGCGAGCGCTGCACGCTGGTCTTCGCCGTGCCGGCGGTCTTCCAGATGCTGCTGGAGCATCCTGCCTTCGCGGCGACCGATTTCTCGTCGGTGCGCTTCTGCATCACCGGCGGCTCGTCGTGTCCGCCGCTGATCATCGAGGCGTTCGCCCGGCGCGGCGTCGAGTTCCGCCAGGGCTACGGCCTCACTGAGGTGGGCGTCAACTGCTTCAGCCTGGCGCCGGAGGACGCGCTGCGCAAGGTCGGCTCGGTGGGGCGCCCGGTCTTCCACTCACGGGCGCGCATCGTGGACGACGAGGGCCGCGACGTGGCGCCGGGCGCGGTGGGCGAGCTGGTGCTGGCCGGCCCCCACGTCTGCTCCGGCTACTGGCGGCGGCCCGAGGCGACGGCCGAGGCGTTCCGCGGCGGCTGGTGGCACACCGGCGACCTCGTCTCCCGCGACGACGAGGGCTACTACTACATCGCTGGCCGCAAGAAGGACATGTATATCTCCGGCGGCGAGAACGTCTATCCGGCGGAGGTCGAGGGCGTGCTGGCGTCGCACCCCGGCATCGCCGAGGTGGCCGTGCTGGGGATGCCGGACGCCACATGGGGCGAGGTAGGGCTGGCGGTGGTCGTGCCGCGCACGCCCGGTGTGCTGACCGAGCAGGAGGTGATCGCCTTCTGCGACGGCAAGCTCGCGCGCTACAAAATCCCCCGGCGCGTCGTCTTCTGCGTGGCGCTGCCGCGCAACGCGATGGGAAAGGTGATCAAGGCCGAGCTGGCCGCGCGCTACGTGGAGTCCCTAGATGCCGGCGACCCCGGCAGTGCATCCCACTAATCAATTTTTAGGTGGCGCCGCGTTTGGCATCCCAGTCTCTAACTTCCGCGCGCAGGTTCGGTGGTCGCAGCCACAGCGCTGCGTGCGCCGGCTGCATTGTCTCCTCGACCGCCGCCATCATCCGCGCGCTCAACTGCTCCAGGTTCGTCTCGGTGCGCAGGGCCGCCCCAAATGCCGCAAGAGTACGCGTCGCATCATACTTGCGCCGGTAGAATCGGCGATCTATGAGGAGCTGAACGCGGCGGCGCAGGGGATCGAAGAGCGCAGCGATCAGCAGCGTCGAGGCGACCACGGCGATTGGGGGAAGCGACTTGACGCCCGTAAGCGCCTGGACGAGCGCCTGCAGGCCGATCACGCTGGCGAAGTAGATGGTCGCCAACAGGGCCGTGAGTGTGCCATAGATCAGCGTGCGCCGGATGATGACGTCGATATCGTACAGCCGGTAGCGCAGGACGGCGATACCGACGCCCAATGAGATTGGTGTCCAGCTCAACATGAGGACTGCGAGATATGCCAGGCGATATGCCGAGCCAGGCGTTAGCAGCGACGGCCAGAAAACGGGCGCCACATAATAGCCGATGAGCAGTGGACCTGACACGAAGGCGAAGGGGCCGACGACCCACTTGGTCTGCTGGCGCTGTACGGGCGTATAGCGCCGGAAGTAGCGGTAGATCTGGACAGCCACCGCGCTGCCAGGCGAGGCGTAGCGGCAGACCTGGATAGCCACCAGGCTGCCAGGCGAGGCAAAGAAAACGGGCTGGAAAACGGCGAACGGCGCGCTGACAAAAGACAGCACGGCCTGCACCAACGAGAGCGGGACGAGCAGCGCGCTCCAGCGCGGAGCGAAACGGCCCGTCGGGAAGGTGAGCAGGAAGACGGCGAGCGTGGGCCAAAACAGCTCGGTAACGACGATTCCCAGGACACTGATCACAGGCCCGGAGCGCGCTAGCACCTCCGGCACATGAATGCGGCTGGTCGCGCCAAAGGTGATGGTGGGTGTGGCTCCGAAGGTGATGGTGACGGGTGCGTAGGTGATGAGCACCAGTGAGACGAACTGTGCCATAGGATCGTTCCACCTGCGCCAGGCGATGAGTGCGCCGACCATGGCAAACATGAGTGCGACGGCCACCACCGTCATCAGAGTGTAGTCCGCATAGGCGTTGAGTGCCGGCCCAGGCCCACCCAGCGCGCGGAAGTCAGTCACCGACAACTGTGCCGGCATGCAGCTGGTACCATTTGTGATGCACGGTTGGTGGAGCACCTCATAAAGCGCGGGAATGCTAAACAGGAACAGCGTCGCGTCTATGAGAACGACGACGATCCAGCCGAGGTGGGCAAACAGCGACACGCGTTCGTGACGGCCCATTGGGGAAGGTGAGGAAGCGCGGGCGGCGGCGGATCGCGCCGGAGTGCGAATGGCGGTCATGCTGTTACACGTTCCTCTCGCTGTCCCAAAGGGCCGGCGACGATCAGAGACAGATATGGGCTTCCGTCTCGCTCTATTGTAAAGGACCTGCGTGACGGACACGTTACGGCGACCGTTACCGAGCAGACAATCGCGAGCTCCGGCAGGCGGGCGTATGGCCCACATCCTGTCCAACCGATCCGCATATCGGTGACATGTGCCGGCGTCGCACGAAACGGCGAGGGCCGGCTGTGCTATGATTCGAGAGCGTGCCGTTTCGTAGCGGCGTCGAATGGATGCCCGACGCGGCGCGAATGGAGGATGAACCGCATGGCCGCCAAACAGTACAGCTCGCCACCGCCGATGGTGATCGATCCCAACAAGACCTACGATGCCACCTTCCACACGACGAAGGGCGATTTCACCGTGCAACTCTTCGCCAAGCAGGCGCCAAAGACCGTCAACAACTTCGTCTTCCTGGCGCGCGAGGGATTCTACAACGGCACGACCTTCCACCGCGTGATCTCCGGCTTCATGGCGCAGGGCGGCGATCCCACCGGCACCGGCAGGGGCGGGCCAGGCTACGAGTTCGCCGACGAGCCGGGCGCGCTGGCCGGCAAGCATGGCGAGGCCGGCATCTTGAGCATGGCGAACGCCGGCCCGAACACCAATGGCTCGCAGTTCTTCATCACCTTTGGCCCCACGCCGCACCTCAACGGCAAGCATGGCGTCTTCGGCAAGGTCGTCAGCGGCATGGATGTGGTCAACAGCATCCGCCCGCGCGAGCCAGGCCGCGACCGCCAGCCCGGCGACGAGATCAATAGCATTGACATCTCCGAACAGTAGGGGCGTCCGGTGGACGCCCGTGACGCGGCGTGTGCCCATCCCGCGGCATACGCCCGCCACTCACCGCATGCGTAGGGGCGTCCGGTGGACGCCCGTGACGCGGCATGCGCCCGCTGCTGCTCGTGTGCGTAGGGGCGTATGGCATCCGCCCGCCAGAAGGCCCGACTCTTGAGCGCGCAATCCCCCACCTTCGCCGTGATCGCCGACATCCACGGCAACGTGCCGGCGCTGGAGGCTGTGCTCGCCGACCTGGAGCGCGTGCGGCCCGACCGCGTGGTGATCGCCGGTGATTTCGTCAATCGCGGGCCGCAGAGCCGTGCCGCGCTGGAGCGCATCGCGCCGGAGGGCCTGCCGGCGATCAGCGGCAACCACGACACATGGCTCGCCGGCCTCACGCGCGGCGAAAAGCTGCCCGAGGATTGGGAGACGCCCTGGTGGACGCCGGTGCGGCTGGCGGTGGGCGAGCTGACGCCGGAGTGGGTAGCATGGCTCGAAGCCCTGCCGCGCACGCTGCGTGTCGAGCTGCCCGGCGCGGCGCCCGCGCTCGTCGTCCACGGCAGCCCGCGCGACTCACGCGAGGGGCTGGGGCGCATGCGCTCGGATGCTCAGGTGGCCGAGGCGCTGGCGGGGGTGGAGGAGGCGACGGTGATCGGCGCGCACATCCACTATCCCTACGAGCGCTGGGTGGAGGGCCGGCATGTGGTGGTGGTGGGCGCGGTGGGATGCCCCTTCAACGGCGACATCAGCGCCCAGTACGGCCTCTTCACCTGGGACGGCGAGCAGTGGCGCTTCGCGCATCGCTCGGTGCCCTACGACCACGCGCCGCTCTACGCCGCCTGGCGTGAGAACGGCTATCTCGACGACGGCAGCCCGGCCGCGGAACTGATGCTGCGCGAGCACCAGACGGCGCGCACCTGGTACGTGCCGTTCTGGGAGTGGGCACTGGCGCGCGGCGTGCCCCTTACCCGCTCCGGGTACGAGCGCTTCGCCGCCCAGCGCGAGCCGTTCGTGCCCCCGCCGATGCGTCCCGCGTAGAGCTGGGGAGACGGAGAACGCGGAGTTCGCGGAGGGTCGCGGAGGCCGCGAAGGGAGGAAAGTGATTTCCCATAGAGCGAACGGAGGCAACGGAGGAGAGAGCGGAAGAGGAAGGAGCCGCAGAGGACGCAGAGGACGCGGAGGACGCGGAGAGAGAAGAGATCAGAGAGAGAGTACGCGAGGACGGCAACCGCGACGGGGGCAACAGGGGAAGGCTCGGAGGAGGAGGTGCAATCCCTCCGTTACTTTTCTTCTCCGCGTCCTCCGCGAAACTCCGCGTCCTCCGCGTTCTCCATTACTCCTACCGCTTCTCCACTTGATCAGGCTCGCGGGTGGCCTCGGCATAGTTGGCGGAGTAGCGCGCATCGTAGGGTGCGAGGTGGCGGTCGATCGCGTCGGGGTTGTAGAGCAGGCGCGAGACGTGCGATGCGCTGAGCCGCGTCGAGCCGGTGGCGCTGCCCTGGGCGACGACGAGTTGGTCGTACATCGCGCCGGGGATGAAGTGGCGCTGGCCGTCGGTGCGGAAGGGCAGCGGGTGCTCGCGCGCGTAGTCGCTGGCCTCGACGGCTTCGAGGCCGCCCAGCTCGCCGGATGATTTATCCTGCGGGTTCTCGCGTGCGACCTCCTGGGCCATCGTCGGATCGGGGGTGTCCACGGGCGCTCCTCTTATCACTAGGGTGTGAACGGTTGAGTCATCGCGGCGCCAGATGGGCGTCCGCCGGACGTCCCTCCGCATCGTGCTTCGCCGGGCGCGATCGGGCATGTCAATTCGTCGGAAATTGTAGCATGCGCGCCGGACCCTCTCGCAAGCCGCGGCAGAACGAGCGAGCGGAAGGTCCGGGGGAAATGCGGACCCTGGCCGAAACTATGCTACAATGGCGCCCAAAGACCCCCGAAGCGCGACGCGGTGCCTCCAGTGACGAATGCACGCCGGGCTAATGCGGGCCAGCGACGAGCGCGCACTCACCGCGCGCATGGTTTTGAACGAGGAGTGGGCATGAGCCGCTACAGTGCGATCACCGGCTGGGGCATGTCTGTGCCGGAGAAGGTGCTGACCAACGACGATCTGGCGCAGATGGTGGATACGACGGACGAATGGATCACCTCCCGCACCGGCATCAAGGAGCGTCACATCATCGGGCCGGACGAATCGGCCTCCACACTCTCCATCGCCGCCGCGCGCCAGGCCCTCGAACGCGCGGGCATCACCGGAGCCGACCTCGACCTGATCATCGTGGCGACGATCTGCGGCGACTATCGCTTCCCCTCGACCGCCAATCTGGTGCAGGCGGCGCTCGGCGCGCAGTGCGCGGCCTTCGACGTCCAGGCGGCGTGCAGCGGCTTCCTCTACGCCCTGGCGACGGGGCATCAATTCGTCGCCAACGGTGCGTCCAAGCGCGTGCTGGTCGTCGGCGTTGAGGTGATCTCGACGATTGTGGACTACACCGACCGCGCGACCTGCGTCTTGTTTGGCGACGGCGCCGGGGCAGTGATCCTCGAACCCAGCGACGAGCCGGGCGGCGTGCTGGGCTACACGATGGGCAGCGACGGTTCACGCCCGGACCTGCTGTGGATTCCGGCGGGCGGCTCGGCTGAGCCGATCACCGAAGAGGCGGTGCGCGAGCGGCGGCATCTGGTGCAGATGAACGGTAACGAGGTCTTCAAGTTCGCCACGCGCATCATGGGCACGGCGATGGAAGAGGCGCTGCACAACGCGGGCATGAGCGCCGGCGACATGGACCTCTTCATCCCGCACCAGGCCAACCTGCGCATCATTGATTCGGCCTCCAAGCGCCTGGGCCTGCCGCCGGAGAAGGTCTTCATCAACATCGAGAAGTACGGCAACACCTCCGCCGCGGCGATCCCCATCGCCATGTGCGAGGCGATCGACCAGGGGCGCATCAAGCCCGGCTCACACATCGGCATGGTGGCCTTCGGCGGCGGCCTCACCTGGGCCGCGGCAGTGGTGAAATGGACCGCCCCAGTGCGGACCCGCGAGCAGCAGAACGCCGAGACACCACAGGCGGCCGACGCGACGCGCGAGCACGCCGAGGTGCGGTAGCGGCAGCAAGAGGGAGATCGGGAATCGCGGTAGGGGCGTCCGGTGGACGCCCGCCACGTGGACCGGGAAGGCCGCGCGACGGTGAAGGCGCCGGTGCGGCGTTTCTCCGGCCAGCGGAGGGACGTGGCCCAAATCCAGCCGTAAGCTTAACAGCCAGGAAGATGCACAAGGGCCGGCAGATGCGTGAGGTCTGCCGGCTCATCTTGTTTCCTCGACGGGCGATACTGAGGCAATCCAGCGGCTACTGGCTGGGGCTGTGCGCACGAATGATCCGGCGATCACCGTGGCGCCGGCTACATTGCCGCCGTTGGCCGCGATGAGCTGGTCGTAGTCTGCGCGTGGTCCAACATGGCGGCGATACACCGTCAGCGCGTAGAGCGTGAAGTCGAGTGTGCTACACGCCGCGTGAGGCCCAGGCGGCGGCGACCAGCGCCAGCATCGCCACCAGCAGCGGCAGGCCGAGCCAGTAGGTCAGCGGCGGACGTTCCTGGGCGGGAGCAGCGCTGCGCAGGGCGAAGCCATCCCACGCGCCAATGCCCAGCGCCGTCAGCACCACGCCCGCCAGCCACAGCAGCGTCTTCTGTGTGCCGAAGGCCCCAGGAAAGAGCGGCAGGATGAAGACGGCGGTGAAGACGGCGGCGACCGCCACGAGCTGGAATGCCTCGGCCAGCCGGAAGCCGGCCAGGTCCGCGCCGCTCAGCTCAGTCAGCTCGCCGGCCATGAGCTCGCCTCCCGGCCGCGCGGAGCGCAGGCTCGACGTGTGAGCCAGCGCCGGCAGCGTGCTGACGAACGCCAGCGCCGCCAGCAGCCGAGTAATGAGGGCGAAGGTCGGCAGCGGCTCAGTGGAGTGCGCCAGCGCCAGGCTGAGACTGCTGAGCTGCTCGGCATTGGCGGCCAGCGCGAGGATCATCACCACGGCCACCCCCGCCAGCAGCCGCGCGCTGCGGTCCGCCGCGAGCCGCGTGTAGGGCGAGGGAACGATCCAGCCGAGCAGGATGCGCGCGACCGGCACGCCCAGCAGCAGACCACCCTCCACGACGATGTCGCCGGTCAGGCCGAGCGAGGCGACCAGCGGATTGCCCGGCAGCGGCAGCAGCAGCAGCGCCAGCAGCGGAAAGATCGCCGCCACCGCCGAAGCGCCTGCCACGGCCAGCGGCGCCACCCCATCGGGGGTAACGGTATCGCGGTCCAGCGCCGCACGCAGCTCGGTCAGCTCGCGCAGGGGCGTGGGCGTGCTCTGGCGTGCGGCGACGGCGCGCACCCACTGCCGCGCCCACGAGAGCGCCCACGCGGCGATCACCGCGACGATCAGGCCGGGATAGACCAGCACGGCCAGCGCAAAGGCCAGTACGCCGTTGAGTGGCTGCGCCTTGGTTGCGGCGCTCGCGGCCATGGTCGCCATGAACTCTACATGCAGGGGGTTCATGCCTCGTCGCCTTCCTCATCACGCGGCGCCTCGTCCGCCTCGTCATCATCAACGTCGCCGCCGTCGCCCGCCTCATCATTTTTGGCGCTCTCGGCTGTGGTATCTTCATTCGCGTGTGCGTTGTTGGAGCCGGCGAGCAGGCGCGCGGCCTCGTTGATCGCCGCCAGGATTGCGTCCGGCGAAGGAGGGCAGCCGGCAATCTCGACGTTCACGTCCAGCTCCTCGGCGAGGCTCTCCGTGATCCGCGGGCTGCCGGCGAAGACACAGCCATCTATGGCGCAGTCGCCCACCGCCACGATCGCGCGTGGCAGCGGCGCGGCCTCAACGATCCGCCGCACGGCGTCGCGCGTGGCGGTCGAGAGCGGGCCGGCGATCAGCAACACATCGGCGTGGCGCGGACTGCTGGCGAATGCGATGCCCTCGGCGCTCAGCGCGGGAGCGAAACCGGGCGAGCGCAGCGCGGAGATGCTCTGCGCACTGGCGCCACAGCCGCCGGTCTCCAGCGGCAGAATCCACAGCGCGGCACGGCGGCGCGACCTGGTGGCGTTGCTCTCGCCGGTGCCGGTCTGGCTAGTGGCGTTGGCGTTCCCGTTGGCGTTGGTGCTCGGTGCGCTCACGAGTGATCTCCTGCCCTACCGCGCTTGCGGCTCTTGACGGGACTTGGCCCTGGGGTATCGGCCGCTGAGGGTATGTCTGCCTCCGCCTCCGCCTCGGTGCCGGCCGCCTCAGTGGCGCCGTTCAGCGGCTCGCGATCCGCGCCACCATCCTGCTCCTGTTCCTCGTCCTCATCAATCTGCTCGTCGTCATCCAGCGGCTCGGCAAGGTCCTCCGGCTCTGCCCCGGTGTCTTCCGCATCCCCGGTTTCGTCCTCACCCTCGGCCTCTGCATCACTGGATTCCTCCTCCACGCCGCGGACCAGCCACTCGGCGCCGGGGAGTGTCCAGGCGGAGCGGAACGCCGGGCCAAGATCAGCCCAGGCGTCCACCGGCTCAGGCAAGCCCGCCAGCTCGCGCGCGACCTCGGCTTCCGTCTCGCCCTCTGCCTCGGCCTGAGTCTCGACCGGCTCCGCGCCCGAAGGTGCCGTGGTGGCTGCCGATGCTGGCGCGAGTGCGGGCGTGGGTTCGCCGGGTGCGGCGCCCGCGGCGTCGCCAGCCAGCGCGATTGGGCGCGTCTGGCGCGCGCCTCCGGGCACCAGGAAGATACGCAGCGCGAAGAAGATTACGAACGCGCCCCAGGCAAGCGTCGGCAGCGCCTGCACGGTGCTGGTGGAGTAGCCCAGCTGCGCCGCCGCGACGGTGTTGGCCTCACCTGGCGGCAGCAGCGCGCCCACCGCCGGAATCGCGCCGACGACGAGCAGGAGCTGAGGGGCGACGGCCACGATCACCGCCAGCAGCGCCAGCGCCACAGCCGGCGCCTCGCTCAGCGTCTCCAGCGCACGTGCCGGCGTGATGGTCCGCCTGGCCGGCGCAGCCTCGGGCGCGGGCGCCTCGACCGGCGCTTCCTCCCCCTCGATCTCCATGTCCGCACCGGATTCTCCAACGGTGGTTGTGCTCGCGAGCGTGCCCTCCGCCACCACAAAGGCCGTCTCCGCTGGCTTCTGGATGCCCAGTAGCGCGGTGAAGGCCGGCGCGGTGGCGCGCAGCAGCGCCAGCCCCAGCAGCGCGTCGCCGGCCCAGGCGAGCGCGGTCAGCGGGATCAGCAGCCCGCGCGCCTCGATGGCGCCGTCGGCAATCAGGTGGCGCCCGACGAAGCCAGCGCAGAGTGGCGCCCCCACCACTGCCAGCGCACCTACGCACCACGCGGCCAGTCGCACCGGCTCGATGGGCGTGCCGAAGGCGCGCGGCCCGGCGGCGTCCGGCTCGAGATCGCTGGTGAGCGTGCCGGAGGCGTAGATCGCGGCGAGCATCGCGCCCAGGCCGAACGTCGAGGTCGCCAGCAGCACCACCAGCCCGGTGATCCCCGCCGGCGCTCCGGTGCCCAGCGCCACAAAGCCCCACCCAGCCTGGGCGATAGCCAGATAGGCGATCAGTGCGCGGCTGTCGCGGCGTTCCAGCGCCATCAGGCCGGCGATGGCGACCGTCACCGCGCCGACCAGCGTGAAGAAGATGCCCCCCGTGATCGGCGGCGAGGCCTTGCCGATCTCCTGCCACGCGCCCGTGACATCCTGCGCCGCGCTGTAGAGCCGGGCGCCGACGAAGAGCGCCGCGGGCATTGTCGCCAGCGCCAACGCCGCGAGTCCCGCGGGCGTGATCAGCGCCGCGCGGCCGCGAACCCACGCCAGGAAGGGATATGCCCCGGCCGCGAGCGCCAGCGCCAGCGCGAGCGCCAGCGCATGCAGCGGCGTGATTGCGCCGCGGCCCATCATGTCGGTGAAGCGCGGATAGATGGTGATGCTGCCCTTGCCGCCGAACGCCGGGATGAAGAAGATGAGTGCCCATAGCACCGGCCCAGCGAGCATCAGCGCCAAGCCAGGCCAGTCCAGCGTATCGAGCGGGTTGCCGATCTCGCCCAGCCCCCAGGCCAGCGCGGCCAGCAACGTCCAGGCGAGCGCCATCCACAGCACATTGTCGCTGAAGACCAGCGTCAGCATCGCGGTTTCCACCGCCAGCGCCAGCGCCAGTCCGCCCCAGAGCGTCGTTGGCAGCGCCGGCCGCATGCCATGCGCCCCTCCCGTCTCTTCGCCCTGGCCCTGGTCGGCTGCCTCCTCGTCCGACTCGTCCGAATGCCCCACGCCTCCACCAGGCGCCTCCGCATCCTCCTGGCCGGCTGGCTGCGCGCTATGCTGCCATGCCATCCACAGCAGCAGCGGCGCGACGATCAGCGCGATGCCCAGGGCCGCGTAGAGACCGAAGCCATCCAGCCGGTAAGCGGCGGAAAGCCAGGCGCGCTCGCCCATGCTGCCGCCGAACAAGGTCACCCAGAGCGCGCTGTTGACTTCGGTCGAGGGCGCGAAGAGCAGCAGCCCCACCGCCGGGATCAGCGCGCCGAGCGTGGCCAGTCCGAGCGCCACCCCCCGTACAGGAGTAGGGCGCTCGCCCGACGCACCGAGCACGAGACCCAGCGCGGCGATCAGCACGCCGCAGCCGGCAGGCGCGAAGGTGATCAGCGCAAGATATACAGGTAACGGCACAGCCGGTTCCTTTCCTCAGGTGTCCAGGCACTCGACGCAGAGATCGAGGCTCGCGACGATCACCGCGGCCTGCGAGAGCCGGCAGCCCTCCAGCAGTCCGGGCAGCGCCGCCACGAGCGCCTCGGCACCAGGCGCCGAGAGACGTAGCTGCGCAAGCGCCTCGCCGTCGCCGGAGAGCGCCGCGGCGATCTCAACGGGACCGTGAGGCCCCTCGGCCGCTTCGCTGACCAACGCGCCCGCTGCTGGCTGCGCGCCGGTTGCCTCTGCTGGCACCTCGGGCGTCGCACCATTGAGCGCGGCGCTTGCCTCGCGCACCAGCGTGAGACTGACAGCCAGATCCTCGACTATGCAGACGAGCCGTGCGGCGGCATCGCCACCGCGGAGCCGCGAGCCACCCTCCAATTGGGTGCTCATCCCGGCATACGCGCCATAGGGACGCGCGCGACGCAGGTCCTCCGCCTCGTAGGACCCGGCCGCCGCGATCCCGGTGAGTCCCAGGGTCTTGGCGCGTTCGGCGGTGATGACGCCGGCGCCCTTGCCGGCCACCGCGAGCGGGCCATTGGGCGCGACCTGCTTGCGCCACTGCGGCAGCGCCGCCTCGATCTCCTCGATGGTCGTGGCCAGCGGCGTCAGATCGAGTCCCTCGCGCACGCCACCCGGCACGGCGACGGCCCAATAGTGGCGCCGGCCGGTCGCGGTCTGGAGCGCGTCGAAGAGTGTCTCGCGCTGCTCCAGTGCGTCGCCAAAGGGGATCGGCAGTCCGGCCGCGCGGCTTACCTGCGCCAGCGTCCACAGCCGGGCGAGGATGCGCTCGCACTCGGCGAAGACCAGTCGGGTCTGTTCGGCGGCCGGCGTGGGCTTGGCGCCGGTAGCGCGCTCGACGGCCATGCTGAGTGCCAGCCGGTGCGCCTCGTGCGAGAGCGAGCAGGTGCGCTCGACGATCGCCAGCGCCTCTTCGAGCGGGCGGCTGGCGGCCAGCCCGGCGACATCGCGACAGGCGAAGCCCGTCTGCACCGGCTCGACGCCGGCAACGGTCTCGCCGCGCAGGCGCAGGGTCAGTCCCAAGGGTAGGTCGAGGACCGGGTGGTAGGGACCGAGGGGGAAGGTGACGGTGCTCGTAGGGCGCTCCCTTCAGCATGCCGCGCGCCGACTGCTACCCGCCGCTCGCGGGCGCATGGAGCGAGTATATCATGGCCGCTGAGGTGGCACAACGAGGGAAACCCGCATGGCCGAGCTACGGGCGTTGCGCCAGACCGCCGCGTGTGCTATACTCGTCTCTCAGAGCATCCTTTAAGCTCAGTCCTGAGAGGCTGAGAAGGAGTATCTGAGCATGGCGCGACCGCGTACCCAAAACCAGCAACAGATTACCCAGGCGCAAAGCCTTCACCCCGCCGACGCGAGCGGGCGTGAAGGTCTTTTTTTTGCGCCCAAGCAGGGATGAGGACGGCCAAGCGATGAGCGACGCGACGGCAGCGGCGGCGACCGGGCAAGAAAGCCCCGACAGCGCGGACAAGCAGATCTTCAACGAGGACGAGATGCGCCGTGCGATCTCGCGCATCGCGCACGAGATCGTCGAGCGCAACGCCGGCGCCCGCGATCTGATCCTGGTGGGCATGCGCACCCGTGGTGTGCCTCTCGCCGAGCGCCTGGCGGAGCGCATCCACGCCTTCGAGGGCATCGCCGTGCCGGTGGCGACGCTCGACGCGCGCAACTACCGCGACGACCTACCCGAGCGCGCCACGCGGCTCACCGCGCCCCGCGAGCCGCTGCCGGTCGAGGTCACGGACGCGGTGGTCGTGCTGGTGGACGACGTGCTCTACACCGGGCGCACGGCCCGCGCAGCGCTGGAGGCGCTGCTCGACCACGGCCGCCCGCGCAAGGTGCAGCTTGCCGTGCTGGTGGACCGCGGCCACCGCGAGCTGCCGATTCGCGCCGACTACGTGGGCAAGAACGTGCCGACCGCGCGCAGCGAGAGCATCCGCGTGCGTCTGCGCGAGAGCGACGGCCACGACGCCGTGCTGCTGCACCGGCAGCCGGAGTAGGCGAGGCCAGGCGAAGGGAGCGGAGAGCATATGGGCAGGCACATGCCTCGCACGTACAACTGCTCGTTCTGCGGCAAAGACCAGCGCGCGGTGCGCCGGCTGATCGCCGGACCGGGCGGCGTCTATGTCTGCGACCAGTGCGTGGCCGCCTTCCGGCATGCTCAGACGCATGAGGCTCCCGCGCCGCTGCCACACGGCACGCGCTTCGTAGAAGCGGGACCTCACGCGAGGGGCGAGCGCTGCTCGTTCTGCGGCAAATCACCGAATGAGGTCGCCTGGATGGCGCTCGCCGCAAACGGGACGACGATCTGCGACGAATGCGTGGCGCTCTGCGAGGACATCATCACTGAGGAGGGGCATGGCGCAGCACCTGGCCCGACGGCTGAGCGCATGCCGCGACGCCACCTGCTCGACCTGGACGACTGGTCGCCCGACGACCTGCGGCACCTGCTCGACCGCGCCAGCTACATGCGCTTCGTGCTCGATCATCCCCAGGCGCCGGACCATGTGGCGCGCCGGGACGCGACGCTGCGCGGCACGCTGGTCGTCACGCTCTTCTACGAGAACAGCACCCGCACGCGCGTCTCGTTCGAGCTGGCCGCCAAAAAGCTCGGCGCCGATTTCACCAACGTGACCGCCTCGGCCAGCAGCGTCACCAAGGGTGAATCGCTGATCGACACCGTGCGCACGCTCCAGGCGCTCGGCGCGAACGTCGTCGTCGTGCGCTCGCCGCATGCGGGCGCGCCAGACCTGATCGCGCGCAACATCGCCGGATCAGTGGTCAATGCTGGCGATGGCTGGCACGCGCACCCCACCCAGGCGCTGCTCGATCTCTTCACCCTCCAGCATCACCTCGGCTCCGTCGCCGGCAAGCGCATCGTCATCCTGGGCGACATCCTGCACAGCCGCGTCGCGCGCTCGAACGTCTGGGCGCTGACGGCGCTCGGCGCGGAGGTGGTGCTCTGCGGTCCGCCCACCCTGCTGCCCCCCGCCGCGGTTGAGCTGTATGCCACGCGGCCGGTGCCGGAGACGGTTGCAGCGCGCCGGGTGAGGATTGAGCCGCGCATCGAGCGCGCGCTTGAGGGTGCCGGCGCGGTGATGGCGCTGCGGCTCCAGCGCGAGCGGCAGCAGGCGGGGCTGCTCCCGTCGCTGCGCGAGTACACAGCGCGGTGGGGACTGACGCCGGAGCGGCTGCGGCTTGCCAAACCGAATGCGCTGGTGCTGCATCCCGGCCCGATGAACGAAGGGGTCGAGATCGACCCAGCGGTGGCGAGCGGGGAGGCATCGGTTATCGAGGAGCAGGTGAGCAACGGCGTCGCGGTGCGCATGGCGGTGCTGGACCTGCTGGCTGGCGGACCTCATCCCTCGGCCCCAGAGGCGAGGCGGACCTCGCCACTACAGCCGCCAGGGCAAGGGAATGACGGAGGCGTAGGGGCGTCCACCGGACGCCCGCCCGTGGACAGTGGATGCCCGCCGCATGACGAGAAGGAGCGGCCGCAATGACGAGCGAGCATCAGCCGCGGACTGTCATCATTCTGCACGCGCGGCGCATCGTCGAGCCGGCGCTCGGCATAGACGGCCCTGGCGCGGTGGCCTTTGCGGACGGGCGCATGCTTGCCATCGGCGGCGACGAGCAGGCGCGGGCGCGGCTGGCGGCGCAGGGCATCGCCACTGAGGAGTGCCGCGACGTGGAGCTGCCTGCGGGCGCCATCCTCACGCCGGGCTTTGTGGACCTGCACGCGCACCTGCGCGAGCCAGGCTACGAGGCCAAAGAGACGATCCAGAGGGGAGCCGAAGCAGCGGCGCGCGGAGGCTTCACCACGCTCTGCGTGATGCCCAACACCAACCCGGTGATTGATTCGGCGGCAACCATCGCCTACGTGCTCCAGCAGGCGCAAGACGTTCCGGCGCGCATCCGTCCCATCGCCGCGATCAGCAAGGGCGAGGCGGGCGCCGAGCTGAGCGAGATGGCGGAGCTAGCCGAGGCCGGCGCGGTCGCCTTCTCGGACGATGGGCGGCCGGTCCAGAGCGGGCGATTGATGCGCTCGGCGCTGGAGTACGCCGCGCCGCTGGGCCTGCCAATCGTCGAGCACTGCCAGGATGAGGAGCTGGTCGGCGGCGGCGTGATGCACGAGGGCGCGATCTCCACGCTGCTGGGCCTGCCGGGCTGGCCGGCGGCGGGCGAAGACGTGATGCTCGCGCGCGACCTGGCGCTGGTACGAATGACCGGCGCGCGCTACCACGCCGCGCACCTCTCGACCGCCGGTGCCGTCGCGCTGGTCCGCCAGGCCAAGGCCGAGGGGCTGCCGGTGTCGGCTGAGGTCACACCGCACCACCTGCTGCTGACGGATAGCTGGGTGGCCGGCGAGCGCAGGGGACCGCTGGCTGATGCGCTGCGCAAGCTGGGCATCGAAGTCCCGCCGGGCGTGCGCTACGACACCAGCACTAAGGTCAATCCTCCGCTGCGCACGGCGGCCGATGCCGAGTCGCTGCTGGCGGGCCTGCGCGATGGCACGATCGACGCCATCGCCACTGACCACGCGCCGCATACGTGGGTGGACAAGGCGTGCGAATACGACATGGCGGCGTTCGGCATCTCGGGCCTCGAAACCGCGCTGGCCTCGCTGCTGGCGCTGGTACATACGGGCAAGCTCACACTGCCGGAGCTGGTCGCCGCGCTGACGCTCCGCCCCGCGCGGGCCTGGAACCTGGATGGCGGCACGCTCGCCGAGGGCGCGCCGGCCGACATCGCGGTCTTCGATCCCGATGTCGAGTGGACCGTCGTGCCGGAGGAATTCGCCTCGCGCGGCAAGAACACGCCGCTCGCCGGCATGACGCTGCGCGGGCGCGTCATCCAAACGTGGCTCGGCGGGAGGTTGGTCTATGAGCAATAGGGAGGTGCTGGGAACGCCGCACAGCGATGGTCGGAGGACACGGTCTGAAGGGCCGTGGCTAATCCTCGTCCGGTGCGTTGCCATGCAGGATTACCCGTGGGACTTCAGCTCACGTCCCAGCGCCCATCACCATGTTGCCCCGCAAGGGTCAAATTGTTGGCTGGCAACCGAGGCTTCGTAGGGGCGTCCGGTGGACGCCCGCAGGCGGTGTAGCGGCGAGGAACATTCCTCGCCCGCTCGATTGAAGGGGAGCACACGACGATGTGGGCGGATCACAGCGAGCTGACCGGCGTGCTGGCGCTCGAAGACGGCACGATCTTCACCGGCCGGCCTTTCGGCGCGGTGGAGGCGCTCTCCGACGGCCCCGGACGACGTGGCGAGGTCGTCTTCGCCACCGGCATGACCGGCTACCAGGAGATCTGCACCGATCCGTCGTACCGCGGCCAGATGGTCTGCCTCACCTATCCGCTGATCGGCAACTACGGCGTCGCGGCGCAGGATGTCGAGTCGCGCCGGCCGTGGCTCTCGGCGCTGCTGGTGCGTGAATACTGCGACGAGTTCAGCAACTGGCGCGCCGCCGAATCGCTGGACGACTACCTCGCCCGCAACGGCATTCCCGGCCTCTGCGACTTCGACACGCGCGCGCTCACGCGCGTGCTGCGCACCAAGGGCACGCTGCGCGGCGTCCTGCGCGCGCTCCCGGCTGGCGCGCCGCTCGACCGCGAGGCGCTGATCGCGGCGGCGCGCGCGGTGCGCTCGGTCACGGACCTGGACGTGGTGGCGGACGTCTCGCTGGCGGCGGTCGAGCCGTGGGCGCAGGTTGGCGGGCGGCGTGGAGCGCCGCGCGTGCTGCTGATCGACACCGGCTTCAAGCACAACATCGCGCGCTGCCTGACCGCACGCGGCCTGAACGTGATCGTCGCGCCCCACGACGTAGACCTGGCCGCCGTCCGACGCCTCAATCCCGATGGCGTGCTGCTCTCCAACGGCCCCGGCGACCCGGAGAGCGTCGCCAATTTGATTGCGCTGACCCGCGCGCTAGTCTGGGACGAGCGCATGCCGCTGATGGGCATCTGCCTGGGCCATCAGATCCTCGGTCTGGCGGCGGGCGGGCGCACCAGCCGTCTGCCCTTCGGCCACCACGGCGCCAACCATCCCGTGCGCGAGGTCCGCACCGGGCGCGTCACCGTCACCTCGCAGAACCACAACTTCCAGGTCGAGGCGGCGAGCCTGCCCGCGGAGAGCGGCCTCTACGTCAGCCACGTCAACCTCTCGGATGGCAGCGTGGAGGGGCTGGCGCACGAGTCACTGCCGGTCTTCTCGGTGCAGTACCACCCCGAGGCCGCGCCCGGCCCCGAGGACAACCGCGATCTCTTCGACCGCTTCGCCGCGCTCGTGGCCCGCGAACGTGAGCAAGAGCGTGCCGGCGTCGCGCTGGCAGGATAATCCATCCCATGACACCCGACGAGCTGCTGCCCGGCATCATCGTGCGCCCCGCGACCCCCGCCGATGTGGACGCGCTGCTGGCGCTGTACCGCAATGCGGCGCGGTGGCTGCTCGCGCGTGGTATTGACCAGTGGAGGCCGGAGCAATTCGAGCGCGAGGCGGTTCTGCGCCACATCGCGCTCGGCGAGGTCTACGTGGCACTGCAGGCGGAGACTGGCAAACTGGTGGGCACGCTGGCGCTCTCATGGGCCGATCCACGTATCTGGGGTGAGCAGTCGCCGGTTGCCGGGTACGTGCATGCGTTGGCGGTGAGCCGCTCGTCCGCCGGGCTGGAACTCGGCCGCGCGCTGCTCGATTGGGCAGCGGTACAGGCCGCACGCGCTGGCAAGACGCTGCTGCGACTGGACTGCATGCGCGATAATCCGGGCCTGCGGGCGTACTATGAGCGCGCGGGCTTCACGCATGTGCGCGATCTCGTCGGACGAACGTTCAGCGCCAGCCTGTACGAGAAGCGGGTGGATGGCATGACGACTACCGAGACGATCCCCACGCGGCACGGCACGCTCACGATCCGCACCGCGGGGCCGGAGGATGTGGATGCGCTGGCGGCGATCGGCGAGAGCACCAGCGCGTGGCTGGAATCTCGCGGGATTGACGCCGGGCGCCCGCCGAAGCCGCTGCGCGAGATCGCCGCCGAGCGCGTGGGCGACGGCAGCATGGACCTCGCGCTGCTCGACGGTCGTCCAGCAGGCATGATGACCTTGCTGTGGCAGCCGGAGGCGCTGTGGGCCGATCTGCCCGGCAACGCGGCCTACGTCCACGGGCTGTTGGTCCACCGCGACTTCGCTGGCAAAGAGATCGGCTGCCGCCTGCTGGAGTGGGCCGAGCGCCGCGCCTCCGCCGCCGGCAAGCCGCTGGTGCGCCTGGACTGCACGGCCGAGAACCCGGAGCTGCGCGCCTACTACGAGCGTGCGGGCTATATCCACCGTGGCGACGTGGCGCTGCCGCACCGCATCGCCGCGCGCTACGAGAAGCCCGTCCAACCAGCCGCGGCGGATCTGCACTCCCCCTCGCCGCGCACGGAGAGGGGGCCGGGGGGTGAGGACAACCGATGAAGGTCCA
>DASVAA010000068.1:0-31346 GCA_036376595.1 Ktedonobacterales bacterium | reverse complement strand
GCGAAGATGGACTACAACGTGGTGCCGCGGCCGATCTACACCTGGCCGGAGATCGCCTCGGTGGGGCTGACGGAGCAGCAGGCCAAGGAGCAAGACGAGAGCGCACGCGCCGAGAAGTTCCCCTTCGCCGCCAATGGCAAGGCGCTCGCCAGCGCCGCGAGCGAGGGCTTCGTCAAGGTGGTGCTGGGGCGGCACGACGAGATACTGGGCGCTTCGATTATCGGTCCCGACGCCACCAACCTGATCACCGAGTACTCGCTGGCGATGCGCGCCGAGCTGACCGCCGACGAGGTGATCGCGACGATCCACCCGCACCCGACCTACAGCGAGGCGCTACGTGAGGCAGTGCTGGCCGCCGAGGGCCGCCCGATCCACATCTTCTCGCGCAGTGCGGCGGCCGCCCGGCGGTAGGGTTCCTCACCCCTCTGCCACCCCCTCTCCTCTGCGGAGGCGAGGGGGGACGGGACGGAGCACGCGAAGATCGCGAAGCGAGCGCGAAGGACGCGAAGGAAGAAGAGAGAGGAACCGCAGAGGACACGGGGGACGCAGAGGGCAGAGCAGAGGGACGTAACGGAGGGCACGGTTTGATGTAGGCGAGGAGGCGGTCTGAAGCGCCGCGGCTAATCCTGGGCCACGAGCCGCCGGGCAGAGCGGTGCAGCAGACATGGGATTAGCCGCGGCGCTTCAGACCGCGAGTTCTGCCTCAGTCGAGTCCCGCCTTTCGGCAGTGCGCCCGGATGGGGATTACCCGCGGTGCTTCAGACCGCCCGCCTGCCCCACGGTCATGTTCGCCCGCCAGGGCATGCGCTCGATTACTCTGCCCTACCCGGCAACGCCCAGCGGGCCGAGCGGCTCGACGACGCCGGCCAGCGGCCAGCGCGGCGCGCCGACGCGGTACACCACGCGGGCAATCTCCCAGCGCGGGCGCTCCGGGTCGCCGGTGCGCTTGCGGCCTTTCGCCAGCGGCCAGCTCAGCCAGCGGCTCGGATGCAGCCCTTTGCCGAGCGGCACCAGCTCGTAGACGCTGTTGGTCTGGAAGCACGGTACGCCGATCGCCCAGACGGCTTCGTCGGCGCCCAGCAGCTCGAAGCAGGCGCGGTGCAGGCCGCGGCCCGACGTGTCGGGGTCGAACGCGATCAGGCGGCCGAGCCGGCCGCGCGCGTGCAGGGGGCCGCGCTCCCACGGCCCGCGCAGGCGATGCGCCCAGCCCCAGTGCGCATCGTCTTCGGGGCGGTTGGGGTCCTCGGGCGAGGGAAGCAGCGTGAGCAGCATCGCGAGCTGGCGGCGCGGGATGGTCACCGTGCTCTCCGGCTCGCCGGTCTCCAGGTGCGCCAGCGCCCAGGCCATGTCGCTATGGTTCAGGACGGTGCCGCGGCGCTCGACACGGAAGATGCCGGCGTCGGTCTCGACCTCGACGGCCGCGACCACCGCGGGCACCGCCAGCGGAGCGGGCAGGGTCGTCGCGCGACCGGCAATCGCCGAGCCGAGCGAGCCGCGCTTCGCCGTCCCTGGAGCCACCGTGCCGTGCTGGCGGGCAAGAGAGACCGCCGGATCGGGCCATTCCGCCGGCCCGTAGACGGCGTCGAGCGTCACTGGCCGCACCGCGCGCAGGTGCCCGTAGGGCCGGCCGACGCGGATGGCACCCGATCGGCCCGCACCCTCCAGCGACTTGTAGGTGCTGCCGGCGGGCAGGGCGATCAGGAAGACGTCGGGGTCGTGCTGCTCGCCAGGGCGGGCCGACTCGAAGGCCGCGGGGCCGCGTCCCGGCCAGGCGGCCGCGCGCGGATCGGGACGCGGGACCGGCAGCGCGGGCAGCGCTTGTGTCGCGGTGTCAAGCCGCCGCGCCGGACGACCACGCTGCGGCGCCAGGGCCGTTGGAGTCGTCGGAGTGGTCGAGGAATAGCTATGGGTGCCAGCGCGCCGCGCTGTGGTGGATGGTGTCTGTGACGAGGTTGCGCCCTGCATGCCGTGCCTCCCGCTCGCCTATCTGCCTGCTGGATGTGTACGCGCTCTCCGCCTTCCGGCTCGCGCCGGATCCCCTGCTGCGCCTCGCCACTCGCGTGGAGGAGTCGAGGGCGTGCGCTGCCCTCTTCAGTGTACGGTAGAACGGCTGTTCGTGTCAACCGCCTGGTTCGTTTGGCTGGAAGGGGGTGCCATGCCGGCAATGTCGCGGTTGCACGTCGCGGGCAGGGAGAGCGGGTATTCAGTGGGCAAGACGCGCAAGCCGCGGCGCAAGCCACACCGCCAGCCAACCATTCTGGGCTACCCGCTCACAACCCGAAATCGGGCACACGATTGACGGGAACACGTGCGCCCAGTAAACTGTCTGCCAGGCGTGCGGGTGAGCGAGCGAAGGCCGGCGCCGAGGGGAGCAGCGCCGTGCGGGAACAAGCTGAGAAACAGGTGGGGGCGAAGGGGAATGGCGGAGGGCAGAAATCGGGATCGGCCGGGGGTGCCACCATTATGCTGATCGTCGTGTTGCTGGCGCTGGGGGCGCTGGGCGCCGCGTCGCTCTGGGCGCTGGATAGCGCGCCCGGTGTCGCGCCTACGTCGAGCCAGGACCAGCTCGCCGGCCGGGTCTGCACCGCGTACCAGACACGCAACTACGACCTGCTGATCGCCAACATAGACCCAACTCCCGTGCCGCCCACGCAGCCGCTGCCCTTCAGCGACGCCGCCAAGAAGTCCCTGACCAGCACCCTGCAAGCGCAGGACAGCCAAAAGGGCGCCGTCACCCAGTGCAGCTTCCAGGCGCTCCCCGCCAGCACCGCGGATCACGTCCAGTATGGCTTCGCGATGACGCGCGCCAAGGGCAGCAAGTTCACCCCGGTGATGAACTTCGTCCGCGAGAAAGACGGCACCTGGAAGATCGCGCGCAACAGCCAGTTCCTGCCTCTGGGCTGATGTTGCGGCGTCGCGTGCGCGGTGGAATCACTTCTCGTCTTGCAGCGTCACGTAGAAATATTCGGTCCATACCTCCTGCGACGACCAGGGGAAGCTCTTCTCCACCTCGCGCTCACGGTGGCGAAACTCGCGGCTGCCGAGCAGCACCGCGAAGCCGGCGCCGTCGCGCTGCATGCGGTCGAAGTCTGCCCGGAAGCGCTGCCACGCCGGCAGCAGCACACGCTCGCAGTGCTCGCGCAACCCGGCGTCCAGCCGCGCACGCAGCCGCACCAGCTCGTCGGGATCGTGCGCGGTCTGCTCCTCGCGGTCGGCCTCCCGGCGCAGCAGCGACAGCTTGGGATCGGCCAGCGCAGCATGGTGATGCACGAAGAGCCGCCAGCCATCGGCGCTGGCGGCGTAGCCCAGCGGATCGTGCTCCTGCGCGGCCTCGCGGAAGGCCGGCGCGTTGACGTTGAGCAGCGCGCGCTGGATCTGCTGCCACGCCTGCACGTCGTCGGTCGAGCGCATCGAGCGGCGCGCGGCGACGAAGACGCGATAGAGCAGATAGATGTCGCCACCGCTCTGCTCGCGCACCTGGTCAATGCGCGCCAGGGTCTTGTGGCTGCGCGCCTTCACGCGTGCGAGGGCGTCCTGCGCGTAGACGATGTGCTTGGTGGTCGAAAGCCCTGGCGAGAGGCTGCGCGTGGGATCGTCGTCCCAGTAGTGGGTCGTCAGGTCGTCCCATTGGGCGTCACGGCCCGCCGAGATGATACCCTCGCCCTGGCGCTCCAGCTCGCGCGCCGCCACCAGGCAAGCCAGCACGTCCACCGTGCCCTCGCCCACGTTCTCCAGTGTCATATCCAGGCGCAGCACCTGCTTGCCCGGCTCGGCATCCGGCGAGGGCGGCTCCGACACGCCGGCTGAGTCCGCACGGTGCGCGTGGCCGGTGGGGTGCGGCTCGCGCGCAGGATGCGAGAGGCTGAAGCGCGCCGAGATGTTGAGGTTGGTCTCGGCGTCGAACCGGCGGCGGGACTCCATCTCGTAGCGCCGCAGCTCGCGCTGGAGGTTCACCACCTGCCGCAGCGCCAGGGGCACCCCCAGCACGGCGATCAGTCCCGCCACGATGCTGGCAAACGCCTGCGCGACGGTGCCCACGTCCTTGAACGCGGTGACACCGTCCGCCAGCGGCCACCACGGCCAAGACCACAGCCCCATCGCCGCCTTCGCCAATGCCACCAGCGCCAACGCCACCCCATGCATACTCCGCCGCCCTCCCGTGTCACGCGTCGTGGTATGGTCGTTGCCCGCGACCGCCGATTATGATGCTATTGGTGTGTGGGGGCGATTGTGCGCCAGATCGGCGGCGCGCGTCAAGAGCGAGCGTCCATCCGGCACGCGATATGCGTCTGGTAGCCCGGCAGCACACCAGGCGCCGGGCGCGGCAGGCATATCCCCCAACGCGGGTACACGGCATACACGGGCGTACGCCGTGCGCGCCTCTGGATAGCGCTTTGCGCCGGTGCCCATGAGGAGGTGCATGGTGTTCCACAGATCTCACGACGACCAGCCGGTCCAGCCGGCCTCGCAATCACAATCACAATCACAATCACAGCCACTCGACTTCGATCAGCCGACCGACCGCGATATCCGCAGACTCTACGCGCGCCTGCGACCTGACCAGCGCACGGCAATCGGCGGCGAGTTCATGCGCCTCTTCCGGCTTTCAGGCGATCCCGCGGCGCAGCAATATGATAAGCCCATTGAGGGCATGCTCCCGGCGAACCAGGTGGCCGAGATGCACATCTTCGCCCGCGACCATCTGCCTCAGGTGCTGGCAGAGGTGCGCGAGCATCCCGTCACGCGCGAGGCACTCGCCCATCCTGGTGAGGAGGTCGAGCCGGTCGAGACCGAGGAGACGATCATCCAGGAACCGATCGAGGCCGAAGATCGGGAGACAGTCGCCGAATCTGGAGGGTTGGCTGGCGGCTTCTTCATGGCCGCGGAGGGCGCCAGCTACCCCGACGACCTGCTCTCGCAGCCGCATAACCTCACCCACACGCCGGAGGGCGAGACGACCGGCGGGACCGACATCCTCGAAGAGGCCCAGCGCGAGGGACCTGAGACCAATCCCGCCGACCACGGCGGCTAGACCGCAACTCGGAAGAAGAGCGGAGAGAACCCAGCTATGCGCCTGTTGATCTGGCACGTTGACAGCTTCGCCGCCGAGCCGGCGGAGCGCGGCCGCTCAAAGCTCGCCGATGCCGAGCCGCAGCCGGTGCGCATCGCGGAGGGACTGGTGGTCTTTGCCGCCGCCGAGAAAGCTGACGAGGCCGAGCCGGAGGCGGCGGCGGAGCGTGCCACAGCGGCGATTGCCGACGTTGCGCGGCGGCTGGGCGCGCACGACGTGGTGCTGCACTCCTTCGCACACCTGTTCGTCGAGCTTTCCAGCCCGGCCGCCGCCAAGCAGATCCTCGACGCGACGCAGCGGCGGCTCGAAGAGGGTGGCTACGCGGTGGAGCAGAGCGCCTTCGGCTGGTTCAACCGGCTGGAGCTGCGCGCCAAGGGGCATCCGCTCTCGCGCATTGCGCGCCAGGTATAGGCGGACCTTGCCCCCGCCGGCGTGAATCGTACGGCCCTACGCCACGCGGGAGGAGGTTACGGAGCGCGCGAGGGACGCGAACCAAGCGCGAAGCCGGAACCACCCCGTGAATGATCCGGGTTACCGCCG
The DNA here is from genome assembly GCA_036376595.1 of Ktedonobacterales bacterium. Lineage (GTDB taxonomy): Bacteria > Chloroflexota > Ktedonobacteria > Ktedonobacterales > JADMIN01 > SMAG-U1939. The sequence goes on along the minus strand of DASVAA010000068.1, from coordinate 25,735 downwards.
ATGTGCCGTTCCGCTGCGTGCGGTGGCGCGGCGCTCTCCCGCCGATGCCGCGGCGCGGCGGGCCCGGGCGCGCGTGGTGAGCGCCATCTGCCGTGCCGCGGCGCTCGCGCCCCGCGGTGCGACGCGCTCGGCCGGCTTCGGCGCCCGCCGCGGCTCCGAGCTGCCCTGCCAGCGGCTCAGCGCAATGAGGAGTGTCGCCAGCGTCAGCAGGTGGACGCCGGTACACCAGGCGCAGATAGCACGCACCTGCACGATCTCGGCCCACACCAGATAGAGTACGAAGAGCATCCCGCCCGCCGACCACACGACCTGCGCCAGTCGCAGCCGCTCCGGCTCGGCTCGTGCGCGCCAGATCGCCGCCAACCCCACCACAGCCAGCCCGCCGCTGACGGCAAACCACAGCATGCCGGGGATCGTGATTGGGATCGACGTGCCCGGCACCACCGAGTAGGGACTCTTGAGCACCGAGGCGCAGTTGATGGGACCGATCGTGGTGCAGAACGGCTCCTGGTTTGCGTAGTGCTCGGCGGTCAGATAGCCGGCGATGCCAATGCCCGCCAGCGCCATCGCCGCCATCGCCGCCAGCCCCGGCGCCGCGCGCAGCACTGCCAGCAGCCGCACAGCCGGCCCTGTCTCCGATGTGCCTGTGTCTGCTCGTGCTGCCATGGTTACTTTCCCTTCGGCAGCTTCTGCTGGATGTCGGGGATCGGCGCGGCGGTGCAGACACTCGCCGGCTGGTTCTTCGTCATCTGGCAGATCGCGGCGGTGAGATAGTTCGCGTTGCCCAGGATGTTCTGGGCCTCCGGCGTGTTGGGGTCGCTCAGGGCGTTGCCGATGCTCTGCCATGTATCCGTGGCGATCAGCGTCGAGGGGACGCCCTCGCCGATCTGGATGTATTGGTTGCCCAGGCTCAGGAAGGGGATCGCCCCGGCCTGCGTGGTGTACGGTGGTGCGTCGTACTGCTTGAAGATCGCGCTCTGCTCGGCGTTGGGATTCTCCAGCGTATTGCCGGCACGGTCTTGGAGCTCGACCGAGGTGAAGGTGATGTACGGGCTGGTGTACTTCGCCTGGTAGAACGTGAAGGTCGGCACGTCGGGCGGGGTGTCGTTGGTGGTGGACTTCTCGATCCGCAAGTTGGAGAAGCTGCCGAAGTGGCTCAGGGCAACGACCAGCGGCCAGCGCTCGGCGGCGCAGTGCGGGCAATACTCGGCGCCCATAAAGAGGACTTCGGGCTTGCCGCCGCTGGTGAGCAGCGCGGTACCGGATGGCGTCGCCTGGAAGGGCGCGTCGAGGCCACCGGTGCCGACCTTGGCCAGCACCTCAGGGCTGACCTGCGTCACCTGTGTGTAGACCGTGGCGGGCACCGGCTGGCGATCCGGGGTGCCACCGTTCATCCGCGAGAGGATGAAGAAGAACGTCACGACCAGGGCGATGCTCACCAGCGCGATCCACACGCCGCGCTGGCCTCCAACCGCCCGCTGCAATCCGCCCGGCTGCTTGCGCCGGCGCGCCTTCGCGGGTGACGCGGCGCGCGAAGCGATCGTCCGCGCCGCCGTGCTCGTCGTGCGCCCGCTCGTGGCGCTGGTGCCGTTTCTGCCGGTAGTCTTCGTCCCGGCGTTCTGAGTACCACCTGGCGCGGTGGCAATCTTGCCGGTGCGGGCCGCGGTCGAGGCGGTCGTGTCAGTGCCATTGCTATGGTCGTTGGCCGTCGCCGCGGTGCGCGAGGGAGGTCGCGCGGAGGCGCCATTCGCGCTGGGGCGACTCGCGCCCCCCGGCGCTGGGTGCTTCGCGCGCTTGGGTTTCGCCATCTATCGTTCTCCAGGGTCTACGCGTCGCATTGCGTCACAACGAGAAGTGCGGCGGATTGCCGCCCGCGAGCGGGCGCAGCAAGCCGAGTGGCCGCGTGTGGGTGCCACCGCCCCCCATTGTATCGCGTTCGTCCCTGGCGCGATAGTCTGTCACCGGGGAGATGAGAAGACTCTCATGCATGTGTGCGGGATGATAGCTCCTCAGCCTTGCCGGCGTCGTATTCTTGCCGCCCCTCTTCCACCAACTCCTTGAGGAACTGCGCAGATCCCGGCTTGCGTAGGATGTCGTCCCACTCTTGCTCGTCGAGCGCCTCCAGCTCGGCTTCCCAAATGGCTGCCAGCCGCTCTTGCGCCTGCACGGAGAGTGCCTCAGCTTGCCGTACGACGGCGTTCAGCCGATCGATAAGCATGTCTCCGCCTCTCATACGTAGCTCGCCGACAGTATTTCATCCGGCAAACGCCCTGAGGAGTCACGCGCTGGTAGGCTTCAAGGGTACGCGTTTTTCCCTGGCTCTCACCCGCCGCGGCGAGGTCTTGAGCCGTCCGGTGAGGCGCCGCGCCAGACCCGCCGGCTCCGTGCGCTCCACATGCACCGCACCCAGCCCCACGAAGCGCGCCAGGTCCCACAGCGCACCGGCCAACCCGTCGAGCAGCGCGTCATCCACCGCCACGCCCGGCTCCAGGTAGACCGCGCGTGCCAGCAGCGTGCCCTCCTCGCGCGCTGCCTTGGCGTCGAGTCGGCCCACCAGCTCGCCGTGGTGCAGGATCGTCAGGCAGTAGTAGCCGTAGCGCCGCTTCTCGGGCACCACGTACGCCTCGAAGAGCACCTCGTGGCCGAAGAGCTGCTGCGCGCGCTTACGGTCCCAGACCACGCTATCGAAGGGCGAGAGCAGCGTGGTGCGCGTGGGCGCGACCTCGCCCGCACGCAGTCGCGCCAGATCGCCCAGCCGCTCGCGGGCGACATACGCCGGCTCGGCAATGCTCTCGATGCGCGCCGGCACCGCGTCGCCGCTCGCCACCAGCGCCTCCAGCATCGCCGTCGCCAGCGTGCGTGCCACGTTGCCCGTGGCATGCTCGCCCCAGCGCAGGTAGCGTCGCAGCCGGAAGTAATCCCACAGCCATTCGCGCGTCACCACGCCCAGCGCCTCCAGCGTGCGGCGGACGAAGTAGCGCAGCCGCTCGTTGTAGCCCGGCAGCGCGTCGTCGCCGGGAACACCACCGGGCACCTCGGCCAGCACGCGCTCGCGCAGGTCGTAGACCTTCTGGCCGGCGCGGCGGCCGCTCACCATAATCTCGCCGGTCATCCACAGCACATCGAGCGCCACGCGGCTCTCCTTCGGCCCGTACCAATCCCACGGCTTCACGCGGCGTCCACCCTCTGGCCGCTCGAAGTCCGCTGAGGCGAGCGGGCCGCGCTCGCGGATCGCCTCCAGCGTACTGGACATGACCGCGGGGTGCTCGTCGGCCCACTGACGATAGTCGGGATACCAGTGGGGTTCGTGGACCATCTCGGCGCGGTAGTAAAGGAAGTCGCGCATCGGCAGGATCGAGGCGACGTGCGCCCAATACTCGAAGATCGCGCGTTGTGGCGCGAGCAGCTCGTCGAGCAGGGAGGGATCGTACGGGCCGAGGCGGCTCCACAGGACGAGGTACTGCGAGCGGGCGACGACGCTGATGGTGTCGATCTGCACCACGCCGAGCCGCTCGATGGTCGCCAGCAGGTCGGCCGGCCCCGGCACCGCGCCCGCGGAGGCAGAGATGGGCAGCGGATCGAGCAGTCCTTGCGCCGCCAGCAGCAGGCCGCGCGCCTCGGGGAGGCTTAGTTGCAACGGCGCAGTTTCTTCGCCACTCGTCTCCACCGGCTCTGTCGTCACTCGCGCCTGCGCCGTCATGCGCGCCTCCTTCTCCCATCGTCTCCGCTTGGCCTGTCAATTGTGCAAGAGGTATCTGCACAAATGATCCGACGATTCTGCAACACCCTGTTGCAACATTGGCCCCGCAATTGTGCAGCGGGCCGCTGCACGATTCAGGACTGCGCTATCGCCCATAATCTTGCAGACGCCACCTGCAACATTTCCCCTCGACGCGGGCGCGGGCGGTAATGGCCAATGGCAGGACGATCACTTCCTGCCCTTCTTCCCAAGTCTGGACGACCCATGCAACCCCCGTCCCGGCTGGCCGTACCTATCTACGGAGGGTGACTCTGAGGACGCGGGCCGCGCGAGGGAGGCGCCCCGCTGGAGATATTGGGAGAAGAGAACAGGAGCCCTGACGTGTACAACCGGCCAACTCTTTCGTCGCCCACGACGCTCGGCCTGCCCGAGCCGCTGGAGCGCGCGCTGACCTACGTTCTGGGCTGGATTACCGGGATCATCTTCCTGGTGATCGAGCGCAACCCCACGGTGCGGCGCCACGCCTGGCAGTCCACCGTGGTCTTCGGTATCCTGAGCATCCTGAGCGTCGCGTTCAGCCTGCTCTCGCACATCTTTCTGATCGGCGCGATCTTCGGCTTGCTCGGCTGGCTCGTGGGTATCGTGACGGTGATCGCCTGGGTCGGGCTGATTATCCTGGCGTTCCTCAGCCCGCACACGTTCATCAACGACCGCCGCATCATGTAGGCGCGCCACCTACGCACACGAACGGCCCGTTCCCCGCGTTGGGGGGCGGGCCGCGGTCGCTTCCAGAGGATGCAGGTCTACCTCGGCAGTGAACTGCCGGAACACGTCCAAGAGGCGGCCTGAAGCCCCAGGTTTCGTGCCGGTCCCACGTCGCGTGGTATTCAGAATGGCAGGTCCCATACGGGATACCACGTTTCGAGCTGCTGCTCGACGGGCAGCTCCTTGCCCATCGCGGTCGCCAGCCGCAGCTCTTCGGGATTGTCACGCCGACGCAGCCGATCGTGGCTGTCGCTCACCGGGATGAACGGATAGAAGGAGCCGCGCTTGTAGTTGTAGATCCAGTACATCGCGCGGCCGTCGGCGTTCTTGAAGCCGAAAATGGCGAACAGGAGCTGGCTGCCGTAGCCCTGGTCGAGGAAGGTGCGCCCGGCGATGTGGACCGTGCTGACCAGCGCCTGAAAATCCTTGCTCTCGAAGATCAGCCAGGTGTAGCCCAGCTCGTCCTTGAACGAGCGGTAGGTGACTTCATTGCCGTCCTGCGCGGCGACTTTCAGCAGCGCGTCCACGTCGCGCTGCATCTGCTGGAAGGGTCCCGACGCGATGCCCTTGAAGCACAGCGCGGCGGCGCCGGTGGGGGTGAGACCCTGCTCGGCCTCCAGCGCGGGCGCCGCGGTGCCGATGGCGAAGAGCCGCTCCGCCGCGGGCGGTGACGGCTTCTGCCTGCCGAAGAGCGCGTCCAGGAAGCCCATCGCGTCTCATCCCTCCAGGTGGTGAATGGTCGTTGCGCTCCGCGGCGCGCATCCACCAGATGCCCTGATGCGTCGTGGATTGCCGCGACGGGCGTCCACCGGACGCCCCTACGAAACGTCTTCGCGATCTTCGCGCCGGCTTCGCGTCCTTCGCGTTCCCCGTAACTCCCTCTGCCACCCCCTCGCCCCGCAGTGAGAGCGGGACGGGGGGTGAGGACTCCTTACGAAAGATGGCCCGCCTGCTCCATCTGGCGCTGCATCTCCATCAGCCGCTTGACGCGCTCCTCGGTAGAGGGGTGGGTCGAGAAGATCGAACCCAGCGAGTCGCCCCGCAGCGCCGGCATGATGAACAGCGCATTGACCGTCTGCGCCTGGCGGAAGTCCTGCACAGGGATGCGCGCCGCGCCGCCCTTGATGATCGCGTCGAGCTTGAGCAGCGCCGAGGCGAGGTTCTGCGGCGCACCGGTGATCAACGCGGAGCCACGGTCGGCGGCCAGCTCACGGGCGCGCGAGAGCATACGGGTCAGCAAGAAGCTCAGGAAGTAGACGACCGCCGACACGAGCAGGGCAATCAAGAAGAGCTGCCCTTCGTCGTTGCTGCGCCGGCCGCGGCCGAATCCACCGCCGTAGCCGCCCCACATGCCGGCCCACATCAACTGCTGTGTGACGATGCCGATCACCATCGAGAAGAACGCGGCGATGGTCATCACCAGCATGTCGCGGTTGAGCACGTGCGTCAGCTCGTGGGCGATCACCGCCTCCAGCTCAGGCGCGCTCATGTTGTTGATCAGGCCGGTGGTGACGGCGACGACCGCATGGTTCTTGTCGCGCCCAGTGGCGAAGGCGTTGGGTAGGCTCGTATTGACGAGATACACCTTCGGCTTGGGCAGGTCGGCCTGAGCCGCCAGCCGGCCGATGATGTCGTGCAACTGCGGGGCCTCGGCCTCGCTCACCTCTTTGGCACCCATCGAGCCGAGCGCGATCTTATCGGAGAAGAAGATCTGGACGCCGGCGATGATCAATGCGAAGGGGATGGCGAAGATGCCGTAGCCCAGCTTGATCATCACGCCGCCAAAGACGACGTAGATCAGGCCCAGCACGAAAATGGTGAGGACCATCCGCACGGACAGGCCGATATCCGGCTTGTACCACCGCGGGCGACCCGAGCGCGCAAGCGTAGTCATGGGTAGTTCCTCCCCCCGGCGACCGCCGCAAGCTCCACCTCGCAGACCGGATGCCAGGGCCGCGCCGCCAGCGATGGGCGGCGGCGCTCATACATTGTATACGTCCGACGCATGAAAATGTCGTGAGAATGGCGTGAAAATGATGGGATCGCGCCGAACGCGACACGAGCCGCCCAAGAGAGCGCACTCCCTGGCGGCCCGCGAGGGATGTGACGCCACCTGTCACCAGCGCATCCCAACGTTGCGAATAGCGGATGAATTAGGGCTTGTGCTGCTGTTGCTGCTCTTTCTCCTTGAGTGCCTTGTAGTAGCTGCGCGGGCGCGGGTGGCGCTCGGTGTCCTCGTAGGCCGGGCGCACGTCGTCCTCTGTTACGCGCCGCTTGTCAAAATCATCCATCAGCTCTTGCAGGTCGTTATAGATCGCATCGTTGTCGAGCGCCTCGCGCTGCCGCAGCAGGTGGCGCAGCATCATCACCTGCGGAACGGACGTCTGGCTATTGCGCTCCGACTCCGCCCGCGCCAGGAACTTGTCCACTAGATCGATGGACGCTTCGTTCCCGCCGATGTGCTCCAGCCGGTCACGGATCGCCAGCAGTTGTTCGTATGCGTTCACCCCGAGGTCTCCCTTTCTGTCGCGCGGTGCGCCGCACCGCGCCGGAGACCGTCCTCCAAGCGCCGTGCGACGCGATCCGCGCGCCGTGCCCGAATTGCTCTGCTACCCACCACCCATCCAAACAATTATACGTCATCGGCGGGGGAGGGTGGCACCTTCGGGCAGGCAGACCTCAGTTGCCCTGGGCGATCGGCTCCAGCTCGCCGATCACGCGCTCCATCAGCGCAACCGCTTCGCCCAGCGTCTCGGCATCGAAGCGGAAGCGCGCCCCCGCGGCGGCGAACAGCTCCGGCAGCGGGGCAGTGGCGCCCAGCGAGAGCGCATGGCGGTAGGCGGCGACGGCACCGTGGTAGTCGCGCAGCGAGTTGGCCCACACCTGCACCGCGCCGAGCTGCGCCATGCCGTACTCGACGTAGTAGAACGGGTCCACCCAGACGTGCCCCTGGCGCCGCCAGAAGGTACGCTTCTCCTGGTCCATCCCGCTCCAGTCCCACGCGGGACGGAAGCGGTCTTCGAGCGCCGCCCACTGCTCGTCCACGCGCTCGATGTCGGCGGCTTCGCCCTCGTGCTCGTGGATCCAGTGCTGCAGCGCGTCGATCATCGCCATATAGGGCCAGAATTGGATGTTGCTCGTCAGATGATCGATCCGCGCGCGCGCCGCCTCGGCCTGACTGTAGAAGCCGCCGTGCTCGCGCGTGAGGAAGGGCGAGCCGAGCAGCTCCATGCCCATCGAGGCGACCTCGGCGAACTCCATCGGCACCATCTGCTCGCTGTGCTGCTGCAGATAGGGCAGGTGCGCCGTCTCGAAGGCGTGGAAGGCGTGGCCGCCCTCGTGCAGCAGCGTCTGCACGTCGTCGTGGATGCCGACCGAGTTGGCGTAGATCATCGGACGCCGCACCACGGTGTATTCGAGCGAGTAGCCGCCGGGCGCCTTGTTCTCGCGGCTGTCGAGGTCCAGCAACCCCTCGGCGCGCATGGTCTCGAAGTCGGCGCCGAAAGCTGGATCGACCTGTGAGAAGATCGCGCTCGTGCGGCTTTCAAGCTCCTCGATGGTGTCGTAGGGGTGCAGCGGCGGGCGCCCGCTGGTATCCACACTCACGTCCCACGGACGCAGGGAGGACAGCCCTAGCCGCTGGCGCCGCTTCTCAAAGAGCCGCGTGGCCGCGGGAACGACCGCTTCCTCGATGGCGGCCTGGAAGCGTTTGGCATCGTCGGGGGTGTAGTCGAAGCGGAAGAGCTGCTGCCAGCGATACTCGCGGAAGCTGGGGAAGCCGGCGTTGGCGGCGATGCGTGCGCGCAGCGTAATCGTCCGGCGCCACAGGTCGGCCAGCGCGGGGGCGTCCTGCTGGATGCGCGCACGCATCAGGCGAAAGGCGCGCTCGCGGCGGTCGCGGTCCGGCTCTTCGAGCACAGCGGCAAGCTGCACCAGCGGACGCACGGAGCCGTCCCACTCGGCGGTGCGGGCGCCGGCGATCTTCTCGTATTCGAGGCCCAGCTTGCGCAGGTCGGCGAGCAGCGGCAGGTTCTCTTCGCGATAGAGGACGGCCTCGGTGCGCAGCTTCTTGAGCGGCATGGCAAAGCCCTCCGGCTCCAGCCCGCTCTCCAGCAGCTTCTGCTTGACCCGCTGCTCGGCGGCCATCTGCTGGGGCACGACCTCGTCGAGGAAGGTCTGATACAGCCGCTCGGACTCGGCGTCGGCGGTATTGGCGGTGGTAGCGACGGTGAAGCGCGTGTTGATCTCGTCGAGCAGCGAGGCGACGGTCGTCCAGTCGGCAAGCCAGGCGTCCACGTTGGCGGCGGTCAGCTCGCGCGCCAGCAGGTCGTCGTAGTAGGGGGCGAAGCGCGCCCACGGCCAGGCACGTGCCTCGCGCCGGTCGGTCGGCAGGGTGGCGAAATCCATGTCATCTCCTGTGATCTGGGTCCTGGGGTACGAGCGGACGCGCCGCATCGCGGCAACGCCGTCCAGCATACCACCCTGACGCTCGGCCGCGGCTGCGGATTTCTGCCGATTGCGGGCAGGATGCCGCATGCTATACTGCTGATGGGCGGCGAAATGGTTGCCAACGGCGGGGTGCGTGAGGGATTGGAGGGCGCGCGTGAGTGTGCTACGTCCCGAGCTGTTGTTTGTGCCCATCATGGTACTGCCGTGGATCCTGGGATTCACCTTCGTGCGCGCCGATGCCAATCGCCACGGGCAGCCCGGCTGGCTGTGGGCCGTGCTCACACTGCCACTCGGCTGGATCGCGATCCTGGGCTATGTGATCGTGCGTGCGCTGGTCACGCAAGGCCCCGCGCTGCGCCGCTGACGTTCTCCAGCATCGCGCTGCCGGCCTCAAAGCCGTCATGCACGACGGTCAACTGACCTGCTTGCCCACCGGCTCGATCTCGAACCTGACCTTCGGCCCCGGATGGCCGCCTGTCAAGATCGCGGCACCTCAACCTGCTCCCTTTTGCTGATTGACGATACGCCAGGTTGCCGGCTATGGTGGCGCGCACTTCATCGGCTCCTTGACTGATAGGCGCTCGTATCGCCTGGGCGCGCAAGATGTGGCGCGACGCGACACGGGTGCGGCCAGCAGGTGTGGCGCTATCAGGGCAATGGCGGCATGTCGTCGCTGACCGTCGGCCAGTAGTCGAGTAGTTGCCCCGCGCCCGCCAGGTCGCGATCGAGAGGCCATCGGAACGCATACAACGCACAAAGCCGGGCGAGAGAGCAATTCTCTCACCCGGCCGGGTTCGCCTGACAGAATGTGCGCCGCCTGTTAGTTCGTGAAGATGCGGAAGATGTTGCGACCCTTGCCGTCGTCGTCCTGCCCCGCCGGTTGCCCGTTGGCGGGCTGGCGCGCGGCCCCGGCGTTGGCGCCGGGATACGATCCGCCGCTCTCGCTCCAGCCCTGGCGCGAGGCCACACTCGGCACCGGTGCGGTGGGGCCTTCGTCGGGGCGCCCACGGCTCATCCAATCGGGCACGCTCGCGCCGCCGCCGCTGGTGGCTGCGGGACGGCTTGCTCCGCCGCCGGCGCCAACCGGTGCGCCGCCACCCAGCTTGTCGTGGTCGATCCAGTCGTACGCGCCGCTCAGCGCGTGCTCGCACCAGGTCGAGTAGTCCTTCGGCGCCAGACCAGTGCGCTCGAAGTGATCCAGCCGGCGCATGGTCAGCATCAGCCAGTCTTCGCCCTGCTCGACCATGCGGTCCAACAGGTCCATGCCTGTCACGCCGCTGGACTGCAGGCGCTCGATCGCCTTGATCTCGCTGGGTGAGGGAGCGAACGAAGCCTCTTTGGAGTCGTTCTCACGCAGCTCGGTGCGCAGCCCCGCCATGATCTGATCAAGCTCGCGGGTCACGCGGTCCACATACCACGCCATGTAGGCGTCGGCGACATTCTGCATCGCTTCGAGCGGTATCTGCTCGTAGAGCTTTGTCACCGCTGCCGGATCGGAAGCCATGATTGACCCTCTCTGTCGGCGCACAGGCCCCCGGCCGGCTTTCGCCGTGGGGAGTGTCAGTGCCCTTCCCCGTTTCCTCTCGGCAACCTGCTCGCCGCGCCATCAGCCTGCTTTGAATTGGGCGGCGGCGCGACGAGCGCGATACGATCTACTCGTCATCGGCGGCGCGCTGCCGCTGCCACCAGCCGCCCATCGAGTCGGCGCGCGGGGGCTCCGGCGCCTGCGCATTGAGCGACTCTCCCTGCTCCTTCGCCCGCGACAGCGCATTGAGCTGCTGCATGGGATCGGAGGGCATCTGTTCCGCCCGCGCCAGCAGGCTCGCGACCACGTTGGGATTCGCCGCCGGCGCCGCGGCAGTGCTCGCGGCGGGGGCGGATGCGGTCACGGGCCTACCCGCGGGCCGTCTTGGGTCCAAGTCCGGATCCAGTTTCGGCATGGCCGCCTTGATGACGTCGATCTCGCTGAGGCGATGGCCCTGCTGTGTGTAGGCCAGCAGTGCCGCGATGACGGGGTTGTCAGTGCCGGGGAGCTGCGTCGGCCGCGCTGGCGCCATCTTCTGCACCCGAGCACGCTCTTGCTCGTAGGTGTTGATCTGGTCGCGCAGTCGCCGCCCGATCTCCTGGTGATGCAACCACTGCTTGTACTTGCCCATTCGGTTACTCCGCCCGTTCTTCGGCGCGCAACGCTCCTCGCGCCGATCTCTGGTGGCTGGCTCGGGACTTCCCAACCGCCCGCTCCACCACGCCCGGCCAGCACACACTGCCGGAGTGCCAGGCTCAACGGCGCCCAGTATAGCATAGCCCGCCAAGGGGGGCAATCATCGCGGGCGCAACGGGCTAAACGGGCTATTGGCGCGGCTCAACCGGCTTGCTGCCCGCCGTTCGCCTTCTTGTCCTCCTCGCGGATGTCCTGGCCCTCCACGCCGAGCGCGGCGGAGTCGAGCGGACCGTAGGTGCTGAGCACCTGGTGCGCGGTGAAGGGGAAGCGATCGAGCACGCGGCGCACGTCGGCAAGCTGCACCTTCTCGATCTCGGCCACCTCGTCTTCGATCGTGCGCAGGCGATGTTCGGCGACCCAGGTGTAGGCGAGGTCCTGCATGCGGCTGTAGGCCGACTCGCCGTCGAGCACCACGCGGCTGATAAGCTTGTCCTTGGCGCGGCGCAGCTCGTCCTCGTGGGGGCCATCCTCCTGCATCGCCTTCAACTCGGCCTGGATCAGCGCCAGCACGCCAGGCGCGTGATCGGGGGTCGTGCTGGTGAAGGCTACCATCATGCCGGTCTGGTCGTAGGCCGAGAGTGAGGCCACCGCCGTCTCCGCCAGCCCCTTCTGGAAGATGTTCCAGAACAGCCGCGAGCCGGTGCCGTCGCCCAGCACCATCGCCGCCAGCTCCGCCGCATAGAGGTCGGGGTCCTCGTAGCTCAGCGAGGGCCACGCCAGCAGCATGATCTGCTGCTGGAGCTGCGGCTTGACGTAGACCTGCGCCTGCGTGCGCGCCGGCAGGTGCGGCAGGGCGTCGCGGCTGGCGTCGCCGGGCTGCCACACGCCGCAGTGCTCGGCCACCAAGTCGAGCACCTCCTGCCAGCGGAAGTTGCCGGCGATGGCGAAGATCAGATTGTTCGCCACGTAGCGCCGGCTGAGGTAGTCACGCATCTGCTCGACGCTCAGGTCGCGGATGCTCTCGCGCGTGCCGAGCACCTCGTGGCCCAGCGCGTGGCCGCTGAAGTAGGTTTGCAGCAGCTTGCGATACGCCTGGCCCGATGGCACGTCCTCGGAGCGCGCGATCTCTTCGAGGATCACGTTGCGCTCCATCTCGAAGTCTTTCGCGTCCAGTCGCGGGCGCATCATATCGCTGAGCAGGTCCACCGCGTGGGGCAGATACTCGCCGAGCACGCGGGCGTAATACACGGTCTGCTCGTTCGAGGTGAAGGCGTTGAACTCGGCGCCCATGTTGTTGAAGGCCAGCGTGATCTGCTCGGCGTCGCGGCGTTGCGTGCCCTTGAAGACCATGTGCTCCAGGAAGTGCGAGACGCCGAAGAGCCGCGAATCGCCCTCGTCGCGCGCGCCAGTGCGCACGTGGAAGCACGCCGAGATCGATTCGAGATCGGGCATCTGCTGCCCCAGAATCTGCAAGCCGTTGGGGAGGATGTATTGCAACAGGCGCGTGCCAGCGGCGCCGGCTTCCAATTCAGGAGCTGCCATGCGGGGTCCTCTGCTTCCACTAGGTCTGTGCGCTCCGGCCGCGGGCGCCGAGGCGTTGGCGGGCCCCGCGAGCGGTCATCCTCGCCGATAATAGCCCGCGCTCTCGCGGCCTGTCAATTATAACGAGGGGGCGGTGTGGCGGACCTGATGTGTGTTGTCAGCACCCCGACCCTGTGGTATCCTGAGCCGGGCGCCGGACGGCGCCATCCCGGCGGCGCGCAGGGCGGAGCGCCGGCATGCGGGCGGCGAGCCACACGACGCGAGCCGAGGACGGCACACCAGGCCGGGGCGTCGGGTGGAGCGCCGGCAGAGCTGGCACGGGCAGATTGGCTATCGAGCGCGCCGTTGACCGCCGACTGAGATTGCGAGGACCCACGCATGCGCCCTTCGATGCCGCCGCGCCATCCCGTGGCCGCGCCAGCGGCCAACGGCGACCCGCGCGCGGGCCATCCACCGCTCCCATCGGACTCCCACACGGGCGCGCTCCAGGCGTACGAGGTCTTCAGCGAGGCGCTCGACGGGGCGATGGCGCTGGTGCAGGCCGACGGCGGCTCCATTGCGCTGCTCGACGAGGCGCGCCACGTGATGGTGCTGCGCGCGCGCAGCAGCGGCCAGCATCGCGCCGGCCACGGGGGACCAGGGATGCCCGCTCGTCCCTCGCAACCCCTGCCACCGGGGATGCCCGCGCGCCCATCGCAACCCCTGCCGCCAGATCGCGGTCCGGCAGCCGACGGTGCCGCCGACATCGAGGGGCAGACAACGCAATTGCTGCCGGCGAGCGCCACCGCGCGCACCTATCACCCCGGCGAGCGCCTGATCGGCACCTGTTGGAAGAATGGCGAGCCGCTGGTGCTGACCGGCGAGCAGTGCCGCGCGCTGCCCGCGGGCCACGCTCCCGCCGACCCCGACGCCCCGCACCATCTGGCGGTGCCCATCTTCCGCCCTGGCTCGCTGACCACCCTGCGCCAGCACAGCGACATCATCGGCGTGATTGCCGTCCACAGCAACGACCCGCGCTGGGCCTTCTCGCCGCACACTGGCAAGCTGCTGGCGCTGCACGCCGACCGGGTCGCGCGCGCGCTGCACGAGATCGAGCTGGGGCGGCTGGCGCAGAGCGAGGCGGACCTGCTCACCTTCCTTGGCTCGGACGAGCTGGGCGAGCAGGATACGCTCCTGCGGCTGCGCGACGTGGTGCGCCGGGTGATGCCGGCGCCCGCCTTCGCAATTCTGCTGATGGAGGCCCGCCGGCCAGACCTCTTCTTGCGCGTGGCCGAGCGCGACGGCATGAGCTTCGAGCCGCAGCGCCTGCCGCCTGGTGCGGTGCCGCGCTGGTGGGACGAGGTGCATGCCGGCCGCACGGTCTGTGTCTCGACCCCCGAGGACCGCGCGCAGCATCCAGAATTCTGCGTGCTCGGCTTCGGCGGCGATGCCCCAGTGCAATCGCTGCTCGCGGCTCCGCTGCGCACCTCAGAAGCGGTCCTGGGCGTGATGCTGGCTGCCAGCGGTCGGCCTGACGTGTACGGCCCCGAGCACGCGCGGCTTTTCACGACCATCGCCCGCACCGCCGCACTGGTGCTCCAGAGTCGCGCGCTCACCCAGCACAAGCTGCGTAAGGATCAACTGCTTGCCCAGCTCAACAACGCGCTGCTCGCCTTCCATGCCTCGCTCGATCTCGACACCGCCGTGGCGAGCCTTGCCAACCAGGCTGGGCACCTGGCCGAAAGGACGCTGTGTCTGGCGTTCCTCCTCGAACAGGCACAGCCAGCCGCCGAGCGCCACGAGCGCGAGCGTCGCGTCCCGGCGCAGGAGCTCGTCGGCCGTGCGCCAAGCGATCCGCTTGCTGCGCACCTCACGCCGCTGGATCAGGTACATCTGCCGCTCGGCTGGCAGAATCTGCGCATCGCGCTGGCCGAGGGGCGCCTGCTGCTGCTGGACAACCTGGATGCCGAGTGGAACGACGGCACGCCAGCCGGTGCCTTCCTTGCTGAATATGGCGTGCGCTCGTGCGTTGTGCTGCCGCTGGTCCACGCCAACGACCAGATTGGCGTGCTGCTGGTCTACAGCCCCGGCAAGAATTACCTCTTCAGTCCCGAAGAGATGGGGTTGCTGCAGGGCCTCGCCAGCCAGGGCGCGGTAGCGATTCACAATGCGCGGCTCTATCAGCGGTTGGCGGAGGAGCTTGAGCGGCGCAAGGAGCTTGACCGCCTCAAAGAGGAGTTCATTCTCACCATCTCGCACGAGTTCCGCACGCCACTGACGGCCATCGAGGGCTACGTGGGGCTAATCGAGCGCCACGCCGAGCGGCTCGACCGCGAGAAGCTCGACAAGTACGCGCTCGAGATTCAGCAGTCGGCGGCGCAGCTCACCAGCATGATCACCCGCCTGGGCGACATCAGCACAATGGAAGAGCGCGAGCTGCAGCTTACGACGATGCCGGAGAACGTGCGCCGCTGGACCGATCAGGCGATTGCGACACTGCCGCTCGAAGCCTCGCAGCGCATCGTCGCCGACGTGCCAGCCGAGCTGTGGATCATGGCCGATGGCGAGCGGCTGGGACAGGTGTTCTCCAATCTGCTGGGCAACGCGATCAAGTATTCGCCGTCCACCAGTCCGGTGCGGGTGACAGTCTGGCACGATTCCCGCGATGCGCTGGCACACGCAGTGGGGCCGGGGCACCCCAGCACGGGCATCGAGCGGGCGCCCGCCCACGTGGTGATGGTCAGCGTGCGCGACTTCGGCGAGGGCATCCCCGCCGAAGACATGAGCCGGCTCTTCCACAAGTTCGTCCGGCTGCCGCGCTCGCTGACCACCTCAATTCGCGGCACCGGGCTGGGGCTGTGGATCTGCAAGAAATATATCGAGGCGATGGGAGGTGCGATCTGGGTCGAGAGTGAGGTGGGCAACGGCGCGGACTTCCGTTTCTGGCTGCCGCCGACTGCCGCACCCGACGAACGCTAAGCGCGCCAGGACTCCTAATCTACTATGTACTTCCGTCTTGACGCCCCGGATGCTTGCCGGGACACATGCGCGGGCGTCGCGCGTTGTGACGCACGAGAGGGGATTCGCATGGCACAGGTGCCGACGGTGCTGATCGTGGACGACGAACCCGGCATACGCAAGATGCTTGTGGAAATGCTCTCGCTGGAGGGCTATCCAACCGAAACCGCCAATAATGGGCAGGAGGCGCTCGACCAGCTTGCGCGCGGAGGTCCGCGGGTCGTGCTGCTAGACCTGACAATGCCAGTGCTCGATGGTCGCGGCGTCGTCGAATACCTGGACGCACAGCCAGGCGAGCGTGCGCGTCACAAGATCATTCTCATTTCGGCGATCGATAAGCTCGAAGCCAACCGGGACCTTCAGGCCGACGGCCGGCTGTCGAAGCCCTTCACGCTGGACCAATTGCTCAACACGATCGCCTCCGTCACGGCGTCGGTCCAGGCGTAGACAAGCATCGGCGAGGCACCCCAACGCGGATCATCTCGCGCATCCACGGCTTTCGGAGAGTTCGGAGAGATGCCGCCCGCCTGTCTCGGTCAGCCGTCGGCGTCCACGATCATCTGTTGTGGGTTCCTGATGATCGGTGACTTCTGCGTGCGCGAGGGGAGCTGCGGCCGCGACTCGATGCCGCCCATGCGCGTGCCGACATCCTCGCCGCCTTCGAGCTGGATCAGCGCGCGGCGCAGGCGGTCCATGTCGTGCAGGAAGCACGCGACGGCGCTGGCGGCGGAGCCTTTGCTGCTGGCGTTGTCGAAGCGCCGCGCCGTCACATCGCCGGCCTGCGTCACCTGCACGTCGCCATTGCCGCCGAACGCGTCTTTGTAGATCTCCGGCCAGCCATTCCAGCGGCCGCGCAGGGGCTTCCAGCCGAGCTGGCTGTCGCTGACGGCGCGCCACTTCTCCTCGGTATAGCCCATCCAGTCGTTGACGAGCTTCATGTACGACGAGAGCAGCTCGCGCACCGCCTCTGACTGCTCGTCGCGGCGCATGCTCAGCGGCGGCTGGCGATCATAGCCCTGATAGCCGTTCTGATAGCCGTCGTCCTGGTAGCCGCCGGAGTACGGACCCTGATAGCCGCCGTACTGGTCGTAGTCGCCGTAGCCGCCGGTGGGCGCCGAGAGCTGGCCGGCGTAGCCGGCTTGCGCGCCGCCGGCATACTGGCCCATCATCGCCATCTGCGCCGCCCAATCGCCCTGGTGCATTGCGCCCTCCGGCGTCGAGAACATATCGGGCTGCAAGCCGCCGATGATGATCTCTTCGGTGCCCAGCGCGTCGAGCAGGCGCCACGCCAGCCGCGGGTTGCGCATCACCCAGCCGGTCTTGCGCAACAGGAAGATGAACGAGAACAGGAAATTGATCAGCAGCCAGATGAACGCCTTGACCGCCATCCAGATCAGGACGAAGTACAACGCCCAGATCGGCGGCTTGTCGCCCGAGCCGGCTTCCTTGACCACCGTGAGGATCGCCGCGACGAGCAGGCTGGGATCGCGGATCGGGTTCAGAAAGCCCAGAACCACCGAGCCGAAGCTCTTCTTGCGCGCGCCCTTTGCCATCGTTTCGCCTCCGCTCCCACCGCCCAAATGCGGCTCCGTGAGGGTATCGCTTCCTTCGCTCGTGAGCGCGCAATGCGCGTCGAGTGCCGCGAGGGGTGGCGGTGCCGTTCCGGTGTCGGCGCGAATTGTAGCACGCGCCTCGCGCGCGCGCAACGCGCCCGCCTGGTGTTGTGATGCGGGGCGCGAGCGCGCAGCAGCAGCGTATTCCCGGCCTGCACCACCTGCACGATGCTTAGGAAAGAAGTACCCTACGCCGCTTCGCTGGCTGGCTCAGAAGGCTCAGACTCTCCACCCGCGACGACGGCTCGCCAGGGCGTACAATGTGCAGTACCGGCGCCCGCGCAGGGCGCAGGGCGCAGGGCCACAACACCCTCGCCCGCGAGGTGAAAGGACGGCAGGCAGCGATGGCGGCAGATACGCCCGGACAGGCGCCCGGAGACGACGACTCCCAGCAACGCGATCGCGAGCGCTTGCACGGCAGCCAACCTGAGGGCTGGGTCGAGGCGATGATCGAGATTCCGCGCGGCAGCCGCAATAAATACGAGTACGACCACGAGCGGCACATCATCCGGCTCGACCGCGTGCTCTACTCCTCGATGCACTACCCCACCGACTACGGCTTCATCCCCGGCACGCTGGCGCTCGACGGCGATCCGCTCGACGTGCTGGTGATCGTCGAGGAGCCGACCTTCCCCGGCTGCTACGTGCGCGCCCGCCCCATCGGCACGCTCAACATGTCGGACGAGAAGGGGCTGGACGAGAAGATTCTGGCTGTGCTGGTGGATGACCCGCGCTTCAGCGGCATTGACCACCTCTCGGACCTGACGGAGCACTGGACCAAAGAGATCGCGGCGTTCTTCAGCACCTACAAGGAGCTGCAAGGCAAGCCGACCGAGGTGCGCGGCTGGCAGGGCGTGGACGAGGCGTGGCGCGTCATCGAGGCCTGTCGCGCGCGCTTCGAGCAGACGCAGGCGGCGTCCAAGGGCGCGCGCTGAGAGGATCGCTGGAGAGGGGCAAGCGACGTGGAGCCGATCAACATCGCGGAGTACGAGGCGCTGGCGCGCGAGCGCATGGAGCAATCCGCGTGGGATTACTATTGCGGCGGCAGCGACGACGAGCAGACCCTGCGCGCTAACCGCGAGGCGTTCGCCCGGGTGCGGCTGCGCCCGCGTATGCTGGTGGACGTGAGCACGGTGGACCTGCGCACCACGGCACTGGGCACGCCGGTGGCGATGCCGATCGTCGTCGCGCCGATGGCCTATCACGCGCTGGCGCATCCTGAGGGCGAGTGTGCCACCGCGCGCGGGGCCGGTGCGGCCGGCGCTCTGATGGTCGCCAGCACCCTCTCCACGCGCAGCCTCGAAGACATCGCCGCCTGCGCCACGGGACCGCTGTGGTTTCAGCTTTACGTCTACAAGAACCGCGCGGTCTCGGAAGCGCTGGTGCGCCGCGCCGAGGCCGCCGGCTATCGCGCCCTGGTGCTAACCGTGGATATGCCGCGCCTGGGCCGCCGCGAGCGCGACATGCGTAACGGATTCGCGCTGCCGCCGCATCTGACGGCCGCCAACTTCGATGCCGAGCATTCGGCGATCATGCAGCGGCACATGCCTGGCACGTCGGCGCTGGCGGTGCATCTGGCCGCCGAGTTCGACCCGGCACTCACCTGGGAGGCGCTCGCCTGGCTGCGGGGCGTGACCTCGCTGCCGGTGCTGGTGAAAGGCGTGCTGACCGGCGAAGACGCCGAGCTGGCGGTGATGCACGGTGCGTCGGGCATCATTGTCTCGAACCACGGCGGGCGCCAGCTCGACGGCGCGGTGGCGGGCATCGAGGCGCTGCCGGAGGTGGTCGCGGCGGCGGACGGGAGCGGGGTGGAGGTGTATGTGGACGGCGGCGTGCGGCGCGGGACCAATGTGCTCAAGGCGCTGGCGCTGGGCGCGCGGGCGGTGCTGGTGGGGCGGCCGGTGTTGTGGGGGCTGGCGGTTGACGGCGAGGCGGGCGCGCGGCGCGTGCTAGAGCTGCTGCGCGACGAGCTGGAGCTGGCGATGGCACTCGCCGGCCAGCCGAATCTGGCGAGCATCGATCGCACGCTCGTACGGGCGGTATGAGCGAGAGTTGTCGCCCTGGCCGTACGTCATATGGAGGAGTGCCGCACCCGCGTACAACCCTCATGCGTATACATGCCGGTACAGGCCGAGTGACGACAAGCACACGGTCGCACGCGGCAGGCGAGACGCGACGTACGCGGCATGGTACACTGGGCGGCGGGCGTACGCTATACGCCACCGTAGATGGGGATGGGCGGGCGTCCGGCGGATGCCCCGGCCGGCGCGGGAGCCGCGCGGTGGGGAGGAGAAGGCGACATGAACATCATCTCGCTGCTGGGGACAGTGCCACCGGCGACGAGCACCGGGCCGGCGAGCATTGACGACCTCATGTGGCTGTTTGCGGCGCTTGGCCTGAGCACCACCGCCGGCCTGCGCGCGTATCTGCCGCTGCTGGCGATTGGCGTGTCGTACTACATCGATCCCAATCTGCTGCCGCTGCAATCCAACTTCCAATTGCTGCATGACCCCCTCGTGCTCGGCGTGCTGCTGGTGCTAACGGTGATCGAGTTCGCGCTCGACAAGGCGCCCGGAATTGATCACCTCAGCGACATCATCCACACCATCATCCGCCCGGCCTCTGGCGCGATCATCATGGCCGGCACGCACAACACCCTCAGCGACGTCAGCCCCTGGCTGGCAGCGGTGGCGGGCGGGCTGCTCGCGCTGAGCCTGCACGGCATCAAGGCCACCACGCGCCCGGTGGTGACGGGCACGACGGTCGGGCACGGTAATCCGGTGGTGAGCGTGATCGAAGACGTGCTGGCGCTGGGCGGCACGGTGCTGCTGCTGGTGCTGCCGCTGATCGGCTTCATCGTGTTGACGATCGTCCTGCTGCTGTTGCTGCGCCTGACACGCCCCTTGCGCCGCCGCCTCTTCGGCCTCGGCCGTCGCGAGCGCCCTCGTGGCGCGGGTGGCGCCGCACCCGTCGCACCGGCCGTGGCGGCATCTCCACCGCCTCCGCCGGAGCGACAGCTTGGCGGACTGATCGGTCGTGCCGCTCGCGGGCGCGCTGGCTCAACCGCTGCCGCTGTCCCATCGCCGTCGCTGCCGTCCGCTGTCTCGGCCTACGGCCCGATCCCGCTGCCGATGCCGGGTCCCGCGCCTGCGGCTGGTCCTGTCGCCAGGCGTGCGGCGGGAGTGGTCGGCAGAGCCGCTGCCGGCGCCGCTGGTGCCGCCGCGGGCGTTGCCGCTGGTGCCGCGGCTGGTCTTGGCGCCGCTGCCGCTGGTTTCGGTGCCCGTCCGGGCGCCGGGCCGGCCGCGACCGCGCCCACCGCGCCGCTGCCTCCTCCCGGTGTCGCGCCGCTGCCCGCAGGAGCCGGCGGGATGGGGACCGGAACGGGAACGGGAACGGGCGATACGACGGTTCAGGCGACAAATCAGGCGCCGTACCCGCCGGTGGCGCCCAATCCAGTGCAGCCACTCGGCGGGCAGCAGGCGCAGATACCCACCACTACCCAGCCGTATCCGCAGCCCTTCCCCACGCCCTCGCAGCCGCCGTGGAACTACCCCGGCAACGCGCCGACGCTGCCCGGCCAGCAGCAGCCATGATGGCAGTTCGGGCAAAGCACTTCACCCTCCGCGGCGGTCAGTGGCGCTGGGCGCTGCTGGCGCTGCTGGTGGTGGCCGTCGTCCTCGGCGCGACGCTGGTGGGACGTGCGCTCGTCGGCCACGCGCGTCGCGGCGTCGTGGTTGCGCCGGTCCCGCTCGGTCCGCTGCGTGTGGCGGCGGTGACGGCGCCCGGCACGAGCTACGAGCATCTGGCGCTGGACGTCGCTGCGGGCCACCTGGTGGCGCTGGCGGGTGCGGTGCCGCGCAGCTGCCCCCCGACCGGCGCCTGCACGCTCAGCTCGCCGAGCGCGGCTTTCGTCGTGCTCGATAGTGCGAGCGGCGCGCGGATCACCTCCGCTCCGTTCGCTGGCGCGGCCGCCTCGGCGGCGCATGCTACGCTGCTGCTCGCCGATCCCACGACCCACACCGCCTACGCCGTCGCGCCGGAAGAGGTCACGCGCTTCTCGACCGAGAACGGCCAGTTCGAGGGCGGCTTCCTGACACCCCTGGCGCTCGGCGGCACGATCAGCGGCGCGACGCTGGGTACCGCGCCCGGCACGCTCGTGCTGGCGGGCGGCGCGACGCTCGCCGTGGTGGATGCCACGAGCGGCGTGGTGCGTGCCTCGCGCGCGATCCCCTCCCTGGCTGCTGGCCCAGTGCTCGATGCGGCGACCGGGCAGCTCTTCGTGCTGGCCGGCGACCCATCCTCCAGCGCGGGCACGACGCTGATGGCCCTCGATACCGCCACACTCGCCCCGCGCGGACAGCTCGCCCTCCCCGCCGGCACGCTGGGCCCGATCGATAGCACCGCCCGCACGCTGCTCTACTTCGGCGCCGATGGGACGACCTACCGCATCGCGCTCGATGGTCCGCTTGGCACCAGTGCCCTTGCCGCGGCGCCAGATATGCGCAGTGCGCTCGCCGCCGGCTGGAATGCAACACTCCGCCACACCTACCGCGCGACGCCTGACGGCCTGGACGCGCTCGACACGCAGAGCGGCAGGCTGCTCGGCACGCTGCCGGTGCGGGCGCTCCAGCCGGCGGGCCAGCCGCTGCTGGTTGACGCCGCGCGCGGCCTGCTCTACGTGCCCGCGGCCGGCGGCGCCGTGCTGATCGTGCGCGATGCCCCGGCAAGTGGCGCGCTCGACGCCGCGACGTCGCTGCTGCTGGCGCGCGCCGCTCTGGCGCGGTTCCTGCCCGACACCAACCAGGACCCGCCGTTCGTCGCGCCCGAGACGTTCCCGGTAGCGGCCGATCCCACCGCCGCGGGCGTGGCGCACGACTTCTGGATCCACTTCTCTGATCTCGGCTGGCAGGGGCCGTACGCCGGCAGCGCGGGTGTCTCAGTTGCTCCGGACCAGCGCCATTCGGGCGGCTTCGTCGTGACCTTCCGCATCGCGTGGTATCAGCTCTTCGCGCGCAGCCACACCTGGGTCTGCGCCGTCGCGCCCGACGGCAGCGTCGCGCTACAATCCGACACCGGCGACGCCGTGCCGTGAGGTTCAGGGGGCGGGGAACGCGAAGTCCGCGAAGCGAGCGCGAAGATCGCGAAGAGGGAGAAGAGAGAGCAACCACAGAGGACGCATAGGACGCAGAGGGAGACAGACGGGTGTGTCAGTTTTCCGTGGCCTCTGTATGTGGGCGTCTCTTCAGATACAGATTGAGAGGAACACTTGCCGCGCAGCGATGGACGCGCCAACGACCAACTCCGGCCGGTCACGGTGACGGTGGACTATGCGAAATATGCCGAAGGCTCGGTGCTGATCGAGTTCGGCAATACGCGCGTGCTCTGTGCCGCCAGCGTCGAGGATCGCGTGCCAGCGTTCCTGGTTGGCCGCGGACAGGGCTGGGTGACGGCCGAGTACGCGATGCTGCCACGCGCTGGGACCGCCCGCTCGCAGCGGGAATCGGTCGCCGGCAAAATCGGCGGCCGCACCCACGAGATCCAGCGGCTGATCGGCCGCTCGCTGCGCGCATGCATGGACCTGCGGGCGCTGGGCGAGCGCAGCATCGTGCTGGACTGCGACGTGCTCCAGGCCGACGGCGGCACGCGCACAGCGGCGATCACGGGGGCATGGATCGCGCTGCAGCGCGCCTGCGCCACGCTCAAGCAGCGCGGGGTGCTCAAGGCTTCGCCGGTCAGGTTTGCCGTCGCGGCGATCAGCGTGGGCGTCGTGGGCGGGCAGACGATGCTCGACTTGGCCTACACCGAAGACTCGAAGGCCGAGGTAGATGCCAATGTGGTGATGACGGCGAAGGGTGACTACATCGAGGTGCAGGGCACCGCCGAGGGTAAGCCGTTCTCGCGCCAGCGTCTGGGCGAGCTGCTCGATCTCGCCGACACGGGCATCCGCGAGCTGCTGGCGATTCAGCAGAAGTACGTGGAACGCTGAAGTTGGGGACAGAGAAAGAGTCCTCACCCCCCGACCCCCTCTCCTTGCGGGACGAGGGGGAGGCAGAGGATCGCGTAGGGGCGAGCGGTGGAGGGCCGGCGCGACCGTGGGAAGGCCGAGAGCGGGGCATCGCCGAGGGGGAGGATTTGCGTATGCGCATGCTGGGACTGTTCATCGCCGGCGCGGCCGCGGGCGGGCTGATTGCCGTGCAGAGCGTGCTCAACGCCGCGCTGGGCAAGCGAGCCGGCGACCTGGGCTCCGTCTTCATCGTCACGCTGGTGAGCATCGCGGTCGTGTTGCCGCTGCTGTTCTTCTTCCCCGGCTCGGCCAACCTGCGCGGCCTGCCGGGACCCTCCCAGTGGTATCTCTACCTCGGCGGCATCATCGGCATACTCATCATTGCCGCGCCGATCATCCTTGTGCCGCGCATCGGCGCCACGGCCACGCTCACCGCGCTCGTCGTCGGGCAGCTCACGCTGGCCGTGATCATCGATCAGTTTGGGCTGCTCGGCGTCCCGCGCAACGCGCTCACCGCGCCGCGTGTCCTTGGTGTCGCCCTTCTGGCGCTGGGCACGCTGCTGGTCGTGCGGAAGTAGCCTGGGCCGGCCTTGGCGATGAGGTGTGCCAGTGGCAAACAGAGGAGCGGCGGGAGGGGATACAGTGAACGCTGAGCCTATGCCGTCGCGGCCGCGCACCTGCCTGGTGATCGCCGCGCACCCCGACGACATCGAGAGCTGGTGCGCCGGCAGCGTGGCCGCGCTCGTGCGCTCCGGCTGGCGCGCGGTCTACGTGCTCTGCACGTCGGGCGAGAAGGGGACGAGCAATTCCGATGAAGCGCCGGAGATCGTGGCCGCGCGGCGCGAGGCGGAGCAGCAGGCGGCGGCGCGGCTGGTAGGGGCGGAGGAACCGGAGTTCCTGCGCCTGCCTGACGGCGGCCTGGAGGATGACGCCCACCTGCGCGGCCTGATGGTGCGCGCGATCCGCCGCCATCGTCCCGACCTACTGATCACCCACGATCCCGTGCATCCCTGGCCGCCCTACACCACGCATCGCGACCATCGCACCGCCGGGCGCGTCGCGCTGGACGCCGCCTATCCCTACGCGCGCGACCCTCTGCACTTCCCTGAGCAACTGCGTGCTGAGGGACTGTTGCCGCATGCCGTGCCGGAGGTCTGGCTCTTCAGCTCCGATGCGCCCGACCATTACGTGGACATCTCCGCCGGTCTGGACGCCAAGATCGCCGCGCGGCTCGCCCACGCCAGCCAGACCGCCGACCCCGCCGCGCTCGCCACCTCGTGGCGCCACCGCGCCGAGGAAACGGGCCATCCCGCCGGTCTCACACTGGCTGAGGCGTTCAAGCGGCTGACGCTGTAGCCGCACATAGCGCAAGTTCATTCGACCAGGCGAGGTTGCGGAGGCGAGTCATGTTCGGGCCGATACGTGCAGGGTGCCACCCTCCAAATCCTTCGGCGTGTCCAGCTCTGCCAGCGTCTGCTGCGTTTGCCGAGCGATGTCATCTGCCGTCTCGCCAGGCTGATAGGCGTGCGCGTCGAAGATGGCCGGCACGGGCGCGCGCTCCTGGTCCTCTTTCGCTGAGTCGATCAGGAACGCCAGCATCTCCTGGCCTTTCTGCGCTGCCTCAGCATAGGTGGCTCCGTGGGTGTGCGCTAGGTGGCCGGCGCGCTCCCACTCCGGAAACGAGACAACATAGGCATCGTCAAGATCGGACCATTCGATCAGCATCGAGTAGCGCGAATGATCGCTCATGGCTGCTGTCTCCGTTTCGCCTCGGCCACTCGTCTCAACAGCTTGCGCACATCGCGCTCCTGGTAGGGCTTGGCATCAGCGCCATCCTTGCCCGCCAGCTCGACATATAGATCCGGCACCAGCGGATGCTTCCACGTCTCGTGATCGCCTTCCTCATGCACCAGTCGAGCTCCGGCTTTGCGCAGGTCCGCCTTGAGTTGCCGAATCTTACGCGGCATCAGTGTCGCTTGCCCCCATCATATCACGCTGGGTGCTCCAACATCGTCGCCCCGCCTCAGCCCGCCTCTAATCCGCGCGGACGGTATTGCAGCGCCTCGGCGATGTGCGGCGCAGCGATGGTCTCGCTGCCGGCCAGATCGGCGATCGTGCGCGCCAGCTTGAGCACGCGATGGAAGGCCCGCGCCGAGAGTTGGAGGCGCTGGCTGGCGGCACGCAAGAGCGGCTGGGCGGCAGGGTCCACGTCGCAGAACTTGCGCACCTCGGCTGGTCCCATGTCGGCGTTGCAGGTGATGCGCGGAGTGGCCGCGAAGCGCCGCGCCTGCACCTCACGCGCCGCCTGCACCCGCGCCCGCACCTCCGCCGAGCGCTCGCCGTCGCGGCGGTCCGTCAGCTTCTCGTACTCCACGCGCGGCACCTCGACGTGGATGTCAATGCGGTCCAGCAGCGGGCCGCTGAGGCGCTTCTGGTAGCGGGCGATGGTGCTGGGCGAGCAGGTACATTCGCGCGTGGGGTCGCCGGCGTACCCGCAAGGGCAC
>DASVAA010000067.1:0-33720 GCA_036376595.1 Ktedonobacterales bacterium | reverse complement strand
TCGAGGTCTTCTACAACCGCCAACGCCGCCATTCGGCGCTCGGCTACCTCTCGCCAGACGCTTATGAGAGGAGGTGGACTACTACAACATCGGTCGTTGCCTAACGATGAACTGTCTACCAAACCGGGGCAACTTCAGCTGTTCCGTTCAGAGTGCTGTGCCAGGATATTGGGTCGCGATTACCCGCGCTGCCCGTGGCTTTGGACAACTGCATGTGCCATGACACCGCAGCGGACCCGCAGTTCGGGGGCACGTCGGCCTGACCTACGGACTGTTCCACGATGAGGACGACGCCTGCCTCACCGCTTGAAGTGGTCCCACCTGCATCGCAGCTCACGACGCCGAATGCCACAATCACCGCGGCGAGGCTGACAGCTAGAGTCTTCAGCCGGCGGCGCGCGCAATCCCGATCTCGTGACACGGTGCCCTCCCTTGGCGCTCTCGGCAACTGACGGCATACGACCGCTTAGAATTTCAGATTCGTGAACTGGGCGGAGATCGTGATGTTGTCGGTATGGTTGACGACGTGCAGGTAGCTATCCGTCGTATCGGTGTCGTTGAAGTCCATTTCATTGCCAGTGAAGAGCTTCGCCTTGAGTGTCCATCCTGGTGTCACCGGCACGCTGATCGTGTCGCCCCACCCGATCTGTAGAGCGAGCGACCCTTGTGTGGGTGGCGTCTGCTCCTGCTCCGTGTACGTCGCGTAGAGGGTCACGTCCCCTGAGCCGTTACTTATGCCGAGGAAGCAGTGGGCCGTGGTGTGGATGGTCACCACCACATGGTCAGTGCCGGCGTCCACGCTCCAGTCGGCTGCGTTTGGCGTCTTGTTGAAGATTGGCACTACCTGGACGGTTGATGGAATGAAATGCCAGCCGCCTGGATCAGGAGTGAACGACTCCACCACCGTTTTGGACTGGCAATCTACGTTCGACGCGACATGCCACCCTCCAGCGGCCGGCGCTCCCATCGGTTGAACCCCGTTATGTTGGATTGTCCCCCCTGGCTGAGCCGTGGTGAGGACGAGGCTAGAGACCGGATACGTTGGCAGGATCGTCAGCAGCAGGCGGAAACCATCAACGCCTTTGTACTTCCCGAGCAGGCTTCTCTGCTGATAGGGAACGGTCAGCTCTGTGGTCAGGCTCTGCACACCGCTACCGGGAGTTGGCAGCAGTGACGCGGGGACATCGAAGCCGAGCTGGTTCGTGATCAGCAGATCGGCCTGAATGATGGTCCCATTGATGGAGAGCGTGGGCGTGAGACCGGGCTGCGCCGAATAGAAGAAGTTGCCGAACACGTTCACATGCAGGGCCGGCCCACCGATCGCGCCGATGGCGACGAAGTGCGGCGTATAGGACGTCACCTGCGGATTCTTGTTGGTGAACGGGAGGCTGTTGATGATCTGCTGCGAATCGTTGGTGGCGGTTTGCAGGTCCTCCAGGGTCTTCGCGTTGAGATCGTTGACGGCGTTTTGCAGTTGGTCCAGCGTGCTGCTGATTGTACGGTTGACCTGCTTCGCGGTCTGATTCAGCTCGGCCTCGTAGGCGGAGGCCGTGTTATCGATCGCATCCAGCACGCTCCCGGCAGCCACCAGGACGTCTGATTGGGCGCCTGTTGTCGCATTCGCGATGACGCTGTTGACATCGGTAGTGAGATTTTGCAGGATATCCCCGAGCGTCAGGGGCTGTGAGTCGCAGCTCGTCAATGAGACGAGCAGGGTGGCCGCGGCAGCCATTACGAGGATCACGGTGAGAACGGGATGCCGCGTGGTGACAGGGTGGGAACGGAGCTTCTCGTGCGGCGAGCGCGCAACCCCTAGGGTGACTACGTAGCGCTCATCTGAGATCGTGTTCGGCGCTCTCATCGCTATCGCCCTACTTTCTCCTCGGCGGTGATTTGGTCGTGTGTGTTGCTCGACCGAGGCGATACGACACCATCCGCTCGGTTTCCGCCCGACGAGCCATGTCGAGCCGGAATCAACCCATGCTCAGCAGGACGCGCAATCGATGCGTGGGCATGTCGCAAGTGTGCGCGGAGGAGGACGCGGACACCACGAGCAATGCACGCGATTACCCACGCAATTGCCGGTGGGTATTGTGATTGCGCTCTCTACTCGATCGCAGATCGGATGCTAGCAGTCGGAGTGCGGGGCGGGTATACTGGCAACAGCACGCGACCTATGCCGGAGTGCTTACCAGCGGCATACGCCACAGTGCTTACCTTCAATAGCGACGGCGAGGGAACTAGCTTTGGGGTCGGGGGGATGAGCCGGGGGTGACAGGATGGGCACAGCGGCCAAGGGGCAGATCGCGTTCGGCGATCTGCTGCACCAGTATCGCCGCGCGGCGCGCCTTACGCAGGAACAGCTCGCCGAGCGGACAGGGCTGAGTACACGCGGAATCAGCGACCTCGAGCGCGGGGCGCGGCGCATCCCGCATCGCGACACGCTGCGATTGCTGGCGGACGCTCTCAATCTCACAGCCGATGAGGCTACCGCCCTGGAGGCCGCGGTCGTGCGTCTCCGCCGCCGCGAGAGAAGCCCCAGCGCGGGCGGTCCACCAATCGGGCGAACCGTTGAGCCGTTGACGCTGCCCGTATTGCCCGCGCCGCTGACGTCATTCGTCGGCCGTGAGGCCGAGGTCGCCGCCGCCGCTCATCTGCTGCGCCGGGGCGACGTGCGCCTGCTTACGCTCCTCGGCCCGGCGGGCGTCGGCAAAACACGCGTGGCGCTGCGGGCGGCTGACGTCGCGGCGGCCGACTTTCCTGACGGGGTGGCATGGGTCGCACTGGCCGCCATCACCGATCCGGCGCTCGTGCTGCCCACCATCGCCCATACGCTCAACATCGCCGAGATGGGCGGCCGTCCTCCGCTCGCCGCGCTCAGCGCTGTGTTAGGCGGGCGGCGCATGCTGCTCGTGCTCGATAACTTTGAGCAGGTAGCTCCCGCCGGAACTGATGTGGTCGCGCTGCTGCAAGCCTGCTCGGGGCTGGCGGCGCTGGTGACGAGCCGGGCGGCGCTCACGGTGCGGGGCGAGCAGCAACTTCCCGTGCTGCCGCTCGCGGTCCCGGAGCCGCAGCACATGCGCGAGGGCAACGGCGAGGTCGTGGCTGTGGCTGGCACCGTGGCTCAGTATCCAGCGGTGTGCTTGCTGGTCGAGCGGGCGCAGGCGGTCAAGCCAGACTTCGCGCCGACACCGGCAAGTCTATCCGCGCTGGTGGAGATCTGCCGACGGCTGGACGGGCTGCCGCTCGCCATCGAGCTGGCCGCGCCGCGGCTCAAGGTCGTCTCGCCCCACACGCTGATGGCGCGCTTGGAACGGCTGCTGCCGACCCTTATCGGCGGCGCTCGCGACCTCGACGTGCGGCAGCAGACGATGCGTGACACGCTGACCTGGAGCTATCAATTGCTCCAACCTGAGGAACAGCGTCTCTTCCGCCACCTCGCGGTCTTCGTGGGTGGCTGCACGCTAGAAGCAGCCGAGGCGGTCTGCACCGGGCCGACGTGGTCCGAGCCGCTGGGGCTGGACGTGCTGCAGGGGCTGAGCCGGCTGGTAGACCGCAGCCTGGTCCAGCAACATGAGGAAGGTGGCGAGCAGCGCTTCAGCATGCTGCACGTGATTCGCGAGTATGCGCTTGAGTGGTTGGCGGCGAGTGGCGAGGAGCAAGAGGCGCGCCGCCGGCACTGCGAGTACTGTGTCGCCACAGCCGAGGCGGCGGAGCCGGAGTTTCGCGGCCCGCGGCAGTTGGCGCTGCTGGCGCAGGGGGATCGCGACCACGATAACGCGCGAGCGGCGCTGCGCTGGACGCTGGAACAGGGCGAGACCGAGCTTGGCCTGCGGCTGGCCGGCATCTTCTTGGACTACTGGGTGCCGCGCGGTCTGCATAGCGAGGGCCGCCGTTGGCTGGAGGCGCTGCTGGCGCTCGATCAGCAAGGTGCCAGGCAACCCGCGAGCCCACCGGTGCGCCAGAAGGCGCTCCGCGCGGCCAGCATCATGGCGCGGCATCAGGGGGATCTCGCGCGCGCGGAAGCGCTTGGGGAGGAATGCCTGGCGCTTTGCCGCCAGCTTGGAGACGAGCGGCAGATGGGCGCGGCGCTCAGTGCGCTGGGATTGGCGGCGCTCAAACGGGGAGACCTGGCGCGGGCGGGGTCGCTGCTCGATGAGAGTCTGACGATGTGGCGCCAACTGGGAGATGCACGCCGCGTCGCGCTCGAGCTGGGAAATCTTGGGAATGTTGCGCTGCTGCAGCACGACTACACGCGCGCCGTGGCACTGAAAGAAGATGCGCTCGCGCTGCAGCGGCGGCACGGCTCGCGCACCGATGTCGCCCAGGCGCTCGCCAACCTGGGCCACGCCCTGCACGATCGGGGCGACCACGAGCGCGCCGCGGCGCTGGTACGGGAGTCGCTGACGCTGCTGAGGAACACGCGCTATGCGCTGATCGCAGCTCCCGTCATGGAGGTGCTGGCGTCGATCCTGTGTGCGCTTGGCGAGGCGGAGCGTGCGGCCCGCTTGCTTGGGGCGGCAGCGGCGTTGCAGAGCGAGATCGGCGCGAGCCGCGCGGCGGAGGTCGAGGCCGACTACGATCGCACGATGGCGGCGGTGCGCGATGCGCTCGGCGAGGAGACGTTCACCGCGGCATGGGCAGCAGGCACAACACTGGGGCTTGACGAGGCCATCGCCGCGGCGCTGGGCGAGGCCGAGTGACGGGTGCGGCGGTTCCCCTCGTCGGGCCAGCTCGACGTGTACGCGGCAAGCCTGGATAGCTGGCAAGGAGAGGCTCGCGCGACCGAGCCGTCCAAAATCCTCGTCCCACATCGTGACACGCAGTACAATAAGGATGACCGCGTGCCAAGCGCACCGGCGACAGGCTGACCGCGACACGAGGAGAAATCATGAGCGCGGGTGACGCGACCCCGCCGCGACCGCTGGCGGGACGCCACATCGCCATCACGCGGCCGGCGGAGCAGGCGGGCGAGTTCGCGGCGCTGCTGGAGGCCGCGGGCGCGCGGGTGAGCGCGCTGCCCTCCATCGCCATCGCCCCAGCCGCCGATCTCGCCGCGCTGGACGCCGCGCTGCGCGAGCTATCATCCTATGACTGGATCGTGCTCACTAGTTCCAATGGTGTGCGCGCGGTCGCCAAGCGACTGGATGCGCTCGGCATGGGCTGGGCCGATCGCGGACTAGCACGCATAGCGGTGATCGGTCCCGCTACCGCTGAGGCGCTGGCCGCGCGGGGCGTCGCCGCCGATCTCGTGCCGGCGGAGCACGTCGCCGAGGCGATCCTCGATGGGATGGGCAACGTGGCGGGACAACGGGTGCTGCTCGCGCGCGCCGACATCGCCCGTCAGGCGCTCGCCGAGGGCCTGCGGCTGCGCGGCGCCGATGTGGTCCAGGTCGCAGCCTACCGAACCGTCCCTGTGCCGGTCGAGGCTGAGGCGCTGCGGCGACTGCTCGTGGAGCGGCCAGATGCCATCACCTTCACCAGCTCGTCCACGGTCGAGGGCTTCGTCGCGGGGCTGGCCGCGGCCATCGGGCGTCCACCGGACGCGAGCGGGCGTCCACCGGACGCCCCTACGCTAGCGGAGACATTGGCGGGGATCGCGCTGGCCGCCATCGGGCCGATCACCGCCGCCACGCTGCGCGAGCACGGGCTGGAGCCGGCGGTCGTTGCCGCCGACTACACCACGCCTGGCCTGCGCGATGCCCTGATCGCTTATTTTCAGTCAATCGCCGTTTGAGGTAGAGGAGCACAAGGCATGTCCGCCACCGCGATCTTCGAGCTGCTCGCCGCCATCGCCGCGCTCGTCGCGGCCGTCTTTATCTTCGATCAGCACCTGCACCGCCCGCGCCCCTACAAGCTGCTGTGGACGCTCGGCCTGCTGTTCTACGGCATCGCCGCGCTGGCCGCGTTCGCCGGCTCCGCGAACCACTGGACGGTGCTCGACTATAAGCTCTGGTACTTTTTCGGCGGCGTGCTGACGGCGGCGTACCTGGGTCTCGGCTCGTTCTGGCTGCTGTGGAACAAGACTGCCGCGCGCATCCTGACGTGGATCGCGGTCGCGATCTCGGTGATCGCCGGCCTGATCGTGCTGTTCGCACCGGTCTCGGCGGCGACGGCGGAGAAGCTCGCGCACAGTGATACTGTCACCGTCACGAACGTAAGCGCCTTTCCGGTGCTGCCGGGCTTCCTGGCGATTTTCGCGATTGTGATGAACATCCCCGGCGCCGTTTTCCTCTTCGGCGGGGCCGCCTGGAGCGCGTGGACCTTCCTACAGAAGAAGGCACCCGGCTACCGCGTCACCTCGATGGTGCTGCTGGCGCTCGGCTCGGTTTTCCCCAGCTTCACCACCGGCTTCCAGCGGCTTGGATTCAGCGGTGCCGCGGCGCTGGGCGAGTTCATCGGCGCGCTGTGCCTGCTCGCCGGCCTGCTGATCAGCCTCGACGTGTTCACCGTCTTCCGCGTGCCCTTCACTGGCATCGTGCTACACGAGCGCGCGCCCAAGGTGCATGCCGGATGAGTGAGGAGCGGATTCCCCCTCGCCTCGCGGGAGAGGGGGTTAGGGGGTGAGGTCCACGCCGGCTAGCGGCCGACGACGATCGGGCTGAAGTTGGTGTCCACGTCGTACACGTCCAGTCCCTCGCGGCGCTTGAGGTAGCCGACGACGGCGTAGGTCAGCGGCGTGGCGGCGACCTCGTAGAGCACCTTGAAGGCCCATTGCACCAGGATCGCCGTCAGCAGCACGCCGCCGCTCAGGATGCCTGTCAGCCCGAAGGCGATGGTGATAAAGATCAGCGTATCGGCGCCCTCGCCCACCAGCGTCGAGCCGATGGTGCGCGTCCACAGCCAGCGACCCTTGGTGGCGATCTTGAGCTTGGCGAGCACGAACGCGTTGAGGAACTCGCCGACGACATAGGCGCAGAACGAGGCCAGCAGCAGCACCGGCGTAAAGCCCAGGATTGCGACATAGGCGGTCTGACCCGGCCAGAAGGGTGCTGGGGGCAGTGCGCCGGCCAGCGCGATGGCGACCACCGCGACCAGATTGCAGGCGAAGCCGAGCCAGATCACGCGCCGCGCGGCGGCGTAGCCGTAGACCTCGGTGAGCACATCGCCGAAGAGGTAGCTCAGCGGGAAGACTACCACCCCGGCCGGCACGAAGAGGCCGAAGGGCAGCGCCAGAATCTTGACGGCGATGATATTGGCGACGATCAGGCAGGTGACGAACAGCCCGGCAATGATCACGAAGCGCCCCGAAAACCGCGCCGGAGCGGCTGGAGCTACCGCTTGCTTGGACACGCAAAGACCCCTCACCGCAAACCGCCGCACTCGCGATACACAGTCGCGCGCTGGCGGGCACCCGCCGATGAAGCGGGCGCCGTCTTCTAGTATGCGGCAGCGCCCGCACCGTGGTCAACCATCGGGCTGAGCAAGCGGTTGAGGCCGCTCCAGCGGGGCCAAATGGCAAAGGGAGAAGGCGTGCGCCATATGCCCCTACGCCGCCACGAAGTTCGCGATGCGCGGACGGGGGTCGAGGCAGGCTACCTGCGTTCCCTGTGGCGCGTCCTTTCGCGTGGAAGCGGCGCGTGCTAGACTTGCGGGTATGATGGTGTAGCGGGGCGCAGGGTGCCAGGTCCAGACGCTTGGAGGCAGAGCATGCAGCAGAAGGTGATCGTCGTCGGTGCGGGTGTGATGGGCCTCTCCGCCGCCTGCGCGCTCGCCGGCCGCGGCGCGCATGTGACCGTACTGGAGCGCCACACGCTGGGTCACGACTGGGCCTCGTCGCATGGTCTCACGCGCGCTATCCGCCACGAATACGGCGACGCGGCGATCTACACCCACATGGTGGCGCTCAGCCTGCCCCTGTGGGCGGAGCTGGCTCGCGAGACGGGGCGCCACCTCTACACCGAGACGGGCGTGCTGACCCTCGGCCAAACCGACGACGGCCACACGCTGCCGGGCTACGAGACGATGCGCGCCGCGGGGCTTCCCGTCGAACGGCTGACCGCCGACGAGTGCCACACGCGCTTCCCACAATTCACGCCGCGGGACGACGAGGCGATTACCTATAACCCCACCGGTGGCATGCTGCACGCCTCGGAGTGCCTGCTGGCGCTGGCCGATCGATTGCGAGCGCGCGGCGGCGCGCTGCGCGAAGGCGTGCGGGTAGCGCGGGTCGAGCCGCTGTCAGATGGCGGTGGGCGCGTGGTGCTGGAGGATGGGTCGGCGCTCGATGCCGATCGCGTGGTCGTCACCGCCGGTCCCTGGGTGCGCGACGTCTTGCCAGACCTACTGTTGCCGATCACCGCGACCCGCCAGCAGGTGTGCTACTTCGCGGGGCTGCCGGCGGAGCACTTCGGCGTGGGGACGTTCCCGGTGTTCCTCGCCGGCATGGAATACTACGGCTTCCCCTTGCAGGGACCGGGCTGGCTCAAGGTCGGATGCCACACCTTCGGCGAGCGGGTGGATCCCAACGCGGGCTACCCGCCTGACGAGGCCGAGGTGGCGGGCGTGCGGGAGTTCCTGCGGCGGACGATTCCCGCAGCGGCCGACGCCCCGCTGGCGCAGGTGGACCGCTGCATGTACGACGTCTCGCCCGACGAGGACTTCATTATCGACTTACACCCCGGCGGCGCGGGCATCGTGATCGGCTCCGGCTTCTCAGGCCACGGTTTCAAGTTCGGCATCCTGATCGGCGAGCTGCTGGCAGCGCTGGCGCTGGGCGAGCAGCCGGTCGTGCCGCTCGATCGCTTCCGCCTCGCGCGCTTCGCCTCGCGCCCGGCGTAGCGTGTGGTAGACTGCTTGCGGGCTCAACCACGTGCTGACGGACAGGAAGAGATGGTTATGGCACTCCACAAGAAGCGCGACGCGGAGATGGAGGCGCTCATCCGCGAGGCAGCCGCCGAGCTCAAGCGGCTCAATCCTCAATGGGACGAGCCATCTCAACCGTTCACGGATGAAGAAATTCGAGAGCTTGAAGAGATGGACGCGGAGTTGGAGCGCCTGTGGAACTCCCCTGAGGGAAAACGGGCACAGGCGCTGGGCTTCTCAGCCGCCGACGCCATCAGCGAAGATCGCGGCGAGTAATCCGTGGCCGCGTACTTCTTCGATAGCAGTGCCATCGCCAAGCGCTATCATTGGGAGCCAGGCAGCGCGTGGATCCGCGCCGTCTGCAGCCCACGCCAGCATCACCGGCTGTATCTGTCGCGTCTGGCGCACGTGGAGGTGGTGGCGGGATTGAGGCGAACTGGCCGCTTTGAAGGCATGCACCCGGCAGCCATCGATGCCATGGTAAACACCTTCGAGCGCCAGCTTGCACTCAGCATCCCAGATCGCCCAACGTCCATATACCATCTGCTTCCTGTCTCTGTCGCGGTGCTGAAGCTGGCCGCGGCGCTGAAGCTGGCCGCGCAGAACATCCGCTTCGTAGCCTTGACGCGATCCAACTTGCCAGCGCCATCACAGAGGTGTCCACTTTGGCCGATGAGCTGATGTTCGTTACCGCTGATATCCGCCTCGCCGCCGTTGCCGAAGACGAGGGCTTCCGCGTCATCAACCCCGCATTCCCGCCCTCACCGCAGACGTGACGTAGCCGCTGCCGGACAATCTGGCCGGGCGCCGCTACGCCGAGGCCACACCGATACGAGCAGACTCCTAGAGAGGAACCTTGCGATGTCCGCAACCCAGTCCAATGCCACCGCCGTCACCGTCGAGTTCCCCGTCGTCGAGAGCCGCGTGCTGGCCGACAATCCTCTAGGCGACCCCGCCACGCGCACGCTGCCAGTGATGTTGCCGCCGGGCTACAGCCGCTCGCGGCGGCGCTATCCGGTGATTGTCGGCCTGACCGGCTTCACCGGTCGCGGCATCATGCTGCTCAACGACGACGCCTGGCAGCCGAACCTGGCCCAGCGCCTCGACCAGCTCTACGCTTCCGGGATGCCCCACGCGATCTTCGTCCTGCCGGACTGCTTCACACGCTACGGCGGCAGCCAGTACATCAACTCCGGCGCCACCGGCCGTTACGAGGACTACGTGATCGATGAGATCGTGCCCTGGGTGGACGCGCACTATCGCACGATCGCCGAGCCGGCGGGACGCGCGGTCTTCGGCAAGTCCAGCGGCGGCTACGGCTCGATGATCTACGGCTTGCGCCACCCCGATGTATTCTCGGCGATCGCCTGCCACAGCGGCGATATGGCCTTTGAGCTGTGCTACGCGCCCGACTTCCCCGATACCTGCCTGGCGATTACGAACGCGGGCGGCGTCGGGGCGTGGTGGGATCAATTCGCGGCGCAGGTCAAGAAGAAGTCATCCGACTTCAAGGCGCTCAACATCCTGGCGATGGCGGCGTGCTACTCGGCGGACCCCGCCGAGCCGCTGGGCATCGCCTTCCCGATGGACTTCTCTACCTGTGAGCGCAAGTCCGAGGTGTGGGCGCGCTGGCTGGCGTGGGACCCCATCGAGATGCTCGCCTCGGACGCCGACAACTTGCGCAAGCTCAAACTGCTCTACATGGATTGCGGCACGAAAGACCAGTTCAACCTGCAATTTGGCGCGCGGCAGATGTCGCAGCGGCTCAACGCGCTGGGCATCGCGCACGAGTACGAGGAGTTCGACGACAACCACAGCAACATCCAGTATCGCTACGACGTGTCGCTGCCCAAGCTCGCCACGACTCTCGCCTCCTAGCGACGAGGCGCGTTCAGTCCGATCAGAGAGGGGTATTACGGATTCGCGGCCGCCAAATACGCACTGACCTGGGTAGGGTTGATCGCGGGCACCAATGAATTCTTGAACCCAGCGGGATCGCGGGTCACGATCAAGTCCAAGCCGTTGCCTACAGCGCAGGCAACGAGCAGATTATCTTCGAAATCGTTGCCCGGGAGCGCAAGCGCCGGCTGAACAATGGAAATGTCCATCGGTAGGATGGTCAATGTGGTGATGCATCGCTCGATAGCATGCTTCGCTATCGCGAAATCTTTGCCCTTACGGATGACGTAGTAGATGGTATCAAGCACTGATACGGGCAGACAGAGTTCGGTCTGTCCGGCATCCTGGCTTGCCCATAAGGGAACGGCGTCATCCGACCATGGCTTGTGATCGATTAACCAGTCAATTGCCACATTCGTGTCAACGAGCACCCGCTTAGCCGCCATACTTCTCCATCCGATGCTCGTCCAGCCAGCGATCGACCGTCGCGTCATCCGGCGGATTCCCCATGCTCGCGATACCCCGCAGACTCATGGCGCTCGCTGGTGGGCGAGGAGATAGAGGCGCTTCTCGCAATAAAGCGCGAATTGTTGCAAGCTCATCAGCTAGCTTATCGAGAAGGGATACCAAGCGGGAGATCTGAGCCGATTGGGCGTTTTGAGCTAATCCGGAGTGTTGCAAAATGCTTCGTGCGATCTCCAATTGCTCCTCTTCCGGGAGGTCTCGGACGGATCGCAGAATCTCGTCTTGTCGCACCGCGGACATTGGATTCCCCCACATGCTGCTTGCGAGTTTCAGTACCCTTTCAGCAGGATACCACTTGCACCACCTGTCCGTCACGCGGGCCTCTCTTGATCTGGCTCGATTTCACACCACCCAATATCTGGCTCGGTTTCACACCACCCAATCCCTGCGCCGCGCGAACGCCTGTACCGCGCGCACCTGCTCCTCGACCTCGACGGCGCCGGGACAGGTTGCGCGCACGCGGGCGATGGCTTCGTCGGGCAGCGCGCCGTTGCGCACGAGGTAGGCGGCGAGCACGGTGCCGGTGCGGCCCTGACCCATCAGACAGTGGACCGCCACGGTGCGGCCCAGCGCGCGCTGCACGTCAATGAAGTCCAGCGCGCGGGCCAGCTCCTCCGGCTCCGGCGCCGTCATGTCGCCCACTGGCACGTGCAGCGCCTCCAGTCCGTGGCGCGCGAGCGCCTCCGCCGGCAGTGCGTCTTCGGTCAGCGTCAGCACGGCGCCGATGCCCCGCTCGCGCAGCTCAGCGAGGTCGGCATCCAGCGCCTCGGCGCGGCTCACCCCTTGTTCGCGCCGCTCGCGGCTTCCAGGGCGCGAGCACCCCGCAAGTCCGCCGTCTACAATCCAGTAAAAGCGAATCAATCCCATGCCTGCGCTCTCTATCATCTGGCGGAAGGGGCACGCGGGGCCGCGCCAGGATTGCAGAAGACTGAGCGCGTCCGAGATACTGTGTGCTGCCGCCGTTCACCTCCAAGCATGCCCGTCATTGTCGAGGGGACGCATCCGCCATCCTGCCAGGCATACCCCTCGCCATCCTGCTGGTATCGGATGCCACAGCCAGCCTAATTGTAGGCGGGCGCCGCCGAGTGCTACACTGCCCACCAGCAGCGTCGCGTCGCATCGCCCACTGGAGAGCAGCAGCCGCATGATTGACTTCACCCTCACCGACGAGCAGCACGAGATGCAGTCCCTTGCCCACGAGTTTGCCGAGCGCGAGATTCGTCC
The DNA here is from genome assembly GCA_036376595.1 of Ktedonobacterales bacterium. Lineage (GTDB taxonomy): Bacteria > Chloroflexota > Ktedonobacteria > Ktedonobacterales > JADMIN01 > SMAG-U1939. The sequence goes on along the minus strand of DASVAA010000067.1, from coordinate 21,267 downwards.
CGTGGCCGCCGAGCTGGACGAGAAGGAAGAATTTCCCTGGGAGCTGGTCAAGAAAGCCGGCGAGCTGGGCCTGACGACCTTCGCCTTCCCTGAAGCCATCGGCGGCCTGGGGATCACCGACGAGCTGACCAACTGCATCATCACCGAGGAGTTGTCGTGGGGCTGCGCAGGCGTGGCGACGGTGCTCGGCGGGACACATCTCGCCAGCATCCCGATCCTGCTCGCCGGCAGCGAGGAGCAGCGGCACCGGCTGCTCAAGCCGATTGTCGAGCGCAACGGACTCTGCGCAATGGCACTCACCGAGCCGGGCGCCGGCTCCGACGTGGCCGCGATGACCACCACTGCCCGCCACGATGGCGAGAGCTACGTGCTCAACGGCAGCAAGCGCTTCATCACCAACGGCGGCATCGCGGATCTCTATGTCGTCTTCGCCACGGTGGACCGCGCGGCCGGCTACCGCGGCGTCACCGCCTTCATCGTCCCCGGCGACGCCCCTGGACTCTCCGGCGGCAAGAAGGAGAAGAAGCTGGGCATCCGCTGCTCGCACACCGGCGAGGTGAACCTTGACGAAGTGCGCGTGCCGGTCGAGAACCGTCTCGGCGACGAAGGCAGCGGCTTCAAGCTGGCGATGACGATGCTGGATCGCTCGCGGCCGATGGTGGCGGCCATCGCGCTGGGCATCGCCCGCGCGGCCTACGAGTACGCCCGCGACTATGCCAAGGAGCGCGTGCAGTTCGGCCAGCCGATCGCCGCCAACCAGGGTATCCAGTTCATGCTGGCGGATATGGCGACCAAGGTGCAGGCGGCGCGGCTGATGACCTGGTGGAGCGCGAAGGTCACAGAGACCCGGCGCCCGTACCTCTACGAGAGCAGCATGGCGAAGAACTTCGCCTCCGACGCGGCGATGGAGGTCACCACCGACGCGGTGCAGATCTTCGGCGGCTATGGCTACATCCGTGAGTATCCCGTCGAGAAGCTGTTCCGCGACGCCAAGATCACGCAGATCTACGAGGGCACCAACCAGATCCAGAAGGTCGTCGTCGCCAATCAACTGCTCAAGTAGCAGTTTTCTCCCCCGGCAGGCGAGCCATGGCTCGCCTTACACCTGCGGGGCGAGGGAGATGGGGTTACGGAGCACGCGGAGTCCGCGGAGGGTCGCGGAGAACGCGGAGAATGAGGAGACGGAGAACGCGAAGATCACGAAGGACGCGAAGGGGAGAGTTCGTAGGGGTGTCCGGCGGACGCCCGTGGCGATTAGCTGACAGCGGAGTCTGCCGATGAGCGCGGCACCCGACCCGACGGCTGACGACGATGACGGCGCACCCGCCGCGATCGCTTCCGGCGATGCGCCTGCCGCCGCGCGGGGGATGGCTGGCTCGCCGTCGTTCGCCCGGCGCCTGAGCGTGCCCCAACGCCTCCGCCGGCTCGGCGTCGCAGTCGCCGCCGTGCTGCTCGCCCTGATCCTGCTTTTCGCCGGCAACTCCGCGCTCTGGCAGCAGGCGCTGGCCGTCGCGGGCCTCACATCGCCCGCTTCCGCTGCCGCTAACAGCTACTACCTCGCCGTGGATGTGCCCTGGGCTGGCGTGACGCTGGATGGCCGCCCGCTGCGCCGGCCGATCATGGGTTCCGATCCGCCGCTCGTGCTGTCTCCCGGCCGCCACCAGATCGGCTGGCAGGCGCCGCCCTTCGCGCCGCAGCGCTGCACCCTGAGCATCCCGCATGCCGCGGCCGATACCTGCCCGGTGAGTGGATTGCTCGACTTCGGGCCGCGCTGGGGCAAGGCGCATCTCGTCGCGCTGCAAGAGTCGCTCGCCAATCTATCGCCGGCGGACCGCGCGACAGTGGTCTCTACGGTGCAGGAGGTGCTCGACGCCGAGCCGAGCGGCGACGTGGTGCAGCCGGGCGAGACCTATCTCACGCGCGCGGGTTCCACCACGGCGACAGTGCCATTGCGCGCCACGCTGCGCCTCCAGCTCGACACCGGCGACGACCCCGCTACTCGCTGCCAGCTCCTCCTCACCTCGGCCGCGCTCTCCCCGTGCGTGCTCGACGGCCAGGATTGCCGCCGGTTCTGCGCGCTGCCCTTCAACCTGCGCACCCCTGACTCCGGCATTGTCCCCGATGCCGGGCGCTACGGCGCGTGGCTGGTCAGGGGTCTCGTGCGCGCGGCGTGGGATTACACGACGCTCGGCGGTCAGCCCGTCGCAAGCCATCAGCCGCTAGATGACGGCTCGGCTACCGGCGCCGACCACATCCTGCTGCTGGCGCTGGAGTGGAACCACGGCGCCTGGTTCGCGGTGCCGTTGGTGACGCCCGGCGGCGCCGAGTACAGCGCCGGATCGGACACGCCGGCCATCGCCCAGGACCCCGTCTGTGCCGGCGCGCTCGATCGCTTCGCTACGCTGCGGCCGGCCGAGGGCTACACCTGGCTGCGCGTGCGCTCCGGCGTCTCCGACGTCGCGGGCTGCGTGATCGTGGATGGTGTCGGCTCGCTACCCCAGGCACGGGCCACGCCTGGCGTCGCGTTCGAGGGCGACGGGGCGTACTATCTGGAGCGCTTCGGCATCCTCTACGCGCTCAACGTCGCCGCGCACCGGCTGCATGGCGATCTGCCACTTGGCGGTGCGCTGCAACAGCAGGCGGCACAACTGATCCTCAGCGGCGGGATGTGGCCGGCGACGGGGTAGTGACCGTGCACCACGCCAGAATTCGGAGTCAAGTCAAGCGGTGTTTTCTATCACGCATCTCGGTTGCTTTCGCGCGCGGTCACCCGCACCGCCGCACGCTGCCGGCGCTTGCGACGGCTCTGCCATGAAATCGCGATGAACAGGATCACGAGCGCCAGGGCCACCGCGTATGTGCTGACACCTGGCGGCACGAAAGGCTGAGGCACAGGCGCTGGGACAAAGAAGGCGATGCCGCCGTTGATCGCAAACAGCGCCAGCGAGAACAGCAGGAACGCTGCCATCACCGACAGTCCAATCTGCACCAGCGCTTTGATCCAGTTCTTCCATACGTCGCCGGCCCACGCTTGTCCCGCATCCGTCGGCGTATCCCACGGATACAGCATGATCACCACAGCCACGATGATCAGCAGAGGAGCCAAAACGCCGAAGAGGACGGCATGCCCGAGGAGCGAATAGTTCTGGGGGTCGAGGTCGAACGCGGAACCTGCCTGATGTTGCTCGCTGAGATGATGCAGATACGTCTGTACATCGAGCGCGGTGACCGTCTCGCAATAGATCGCCACGAACGCGCAGACTGGCCACAACACGTGCCGCAAGGGGCGCAGCAGGGCGACGAACACGCGGCGCGGCGCCTCGCGCAGGATGCGCATCAACTCATCAAGCGTCTTCGGCAACCCACCGGCGATGCCGATGCGGAGCAGAAAGGTGCCCAGCACGATGGTGCCTAGCGCGAAATACACGATCGCCTGTAAGCGGTCCAGGCCTGATAGCGTCTGGAGTGGTGGCAGCGATTGCCGTGGGTCGCAGTTGGCAATCACGGACACCGTGCAGGGATCGACGTGGGGATTGCGGTTGATTGTGATTTGCGTCACCTGCGCCAGGAAGTTCACCACGCTGGCGCTAAAGACCACGGTGAGCGCAATCGCTAGCAGCGCGGCCGCCATGAGGTCCGTTCCGGCGCGCTGCCACGCCGATCGCCCGCTCTGTGCGGAACTGTCGTTGGGGGTTGTCACCGTCCGGGAGCGCCGTTTCCCATGCCGCCATCGAATCCAGCGGTGAGCCGTATCTACCCAGAAGACCCCCACAAACCACAGGTTGAGGAGGATCGCCACGATCTGATCGATATGACGACCAGAACTGCCAGGGACGCCGCTGACGACCTCATTGGCGCGATGACCCGCGAAGGTCAGGACTGTCCAGATGATGATTGACGCGATGCTGGCCGCTAATCCAACGATCTGCTTCCGCACACTTGCCGCATCGGCGTTCGGCGACGGATGGCGCAGCACCTCCAATTGCAGTGTCACCACCAGCGCACAGAACCACCAGAACAACACGATCGGCTTGACGAAGAACGGAGTGAGGAGCAAGCCAGGGCTATTGCGATCCCCCGAGAATCCAGTCAATCCAAACGCGACGAGCCCGACCAGTCCCAGGGCGACGATCAGTGGGCCAATCTCGGCGCCCAGCCAGGGAGGCGCGGGCGTCGAAATGATACGCCAAACACTGCCAGAGGAGGACGAGGCGGCGCGAGACGAGCCGCTACTCGTGCCCTGTCCATCAGACATGGGTCGCCTTCCCTTCCAACCGTGGCACGCAGTGAGATGGCGAAGCGGTCCACTCCGAGTCCCTGTCCAAGCACCCGACGTGGTTGCGCTGTAGACACGCGATCAACTTCCGCGACGACTGCGATGGACGCAATACCTCACGTGCTCGCCGCGATCCCGCAACCCGCCCGCCCGCCTTACCACATCACATTATAGGAACCTACACTCTGAGAGAAAGTATACCACAGTGGATCGAGTGCAGCGAGGCTACAGCCGCTCCCACTCGTCCTTGGAGATGCCCGCCTGGCGTAGCAATCGAAGCAAGTACTCGCACCCGATGTCGCTCCGATGGGGATTGGGCAGCAGGAAGGTGCGGCCATCGTCGCGCATAAGTTGATGCCTGCCACAGGGGCGGCCCGCGGAATCCGAGCTGACGCAGCTACGCGATCAAATCACGACGCTTGATGGGACCAATCGCCGGCATCAGACGGCTTCCCGAAAGTCGAGCTTGATCCCGTCAACCTCCGGCACCGGCAGATTCCGCGAGACGCGAAACAGTATCCACTCCTCCAGCACTTCTTCGAGCTCGTCGCGCGCAGCCTCCAGCGTTGGAGCATTCGACCAGACGCCCTCAAAGCCTGGGATATTGCCGAAGAACGTTCCATCGTCGGGCAAGATTTTGTATTGGGCTCGATGCATCGCCCCACTGATGTATTGCCTCAACATGCGCGCCCTCCTACATATCTGCCGGCCCTGACATCGTACGCGAATCCGCGGCGAACGTCCAGCAACGTCGGTCAGCAGCATCCGGACGTGAAGGTCTATGTTACTCGGCCGGCACCGACTCTGGCAGTGCGCTTCCCGCCACTGCCGCCTCGTTGGCATCCGCCTCGCTCCTCGCCATCGTTGCCGCCGCGACGCCCGCCAGCACGCGCGCGACGAAGCGCTCGCCTTCAGTGGGGTCGGTCAGGTCACGCGGCAGGCGGAAGAAGGCGCGCTCGTCGTCGTCGCTGTGGTGGTGGATCCAGCGCGCGATGATGTTGATCTGGTCCACCTCGGCCTTGCCCACCTTGGCCGGTGGCGTCCCCAGCTCCGCCGCTACCACCAGCAGCGCGTGCGCCGCCTCGCGCAGCGCGTCTTCCTCCTGTGGCACGCGCTGCTGGCCCGCCAGCCGGCCGTGGCGGATCAGATACAGCTCGGTCTGGCCCGCCTCCGACGAGGGATACGCGATCAGCAGATTGTTGGCCTCTACCGCGCCGGTCACGAGGCGCTGCCCCAGCAGCACCTGATCCGCCTCGCGCAGCGCGTCGCGCAGCCGTGCCGCGCGCTCGAAATCCTGCCGTGCCGCCGCTTCGAACATCTCGCGCTTGAGCCGCTCGATCAGGTCGTCGCGCTCGCCACCCAAGAAGGCGCACGCCTCCTCCACCGCTGCCTGGTACGCGCGCTGCTGCGCCTCGGGCAGCTCGCCGCGGCAGGGGGCAGGGCAGCGTTTGAGGTGGTAGCGCAGGCACGGCTCGCTCGGCTTGGCCTGCGGCGGCAGCCCTTTGACGCAGGTGCGGACCGGGAAGACCTTCTGGATCAGCTCGATGGTCGCGTCCACCATGCGCCCGCTGCGGAACGGCCCGAAGTAGCGCGCGCCGTCGGCAGCCACGTCGCGCGTGGCGTAGAAGCGCGGATAGGGGTGCTGCACGTCCACCTTGATGAAGGGGTAGTGCTCGTAGTTGCGCAACTGCACGTTGTAGCGCGGCTGCAGCTCCTTGATCAGCGCCGATTCGACCAGCAGCGCCTCCAGCTCCGAGCCGAGTACGCGCGTCTCGATGGCCCGCACATTCTGCAACAGGCCGTCGAGCTTGCGCGAATAGCCCAGCGGCTGCGAATAGTACGAGGCGAGGCGGTCGCGCAGGCACTTGGCCTTGCCGACATAGATCACCTCGCCGGCCTCATCTTTCATTAGATAGACGCCGGGCTGTGTGGGAAAGTGCTGGCGCCACGCCGGGTTGAGGTAGATCGTGCCGGTCGGGCGTGGGCGCGGCATGCTGTTGCGCGCGGGCGCCACGCCGTGCAGCACGCGGTAGAGGTCCTCCAGCGTCTCGCAGCCCTCGGCGCGCGCTAGCGCGAGGAGTTGGACGAAGACCTGTGCCGTGATGCGCGCGTCGGGCAGTGCGCGGTGGCGGTCGCGCACGGGGATGTGCAGCGCGGCGGCGACGCGATCGAGCTTGGCGCGGCGCATGCCCGGCAGGTAGCGGCGGGCGAGCGCGATGGTGTCAACGCCCTCGATGGGGAAGCCCGGCACCAGCTCGCAGCGCTCGGCCTCGTAGCTCAGAAAGCCCAGATCGAAGCCGACGTTGTGGCCGACGACGGGCCGCTCGCCGATGACGTCGCGCAGCTCGCGCAGCACCGTCGTGGCCTTCGCCGAGCGCCGCACCATGGATTCGCTGATGCCGGTGAACTGCGTGATGAACTGCGGGATGCGGCGCTCCGGGTTCACCAGCCGCGAGTAGAAACTGCCGACCTCGCCGCCGCGCACCAGCACCACGCCGACTTCGAGCAGCCGGTGGCGGCCCGGCGCCAGACCGGTGGTCTCCACGTCGAGCACGGCGAACTCGACCTCGTCCAGCCCGCGCAGCGCCACCTCCCACGCTGCCAGCCCCCAGCACCCATCATCGTGGTGCGTGAAGGCCGGTGCGGGGCGCAGGAGTTGGTCCACCATGCGCACCCAGGGCGCGATCATCGCGGTGGGTAGGGAGCCGCTGCCGAAGATGTGGTGCGCCAGCTCCTCAGGCGAGAGCGGCTCGCCACGAGCCTCCAGCAGGGTGCGGGCGCGATCGAGGAGTTCACCCCCAGCCACGGGTGGAGTATTATCAGGGAGTGCGTCAGCGTCGGCGGGGTCTGGTGCGCGCGGGCGCGAGGGTCGGCGCGTGTCATTGCTCATCGTCCACCCCCTGCGCCCTGCGCGCCGGCAGCCTGGCGCCTGGCGTATGCGGGAGCATAGCACAAGCGTTCGAGACCGTCAATTAGGGAGCGACGATGGATCTGCGCGAGATACGGGATGCGGCGGAGTGGGATGCGCTGGTCGCGGGACACCCCTACGGCCACCCGCTGCAATGCTGGGGCTGGGGCGAGGTCAAGCGCCACGCGGGCTGGCGTGCGGTCCGCCTGGCGGTCTTCGCGAATGGGGCTTTTCGGGCGGGGGTGCAGGTGCTCACACGCCCGTTCCCCGGCGTGCCGCTGGCAATGACCTACGCGCCGCGCGGCCCCGTCGCCGTGCCCGACGATGCCGAGGCGCTGCGCGCGCTCGCTGATGGTTTGCGGGAGCACGGTGCAGCCCAGCATGCGATCTTCTGCAAGCTGGACCCCGCCTGGCCCGTTGGCACACCCCACGCGCTCGCCGCCGCGGGCTTCCAGCCCTCCGACGAGGGCGTGCAGGTCGTGGATACCTACACGCTCGACCTCACCCAGCCCGAAGACGCCATCCTCGCCCATATGCGCCCCAAAACACGGCAGTACATCCGCAAGGCCGAGCGTGAGGGGACCGAGATCGTGCGCGACACGCGCGGCGGGTACCTGGGCGCTTGTTACGAGGTCTACGTCGAGACGGCGCGGCGCGCACGCTTCGGCCTGCACCCGCGCTCGTACTACGAAGACCTCTTCCGCTACTTCCCCGCCGACCGCCAGTACCTCTACGTGGCGCTGCGCGAAGGGCGGCCGCTGTCGTTTCTGTGGCTCGTCTGCGCGGGTCGCCAGGCGGTGGAGTTCTACGGTGGCGTGGCCGATGCCGGCCAGCCCTGGAAGAGCAATTACCTGCTCAAGTGGCACGCCATCCAGCAGATGAAGGCCGCGGGCTACACGCTTTATGATCTCAACGGCCGCGTCCACGAAGGTATCCAGCAGTTCAAGGAAGGCTACGGCCCCGCGGCCACCGACTGGGTGGGTGCCTTCGACGCGGTCTACCATCCTCTGCTCTACGCCGGCTGGAGCCGGGGCCTGCCGCTGGCGCGGCGTATTGCTCGACGCGGGGCGTGAGCGGTACCCATGCGGACACTCCAAGTTACCGGCATATACCGGTGCGCGTCACGATCCACAGCACAGGCATCGTGGCGCGACGAGAAGCGAGGCGAGAGCGCGTGAATCACCGGCCCCTGCACGTCGCCATCAACGCCCAGCTCGTCGCGTTCGAAAAGGGCGCCCGCAACAGTGGCATCAGCCGCGCCACCTACGCCCTGCTCGAAAGTCTGAGCCGCCGCGACAGCGCGGACCAGCGCTACACCGCCTTCATCAACGCCGCGCAGGCCGAGGCGGCGCACTCCGATGCACTCTCGCAAGCGGGTGAGCGGCTGCGCCTGGCGCCAGCGGGGAGCGCGACCAGCAGCCCACTGCGGCGCATCCTGTGGGAGCAGCTCGCGCTGCCCAGTGCACTGCGGCGTGCGGGCGCCGATGTGTTTCACGCGCCGGTCAATGTGCTGCCCGCCGCGCGGTTGCCCTGTCCGGCGGTGGTCACGGTTCACGATCTCGCTGTCATCCACTACCCGCAATACTTTCGCCCTGAGCGCCGCGTGTATCAGCGCATCTTCACGCGCCGCAGCGCCCGCGCCGCAACGCTCATCGTCGCCGTCTCCGAGAGCACCAAGCGCGACCTCGTCGATCTGTTCGGCGTCCCCTCCGAGCGCGTGCGCGTCGTCTACTCGGCCATCGAGCCAGACTTTGTGCCGGTCGCCGATCCGGCGCGGCTCGCGGCGTTCCGCGCCCGCCAGCGGCTCCCCGAGCGCTACCTGCTCTTCGTGGGGAACCTGGAGCCGCGCAAGAACCTGTTGGCGCTGGTGGAGGCCTACGCCACGCTGCGCGCGCTCGATCCCCAGACGCCGCCGCTCATCATCGCCGGTGGGAAGGGCTGGTACTACCAGGCGGTATTCGATCGCGTGCGCGCGCTGCAGCTGGAGCGTCAGATCACCTTTGCTGGCTATATTGCTCGTGAAGACCAGCCGTTGTGGTACTCTGGCGCTGACCTGTTCGTGTATCCCTCGGCCTACGAGGGATTCGGCTTGCCGGTTGCGGAGGCGCTGGCGTGTGGGACACCGACACTGACGTCGAATGTGTCGAGTCTGCCGGAGGCCGGCGGGGCTGTGGCCGTGCAGGTTGCGCCCAACGATCCTGGCGAGATGGCACATGCTTTGCAACGCATGTTGGCCGACCCGATGTTGCGCCAACGCACGGCGGTTGAGGGACCGCGCTGGACACAGCGGTTTTCACTAGAGCACATGGCGGCGGGGTATGCGGCCATCTATCAGGAGGCGGCGGATCATGTGGGTGGTGGGTCTGGAAGGCGAGGAAGGTAGCTAGCGCGTGGATATAGATCAACAGCACATGCGGGCGGCAGCCGGGGCGGGAGCAGGGGCGCCAACGCAGCATCCACCTCTCTCATCGAGCGTCTCGCAGACCTCCGCCGTGTGGCCCGCGGCGCAGGCGCGTCCTGTGCTGCCGGTCTACAGTGTCGAGGAGCGCCTGCGCCGGCGGCAGCTTCGCGGGCTGGTGTTGCGCATCTTCCTCGTGCTGCTCGATGCCGCGATGCTCAACGTTGCGTTCGTAGCGGCCTACTACTTCCGCTTTGTCGTGCTCCACGGCCAGGGATTCGCCGCGGGGTTCGTCAACGAGCCGTATTCCACCTTTGAGACGCTGCAAGTGCTGGTCGTCGTCGGGACCCTGGCGATGTTCGCACTCAGGGGACTTTACCGCTTGCGCCCCAGCGGCACCTGGTTCCGGCAGGTGTGGATCGTCGTCACCGCGACCACGATGGCCTTCGCGATTTTCTCGGCCTACGACTACGTCCTGCGCTCGACCGACATCGCGGTAGGCAGCACGCGCTCGCTGGTCACCTTCACGTGGGTAGCGATCATCGTGCTGGTCTGCTTCGCCCGCCTGCTCGTCTCGTGGGTCCAGACCTTCCTCTATAGCCACGGAGTGGGCCTCGCCAACCTGCTGGTCGTCGGCTCGGGGCACCTCGGCAAGCTCGCCATGCAGCAGATCGCCGCCTCGCCGCACTTGGGCTATCGCGTCGTCGGATTTATCCACGACCTCGACGGGCCGCCGATGGATTTTGGCCGCTTCAAGGTGCTGGGCACGATGCAGGACGTGGATGCGGCCATTCGCGCCCATCACGTCGCGGAGGTGATCATCGCGCTGCCCTCGCACCAGCACGAGCGCATTCTGGGGACGGTGCGCCGCTGCGAGCGCGCCGGCGCCAACTTCAAGCTGATCCCCGATATGTACGAGCTGAGTCTCTCGCGCATCCACTTCGACGAGATCGAAGGCGTGCCGTTGATCGGGCTGCGCCGCTCGGTCACCACACAGTGGGAGCGCACGATCAAGCGCGGCCTCGACGTCGTCGGAGCAAGCGCGGTGCTGCTGATCGGCGCGCCGATCTGGCTGCTGGTGGCGCTGGCGATCAAGCTGGATTCGCCCGGCCCGGTGCTCTACCGGCAGGTGCGGGTGGGCTACCGCGGCGAGCTCTTCAACATCATCAAGTTCCGCTCGATGTATCTCAACGGCGACCAGATCATCGCACCGGTGCTCGCCCAGCTCGGCGATCAGGCCGCGGATAAGGTCTACAAGGAGAAGCACGATCCCCGCGTCACGCGCGTCGGGCGCTTCATCCGCAAGACCAGCCTGGATGAGATCCCGCAGTTCATCAACGTGCTCAAGGGTGATATGAGCCTAGTCGGCCCGCGCCCGCTGCAGCCGGTGGAGCGCGAGGATGACGTGGACTGGTGGCAGACGACGCACGTCGAGATGCGCCCCGGCCTCTCGGGCCTGTGGCAGACGCGCGGCCGCAGCAACATCACCTTTGACGAGCGCATCCTGATGGACCTGTACTATATCGAGAACTGGAGCCTGCGCCTCGACCTGCAGATTTTGCTACGCACGATTCCCGCCCTGCTATTCAGCCGAGGAGCGTTCTAGTCATGCTGCGTGTTGCGCTGGTCCACGAGCCGCTGTTTGGGATGGGCGGGTCGGAGCGTGTGCTGCTGGCGCTGCACCGGATGTTCCCCCAGGCTCCAATCTACACCTCAATCTTCAATCCCAAGAAGCTGAGCAAAGCCTTCGGCGACCTCGACATTCGCCTGAGCTTCATGCAGCGCCTGCCCCTCGTCCACCGCTATCACCGCGCTTTCCTGCCGCTCTATCCCTTTGCCTACGAGCGGATGGACCTGCGCGAGTACGACCTCGTAATCAGCTCAAGCTGGTCGTTCGCCAAGAGCGTCGTCACGCGGCCCGAGACGCTGCACATCTGCTACTGCCACAATCCGATGCGCACCGCCTGGCAGTTCGAGGACTCCGCCGAGAAGGAGCGGCTGGGCCGGCTGCCGCGCGCGATCCTGCCGTGGTACGTCGCGTTCTTGCGCCAATGGGACTACGCTACGGCGGCACGCGTAGACTATTTCATCGCCAACTCGCCGGCGGTCGCCGCGCGGATCGCGAAATACTACCGTCGTGAGTCGGTCTACATCCCGCCTCCGGTGGATGCCGATCGCTTCTACGTGGCCGATCGCTACGAGGACTACTTCTTGATCGTCTCACGGATGGTGCCCTACAAGCGCATTGACTTGGCAATACAGGCGTTCAACCAGCTCGGCCTGCCGTTGCGCATCATCGGCAGCGGGCGCGAGGAGGGACGTCTGCGCCGCATGGCCGGCAAGCACGTGCAGTTTCTCGGCCACCTGAGCGACGACCAGGTGCGCTCGCAGCTCGCCCACTGCCGCGCCCTCATCTTCCCAGGCGAGGAGGACTTCGGCATCGCGCTGGTCGAGGCGCAGGCGAGCGGGCGCCCGGTGATCGCGTTCGGCGCGGGAGGTGCGCGGGCCACTGTGGTTGAGGGGGTGACGGGCGTCTTCTTCGGCCAGCAGACGCCGGAGTCGCTGGCGGCGACGGTGCGCGACTTCCAGGACGAGCGTTTCGATCCGCAGGCCATCCGCCACCACGCCGAGAGCTTCGATAGCGCGCATTTCGCCCAGCGGATCGCGGCGTTTGTCGAGGCCAAGATCGCGACCTATCCCGAGCTGGCGCGCAAGGCGGGCATCACGTACCGCTCGGGAACCGGCGGCCCGCGCGTGTCTCTGCCGCCGGCGGGCGCGCAAGGGTCGGTCGGCGCGCCGGTGGATGAGTCCAGCCTGCGCGCGCCGGCATGGGAAGCGCGTGGTGAGTAGCAAAAGCCACAGCCAGAGCCAGGGAAGTGGCGCGCGCGCGCGTTGGGCGATATTGGCGATGCGCCGCGGCTGGTGGATCGGCGTGCTGGTCGGCGTGCTGGTGGTGTTTGGTGCGGGCGCGCAGTACGTGCGGGCGGTCCGCGCGGCACCCTACGTTGCCACCCAGACGCTGCATATCGCGCTGCTGGAGCCGCCCACCGCCTCGACCTCGGCGGTTGCCGTCGCCGCCGCCAACGCCGCCAGCATCGCGCGGCTGCTCGCATCGGGCGGGCTGCTGGCCTCGCCGCAGCTCGACGCCGCTATCGCCGACCGCATGCACGCGGACCATCCGGCGCTTTCAGGCGTCACGCCGGGCGCGGTAGCCGGGTCACTCTCGGCGACGCACGATACGGGCGGGTTCGTCACTCTGCGCGCCCAATGGGCGAGTCCCACGGGGGCGGAGGCGCTGCTGCGGGCGGCCGAGGAGGTGCTGCGCGGGGGCGCGCTGGCGGGTGAGCCCGCAGTCATGGCGCTTATGATACCAGGGCCTCCAGGCGTGGCGCTGCGGGTGGACGCGGCGGGTGCTCCCAGTGTGCCGGCACCCGATGCTGGAGCGCTCATTGCGGCGCGCGGTGACTTGATCGCGCGCATTGGGCTGGGCGTGCTGGCAGGTCTGCTGGCAGTGATGGCCGGCGGCATGCTATTCACGCGGCGGAGCTCACCCCTCATCCCCCTCTCCCAGCGACCTAGAGAGTGATGCACTGCGGGTGCCCGGCGCCAGCGTGCCTCTCGACGACGCATGTCAGCGCGGCCGAAAATCAACCAGCGGCCGCGCTGGACTCTCTGCGGCCTCCGCGTCCTCTTGTGCGGATTCAACACTCTCGCTACTGGCGGATCAGCTCGAAGGGGATGCTGCGCTCGCGACCGACGGCGCGCTCCAGACGGGCCATCAGGCGGCGAGCGCCGACGCGCTCGTTGCCGACCTGGAAGGCGATCAACGTGCCGAGCACGATGCCACAGAGGCCGCCCAGGAGGATGCCCTCTACGAAGAACCGATTGCGCAACGTCGCCATCGCCGTTACCCTTCCGCTGCCGTCACAGGCCATCACTGCAGGAACATCACCGTTGGCGCTTCGCTCCACAGGCGTTCCAGCCGGTAGAACTCGCGCTCCATCGGACCAAAGATATGAACGATCACGTCGCCGAGGTCGAGCAGCACCCATCCGGAGTCCGCGCCACCTTCGCGGCCGCGCACGGGAACGTCCAGCTTGGATAGCTCGTCGTCAATGGCAGAGGCGATAGCACCGATCTGCCGGGGATTGGCGCCGGTGCAGATCACGAAGTAGTCGGCAATGACGGAGAGATCACGGATATCGAGGAGTGCGATATCGGTGGCCTTCTTGTCCGCGGCGACGTCTACGATGATCCTGGCAAGCTCTGCTGGGTCCAGACGCGGCCCTCCTTCGTCTCGTCGTGCCTGGCTTGCGCGGACTCCGGCCGCACACCGCACATGCACAGTATAGCACGGCATCTACAGCACGCCGCCCGGCTTTCGCGCGCCCGCTCGCCTATTCAAGCGCACTGGTGGGTCGAAGCGTCACGTCCACCCCAGGGCAAATGGTACCAGACGGCGATGGACACAAGTCCTACTGCCATCTATACCCATTGTCTCATGCGCGGGTTGCGTTCCGGTAGTGCCGCGGTGCGAGGCGTAGCATCTCACGCGGTGTGCGGGAGCGTGGCGTGTGAGTGCTTCCACTGCTTGCCGCGCTTGAGCAGGTCGGTGGCATTGGCGCGCGAGGCGGTGGTCTGCGCGCCGCCCAGCATGGTGCTTAGCTCGGCCACGCGCTCGGCCTCGGCCAGCCGCTCAACGCCGGTGGTGGTGCGGGCGTCGCCGGTGGCCTTGACCACGCGGTAGTGGCGGTCGCCCAGCGCGGCGATCTGCGGCAGGTGGGTGACGCTGAGCACCTGGTGCGCGCGGCCGAGCTGCCACAGCTTCTCGCCCACCACCTGCCCGGCTTGCCCGCTGATGCCGCTGTCGATCTCGTCGAAGATCAGCACCGGCACCACGTCGGCCGCCGAGAGGATCGTCTTGAGCGCCAGCATCAGGCGCGAGGTCTCGCCACCGGAGGCGATCTTCGCCAGCGGCTTGAATGGCTCGCCGGGGTTGGGGGCGAAGAGGAACTCGACGTGATCGATGCCCGTGGCGGAGAAGGCGAGGCTGGCCAGCTCGGACCCGGGTCCGAGGTCGACGGGGACGCCCGCGTCCTCAGCCTCCGCCGGCTGTTGGATGATACGCACCGCGAAGCGCGCCTTGCGCAGATTGAGGGCGTCCAGCTCGCGCTCCATGGCGGCGGAGAGACGGGTCGCGGCCTCACGGCGGCGGGCGGAGAGCTGTCCGGCGAGCGCGCCAATCCGCCCACGCAGCGCCTCATCGGCGTCCACCAGGGCGGCGGCGCGCTCCTCGCGGTGCGTCAGCTCGTCCAGCTCGCGCGCGGCCTCGGCGGCGTAGGCCAGCACATCAGCGGTGGTCGCACCGTACTTGCGCCGCAGCTTCGCCAGCAGGTCGAGCCGCTCCTCCACCTCAGCCAGACGCGCGGGGTCGGCGGCCACCTCGTCGGCGTAGTCGCGCACGCCCGCCGCCACGTCTTGTAGCAGGTAGAGCGCTTGGTCGAGCGCCGCACCCTGCTCGGCGAGCGAGTCGTCGAGCCGCAGTAGCTCGGCCAGCGCCTGCTGGGCTCCGGCAATCAGGTCCGCCGCGCCGGTAACGTCGGTCTCGGCATCGCCGCTCAGCGCGGTATGGACCGCGGCGCTCAGCTCGCCCAGGCGCTCGGCGTTCGCCAGGCGGCGGCGCTCCACTTCCAGCTCTTGCTGCTCGTCGGGGCGCAGCCGCGCGGCCTCGATCTCCTCCACCTGGTAGCGCAGTAGCTCGATGCGGCGCTCGATCTCGCGCTCGTCGCGGCGCAGGCGCTCCAGCTCACGGCGGGCGGCGCGCCACTCGGCCACTAGCGCCGCCACCTGCTCGCGCAGCTCGACGGTACCGGCGTAGCGGTCCAGGTAGTAGACGTGCTGATCGGGGCGCAGCAGCTCCAGGTGCGCGCTCTGGCCGTGGATGTCCACCAGGAAGCGCCCCAGCCGTTGCAGCGTCGAGATCGGCACCGCGCGGCCGTTGATGCGTGCCAGGCCGCGGCCATTGGCGAGGATCTCGCGGGCGAGGATCAGCGTGGCGTCCTCCGGCTCGATGCCCAGCTCGGCGAGCGCGGCGGCGAAGCTCTCGCTGCTGGCCTCGTCGTCCTCTTCATCGGCGCCGGTGGTCTCGCTGTCACCGTTCGAGCGGGCAGCGGGCAGCGGATGCCGCGCGCCGTTGGCACGCGAGCGGGACCTGGAGGCAGAGGCGGGAAGTAGGCCGGAGACATCGAAGACGCCCTCGACCACCGCGCGCTCGGCGCCGGAGCGCACGACCTCGGCGGTGACGCGCTCGCCCACCAGCGCCGAGATGGCGTCCACCAGGATTGATTTGCCAGCCCCGGTCTCGCCGGTGAAGATGTTGAGGTGCGCGTCGAGGTCGAGGCGCAGATGGTCAATGATGGCGAAGTTGGTGATGGTTAGCTCGATAAGCATTTACAGATTGTCTCTCAGTTTGGCGGAGAGGATACGGTAGAAGCTGGTCGCCGGGCGACGCCGCAGGAAGCGCGTGACGTAGGCGTCGGTATGAATGACGACGCGGCTGCCGGGCGCGAAGTCACGATTGATCTGGCCGTCAGCGGAGAGAATGCCGGCGGCGGAGGAGGCATCAAGCTCCAGGGCGATGTTGGCGGTGGGCTCCAGCACCAGCGAGCGGTCGGCCGCGAGGTGCGGCGCGATGGGCGTGATCACGCAGCTTTTGACCTGCGGGTGCATGATTGGGCCGCCAGCGGCGAGGTTGTAGGCTGTGGAGCCGGTGGCGGTGGAGACGATGACGCCGTCGGCAACGGTGGTGTTGTAGTGGTGGCCGTCCACCCAGATGCCGACGCGGATCACGCGCGGCTCGGCGCCACGGACGAGCACGATGTCGTTGAGGGCGATCAGGCGCTGCTCGTCGCGCTGGTCGTCACGCGGGCCGGCGGGCAGCTCGGCGACGAGCATCGAGCGCTCATCCACCCAGTAGTCGCCGGCGAGGTAGAGTGGCAGCTTCTCCTCCACCTCGGCCGGCTCCAGCTCGGTGAGGAAGCCGACGCGGCCGAAGTTGACACCCAGGATCGGGATGCCCAACGGGGCGCAGAGGCGGGCGACGGAGAGGATCGTGCCGTCGCCGCCGAGCACCAGGGAGAGGTCGGTGCCGGGGAGCTGATCGAGGATGCGCTCGGTGGCGTCGCGGTCGGCGGCCCAGGTGCGCAGGCCGCGGGCGGAGAGGCGCTGGAGCAGGGTGAGGGCGAGGGCATGGGCCTCGACGGACCGCTCGCGGTAGATGATGCCGGCGGACCGGATCGCGGGGTGGGTCGTCTGGCTCATGCCGCCTCCAGAGTCGGGTGACGGCCGGGCGGGCATCTGTCTCGCCATCCGGGTCCCGCGCCAGCAGTCTGCGCTCGTCTCCCGCAGATTATGGTACGTGAGCGGCGCCGAGGGTGTCAAACCGCGCAAGCGAGAGCGATGTGCGGAGGAGACGAAGGTCCTTGCCCCCGACTCCTCTCTCCGCTGGGAGCAGGGAGAGTCCAACGCCGCCAGCTCGGCATTTCCGCGCGGAAGGAAAACGGAAACCCAGGGGGAGGGGGTCGAAAGCGGGAGTGTGTCTGAATTTGTGGCGGGCGTGCAGCGATAAATTGCCGGATCCGCACAAAAATGCGAAACATGTTGCGCGGACACAAGGAAGCGGGAGGCGATAGGGCGCGGGATTGAGGTCGCGGGCGCGGTACGCAATGAGGCTGGCGCAAAGCGAACGCAGGGGACGTGGCGCATGGGGGGAGAGTCCTTTCGGGGAGCGCGGAGCAGTAGGCAGGTAGCCTGCGTTGGCCGTGGTACCAGCACACGCCAGCGATCAGACGGAACATGAGTTGAGGGCTGCGGGAAATCAGCCGGCGAGGGAAGTGTAAGACGGAGCGATGGGGATCGCAAGCGCGCGATGCGGAAAGATGTGGACAGTTGCGGACAGGAGATTGACGAGTAGCGCCGGGGTGCAGGCGCTGAGCGTGGCGTGCGGCACGGCTTACGTCGTGTTGATGGGCTCTATCAAAAATCAGGGGTCGCGGTGCGCCAAGGGGGCCGGCGGATGAATCCGCGCCGAGGGGCCTCTCGGCCACCAAGGCCGCCTGCGCGGCCTGCAGACCTGTACCGGCTAGCCCCCGGTTTTTGATGGAACCGTGTTGATGTGAGGGATTGCTGAACTGACAGGAGACAGGTATAGTGGTGCCGGCATAGCCTGTCTAACGGAGAGACAGGGCAGGAAGTGGACCCTCGATGGAATGGACGCACCGCGGCGACATGCGGCGCGAGGGGGACGACGATGCATGTGACGCAGTCGGGACACACTGTGGATGTAGGCACGACAGAACATCCTGAGATGAGGCGCGAGGCGACGCGGGTTGGGCCGGAACTGGGCATTGCGCGCACGGGGGACAACTGGCGGCCCGGGAGCGGTGGCGGCGGCGCGGCGTGACGGAGCGAGAGCTGGAGGTGTGGGAACTGGTGGCGGGCGGGATGGACCGCGCCGGAATTGGGGGACGCTCAGCATCTCGCTCAAGACGGTGCAGAAGCACATCGAGAACCTGTATGCGAAGCTGGACGTCAACAGTGGCGAGAGGCTGGTGGCGCTGGCGTGGCAGGAAGGACTGATGGAACGCGGTGAGATGAAATAAGGTGGCCGTGATGGAGGTGGGCGGGAATCTACGTCAAACTACGTAGAGAAATACGCTGAGCGCCGCACGCGGACGCTGGGTGCTGGCTGGTAGTCTTGTGCCGCAAGCGGGAGACCTCACCCCCGGCCGGCAGAGGCGAGACAGGTCTCGCCGCGACACTGCGGGGCGAGAGGGGGACGGTCGGCGTGGCGACAGGAGGGCGGCCATGACCAGCGGCACCAGTGGCAACACCAGCGGCGGCAACACCAGCGGCGGCAAGCATGAGGCGACGGATGGGGTCCTCACGCCCGACCAGCAGAGGCGAGGCAGCCGCGAGCCGGCGATTGAAATCGCGCCTGGAGGGCCGGCGGCCGCGACGTCCGCCTGCGCGGGCTGGGAGCAGCGTGGACACCTGAAAGACCGTGGGCGAGACAGGTCTCGCCACGACACTGCGGGGCGAGGGGGAGCCACAGCCTTAGCGCGCTGGGTGCGCGGGCGGCGAGCCAGTGGGCAGGCGCTGGCGCGGCGGGCGGGGCCGGCGGGGGCACTGTGCGTGATGCTGCTGAGCGGGCTGCTGGGGCAGTTGGCCGCGGCGGGGTTCGGGATGGTGCCGATGGCGCACGCGCAGGGAGCGGCGGTCAGTCATACGCCCAATACGCTGGCGCAGTTTCGCGCGAGCGGCAATGCGTGGGGGCAGTCGCAGGCGGCCAAGGGGGCGCCGGCCGTGGCGCTGAAGCCAACGCGCGGGCCACATGACGCGGTTGCCAAGACGCCCGACCAGATGGGACCGGCGGCGGGCAAGCCGGTAGCACATCCGGTCGCGATTCCGCTTGTTGCGGGTTTGCTGGCGACGGCAGGCACGAGGCCCGGCGGCGCAGCGGATGCGCTGTTCACCGCCAGCTCGGAGGGGACGCTGGAGCTGGGCATCGCGCCGCACAGCATTGACGTGAGCCGCGCGGATGGCACGGCACCGTACACACTACAGCTCACGCAGACACAGGGCGGCTTCCGCGGCGGCGAGACGCAGATGGCGCAACTGAGCTTGCAGGTGGTGGACAGCGCAGGACACGCGGCGAGCAACGTGCGATTGCTGCGGCCGATGACGCTGCGGATGCACTACGCGCCGCACGAGCTGGATGGCCTCAATCCGGCGTCGTTGCGGCTGGCGTGGGCGGCGACGGGCAACGCCAGCGCCCACGCGGCGGCGGTGACGTATCCGGTGGCGGTGGATACGAAGACGCGCACGATGACGGTGCAGATCGCGAGCCTCAACAGCGGGCCGCTGGTGCTGACCGCCGACAGCAGCGACGCGAACATCGCCTCCAGCGAGCACGTGACCAACAGCGGCAGCGACGGCTCGGCCAGCCTGGCGATCCCGCTGGACGTGCCTCCAGCACCGCAGAGCCTTGCGCCGTCATTGCAGCTGGTGTACAGCAGCGCTTCCTCGAACCAACGGTATAGCTCCGCGGCGCCCGCCTCGTGGGTGGGTGAGGGCTGGAACCTGAGCCTCGGCTCGATCACCTACGACAGCTCGCAGAACCTCTTTTACCTCAACGACGTGGGCGGCTTCAGCGAGGTGCTGCTGTGCTGTATGACCGACAGCGCGGGCAATCAACTTTTCGTGCCGCACCACGACCCGAAGCTGCGCATCTTCACCAGCAACAACTCGAAAAACCCCAATACTGAGAACAGCACGGCGAGCTGCTTTCACGTGTTGACGCCCGATGGCACGCGCTACGACCTGGGCTGCACCAACGACTCGCGGCGGACGATGGTGAGCGGCTCATCGCTGATGGCGATCGAATGGGACATCAACCACGTGCAGACGGCGGCGGGGGCCAACAGCTACGACGTGCAGTATTGGCAGGATACGGCCTCGTCCAATGGGCTGACCTACACACGCGACGCCAATCCGGCGCAGATCCTCTACAACTACAACGGCGGGACGGCGCACGCGCGCGTGCTCTTCGACATCCACTGGCCGGGGGCGAGCGAGACATATCCCGGCGGCGTGGCAACCGCGACCAGCTACGGCACGAACTATAACTGCGCCAGCGCGCCGAAGTTCGGCAATACGATGCTGCGCTGCGACGACCCGATCACGCCTTCGGGCTGGGAGCCGGCGCCGCTGACGATGGCGACGATGACGCTGGACTCGGTCTGGATGCAGGTCTACGACGGCAGCAGCTATCAGACGGTGCGCAAGTATACCTTCACCTACAACCCCGATGCGCCATACGGGCAGGCGTGGGATCAATTCAACGGCAACAGCGTGGCGAGCGCCGGCACCCATAACCTGGCCGCGCTGCAGGAAATCCCCTACCAGAACGGCACCGCCGAGCCGAGCTTGCAGCCGACCGATTTTTTCTACACGGCATCACTGAAAGACGAGTACCACGACTACACACAACTGGTGCCGGGGAACAATAACCAGCCGTACGATCAGCAGAACTGGAAGCAGTATCTCAACTACGTCGCGGACCATCAGACGGGGGCCGGCGAGAGCATCTGGTATGCGACGGCCTACGGCAACTCGCACGGCGGGCCGGGCGGGAGCCTGAATACCAATCCGCTGGCCTGCGACAACACGAGCTGCAGCGAGCCTGACGACCGGCAGTGGCCGCAGCAGGTGGTGACGCAGATCAAGGACAACGCCACCGGCCTGCTGACAACCTACAACTACACGCTCAACGTGCCGTGCCCCAACAACGGCTGCACCGAGGATACGTGGATTCCGCCGAACGCCTGGAACGCCTGCGGCGACAACGGGCTGCCGCCGAGTAATCCCAACCAGGCCTGCCTGATGGGCGGCTATCTGAACTACTACAATGAGGTGCCGACCGGCTTCAGCACGGTGACGGAGACCGCACCCGACGGGACGCGAAACGTGTCGCAGTATTACGCTGGCGGCGGCTGGGGCACCAACGACTGGGACGACGGCAACCGCCTGCTGACGAAGCCGGTGGCGAGCTGGGTGTACCTGAATGGGTCGAGCAACCCGACGACCGAGACCGTGTACCAGGAGTACGCCAACAACACCTCCGAC
>DASVAA010000066.1:0-44477 GCA_036376595.1 Ktedonobacterales bacterium | reverse complement strand
AATTGGATGTGATACGACGCCTTCTCTTGCAGGAGCTGCTGCGCGATATTGCTGAGCGTCTGCAGCAGGCTGGAGAGTCCCTGCACCGCGAGCTGCGCCACCACCAGCCAGATGACGAGCCGTAGCGCCGCAGGTCCCCCGCCGTGGCGCACACCCTGGATGATGGCGTCAATCAGCAGCGCCGTGACGCCCGCGGTGGCCGTCGGCAGGAAGCCCTGCAGCACGTTGATTACCGCCAGCACCAGGGTGTAGAACGGCTGGATCTGCCACACGAGCTTGAGCACGCGCGGCATGCTGGCGAACGCGGCGGCGATCTTCTGACGCGTGAGGCCGTCGGGGTCGCGCGGGCGGCGAGAGAAGGCGGCGCGCGGGCCGGTCGGCGTCGCGGCGCCATTGGGTGAGGTTGCCATAGGTGTCCTGAGGTGAGGATCGGTCGAGGAATACTGCGCCACACAATACCGCGCCTCAGCGGCTGGGCGCGCCGGTCATTCGGGCAGGTTGGCGCTGAGTGTCACCAACCTGCCACGTCGTGCGTGTCACTGGTTGATAGGGCGTAGCGTACCCTGCGCTTCGCGACATCTCCTGTCACCTTTGGTGACCTTTCAGGGCGCGGTGGACTCTATCGTGATGCGTTCGGGCGCGAACGCCGCCAGCAGGTCGTCCAGTGTAACCGGTTCGCCGGAAGGCCACAGCCCGCAGCGTGCCGCGAGCATCCCCAGCACGCCCTCGGGGCGCGCGCCGCGCTCGCGCAGCGGATCGAGGCCCAGCGCGCCCTCACGCTTCGCCATACGAGCGCCGTCCGCGCCGAGCAGCAGTGGGACGTGGACGTACTCGCGCGGTGGGGGATAGCCCAGGGCGGCGTAGAGCGCGAGCTGGCGCGCGGTGGAGGGCAGCAGATCGGCGCCGCGCACGACCTGTGTGACGCCCATCAGCGCGTCGTCCACCACCACCGCGAGCTGATAGGCTACGATGCCGTCGCTGCGGCACACCAGAAAGTCACCGACGGTCTCGGCCACCGACTCGGTCTGCTCGCCATGCAGCGTATCAACGAAGCGGATCGGTTCATCGGGCGCGCGGAAGCGTAGCGCGGGACGTCGTCCGGCGGCCTCGCGGGCGCGACACTCTGCGGCTGTGAGGTGGCGGCAGGTGCCGGGGTAGCGTGGGGCGTCGTCGCCGGCCTGCGGGGCGCTAGCGAGCCGTGCCAGCTCGGCGCGCGTGCAGTAGCAGGGATACACCAGCCCGGCCTCACGCAGGCGGGCGAGCGCCGCGTCGTAGATCGCCTGTCGCGCCGACTGGACGTACGGCCCATAGGGACCGCCGGTACCGGCATCCGGCCCCTCGTCCCAGTCCAGTCCCAGCCAGCGCAGATCGGCCAGCATGCGGTCTGTGGCGCCCGGCCGCACACGGGGCAGATCAAGGTCGTCGATGCGCAGGATGAAGCGGCCGCTGGCGTGGCGTGCGAAGAGCCAGGCCAGCAGCGCCGTGCGCAGGTTGCCCAGGTGCAGCGCGCCGGTCGGCGAGGGGGCATAACGCCCGCGCACGGGGTCGCGCGACCCCGTGGTCATGCGAACGCCTCGCACGCGCCGCCCTCCGTGATTGCCGCCTCGGTCGGCAGCGGCGGCGTGCAGCCCGGTGACCAGACGCAGAGCGCGCGACCGGGCGGTAGGGGCGTCCGGCGGACGCCCAGCGGCGCCAGCGGGGGGAGCCTGCCGCGACCTAGCAGCCGCGCGACGATACAGACCGGCAGCCCAATCACTCCCAGGTGGCAGCCGGAAATCTCGGCCACTGGCGAGAAGTCGGGATGCTGGATTGAGTACGCGCCGGCCTTGTCGAGCGGGTCGCCGGTCGCGACGTAGGCCGCGATCTCCTCGTCGCTATAGTCGCGCATCAGCACGCGCGTCGCCGATGTGGCCGACACCAGCGTAGGGGCGTCCGGTGGACGCCCGTCCGGCGCCGGGGGGGCAACCGCGACACCGGTGGCGACCACGTGCTCGCGCCCGCGCAGCGTCTCGAGCATGCGCACCGCCTCTTCGGCGTCGCGGGGCTTGGGCAGCGAGCGCCCGTCGAGCAGCACGGTCGTATCGGCGGCCAGCACCGTGCCAGGAACCTTGCCCGCCCGAGCCAGTGCGTCGCGGGCGGCGAGCGCCTTCTCGCAGGCCAGGTACTCACCCAGGTGCTCCAGCGGGCCGGGGTAGGCGGCGGTCAGCGCGTCCTCGTCCACCGGCACCACGAGCGGCTCGAAGAGGATGCCGGCCCGCGCCAGCAGCTCGCGGCGGCGCGGCGACGACGAGGCGAGGTACAGCGGCGAATCCGAATGCTGCATGCTTAGCTGATGCCCTCCAGCACGGCGATGCTCTCGACGTGCGCGGTCTGCGGGAACATGTCCAGCGGCTGGACCGAGACGAGGCGGTACGGCGGGTGCGTGCGCCCATCCGCATCAGCCGCCCCGATGGTCAGGTAGGCCAGATCGCGCGCCAGCGTGTCGGGATCGCACGAGACGTAGACCACACGTGGCACCCGCCGGGCGGCGAGCGCGTCGAGCACGGGACGCTGGCAGCCGGCGCGCGGCGGATCGATCACCAGCGCGTCCAGCCGCTCGGTCATACGTGGCAGCTCCTCCTCGACCTTGGCCTGCACAATCGTCACGTTCGGCACCTCGCGCAGGTTCCAGCGGGCGTCGCGGATCGAGCTGGCGGACTCCTCGATGGCGATCACCCGGCCGGCCTGAGGTGCCATCAGGCGGGCGAAGGTGCCCACGCCGCAGTAGGCGTCCACGAGCGTCACGTCCGGGCCACGCGGCAGGCGCTCCAGCACCAGCTCGGCCATGCGATTCGCCTGGCGCGTGTTGGTCTGGAAGAACGAGCTAGGCCGGATACGGAAGCGGGCGCCGAGCAGGTCTTCTTCGAGCGTCTCGTCGCGGAGGTTCAGACCCGCGGCCTCCAGGCCCGCACGCATCTCTGGCGATGGCACCGGCTGGAGCAGCACGTCGCCGGTGGCTTCGCCGGTGCGCACCAGCGCCTGCGGTCGTGGGTGGGGGTGCCCGGTGGACGCCCAGCGCGCGAGCACGCCGAGCGCGACGTTGATGCGCGGGCTGGCGATGGGACAGTGCGCCAGCGGCAGCACACGGCGGCTGCCGCGCGCGGTCAGTCCTGGCCGCCCTTCACGGTCCACTGAGAAGCGCATGTGGTTGCGGTACTCCCACGGCGGCTCGCAGCCGATGGCCGGCGACACGGGCGGGTCGGCGATGCCCACTCTCACGAGCGCTGCCCACACGCGCGCGGTCTTCCAGGCGAGCTGCGCGGGATAGGCCATGTGCTGGAGCTGGCAGCCGCCGCACTCACCGAAGACCGGACAGCGCGACGTGTTGCGCAGTGGTGACGCCTCGATCACGTTCACCAGCCGCACCGACGGCGGCGGGACGTGCCGCGCGCGCTTGCGGCCGGGCCGAGGCAGTGGCCATGTCAGCGCAACCTCTACGACCTCGCCCGACAGCGCGCCGATGAAGCTCAGCCTCGAAGGCGGAGGCGTCTCGGAGGCACGGCCGCCGTAGATCGCCTGCCACTCGTCCGCGGTTGGCGCCTGGAGGGTCGCGACGACTGCGCCAGTGGCCTCGCCCGCCGCGTTCAGGCCGTCTACCGCGACGCGGTACAGTCCCCGCACCGAGTTCGCGAATGCTGGTGTGGGCGTAGATGTTGGCACAGACGTGGCCTGTGGCGAAGGGTGTTGCTGCATGGGCAAGACGCTCCTGGGTGAACACACGAGTATAGCATAGCGCGCCGGCTGTTTGGCGGCTGGTAGCGCGCGCATGGTAGGCTGTGAAGGGTACCATGGCGTACACGTCGGCCGCACAGCGGGTGTGGTGCGCCAGAACGCCTGGACCTGGGAAGCGATCCTGCGCATGGCGGAGATCTCGGCGCGGACACGACACGCGGCGCTGGCAGAGATGGCGCGCGCTGGCGGCGAGCCGGGCGAGACAGGCCTCGCCACTACAGATGTGCTGGCGGATGGAGCCGCACCGCTCGATGTGCTGGTGATCGGCGGCGGCATCACGGGGGCGGGAGTGGCGCTGGATGCGGCGGCGCGTGGCTACCGCGTGGGGCTGATCGAGCGCGGCGACTTCGCCTCCGGCACGAGCAGCCGCTCGACCAAGCTGGTGCATGGTGGCATCCGCTACCTGCCGGAGCTGGACTTCCCCCTGGTGCGCGAGGCGCTGATCGAGCGCGGGCGGCTGCTGCGCAACGCGCCACATCTGGTGCGCCCGCTCTCGTTCGTGCTGCCGCTCTACGCCTCGTCGCGGCGTCCCGTCGGGCTGCCAGTGGCGCCTCCGTTCGGCATCGGCCTCGGCGCGATTCTGGATACCGGCCTGTGGCTCTACGACGTGCTTGCTGGCAAGGAGAACGTCGGCGAGCACCGGCGCATCTCCGTTGCCGAGGTGGCCGAGCGCGCCGCGAGTCTCACTCCCAAAGGCCTCAAGACCGGCTTCATCTACTACGATGCCCAGACCGACGACGCGCGGCTGACGCTGGCCGTGCTGCGCTCGGCGGCGGCACGCGGCGCGCTGCTAGCCAACTACGCGGAAGCGACCGGCTTCGTGCGCGACGAGGCTGGCCGGGTCGCGGGGGTCGTGGTGCGCGACCGGGCCGCGGGAGGGACGGAGAACGCGGAGGACGCGGAGGCTCGCGGAGGACGCGGAGAAGGAGAGCAAAGGCGGCGAGTGGGCGGTGACCAAGTCGTCGGAGACGAGGTTACGATCTATGCGCGGCACGTGGTCAACGCGACGGGCGTATGGGCCGAGGAAGTGGAGCGGCTGGCGGGTGAGGCGCGGGAGCTGGAGATCGCGCCGAGCAAGGGCGCGCACCTGGTCTTCGCGCGCGAGACGCTGGGGCTGGGCGACGAGGCGGTGGTGCTGCCGGAGACCAAGGACGGGCGCATCATCTTCATCGTGCCGTGGCGCTCGCGGGCAATCGTCGGCACCACCGACGAGCCGGCGGCGCGGGCGGATGAGGGCATCGCGGCCGCCGACGAGATTGATTATCTGCTGGCGCACCTCAACCGCTATCTGCGCCGGCCCGTCACGCGCGACGACATTGTCTCGACCTACGCCGGCTTCCGGCCGCTGCTGCGGCTGCGCAGGAGCCGCACGCCCGCGCGCCTCTCGCGCGCCCATGAAGTCGTGGAGAGCGCGGATGGTCTGATTTCGGTCTCCGGCGGCAAACTGACGACCTATCGCAAGATGGCGCAGGACGTGCTCGACCGGGTGGACGCCCGCGAGGGAGAGGGGTTACGGAGCACGCGGAGGCCGCGGAGCTTCGCGGAGGTCGCGGAGAAGGAAGAAGCGGAGAGAGGAACCGCGGAGGACGTAGAGGACGCAGAGGGCGCAGAGGGCGCAGAGGGCGCAGAGGCGACGGGTCGGGCTGTAAGGGCGCATGGCGTGCGCCCACCGCAGGCGGCCAAGCATCCGACGCTGAGGCTCAAGCTGGCGGGGGCGGAGGGGTTGGCGGCGGCGCGTGCGGGGATTGTGGAGCGGGCGGCGGCGCTGGGGCTGTCGCTCGATGTGGCCGAGCACCTTCTGGGCGATTACGGCACCGAGGCCGCGGCCGTGCTCGACCTGATTGGCGCCGAGCCGGAGCTGGGCGCACCGCTGGTGGAAGGGTTGCCCTACGTGCGCGCCGAGGTGGTCCGCGCGGTGCGGGCTGAGATGGCGCTGAGTGTCGAGGACGTGCTGGCGCGGCGTACGCGCATCGCGCTGGAGGGCCGGCTGCGCGGCCTGGGCGCGGCGGAGGACGTGGCGGCGCTGATGGCCCGCGAATTCGGCTGGGATGACTCCGAGCGCGCG
The DNA here is from genome assembly GCA_036376595.1 of Ktedonobacterales bacterium. Classification (GTDB taxonomy): domain Bacteria; phylum Chloroflexota; class Ktedonobacteria; order Ktedonobacterales; family JADMIN01; genus SMAG-U1939. The sequence goes on along the minus strand of DASVAA010000066.1, from coordinate 38,641 downwards.
CGCCAGGTCTGTGCCTACCGCCGCTACGCGCTCGAACAGGCCGGCCCACTGGCCGAGCGGCTGGAGCGCGAGGCAGGTGAGTGCGGGGCTGTCGCGGCGGAGTGATCGCATCTCAACGCATGCTGGCTTCCGGCGCCGGAGCACCACATCTCGTGACCGACGCGGCTTGTGGTGACGTCACGGGACCACATCGTGGAGGGCCTGTGCCGTCGTCATCTCGTCCAGCAGTGGCCGGAGTGGCTGGATAGGGCGCCATACGCCCATACTTCATCACCTGAATTATGCTGGACTATGGCGCTCTATGCGACGGGGTCTCCGGTGTTGGCGGTTCACCACTCGAAGATGCGCGTGAGGTACTCGCGGCTGTAGCGCAGCAAGATCGGGCTGCCATGCGGGCAGACGGCGGGCGCCGGGGAGGCGCAGAGGTCGGTCAGCAATGCGGCCTGCTCAATGGGCGTCAGCGGGTCGCCGCGCTTGATGGCCGTGCGGCAGGCGAGCGAAGCGCGCACGTGCTCCAGCCAGTCGTCGGCGTCTTCGGCGGCGCGGGCGAGCGTACTGGCGACATCCTGAGGGTCGGAGGCTGTGCCGGCGACGGCGGGCAGCGCGCGGACGAGAAAGACACTGCCGCCGAAGGGCTGGCACTCGATGCCCAGCACGGCCAGCTCGCCAACGCGTGGCGCGAGCAGCTCGGCCTGGCGCGGGGTCAGCTCCACCAGCAGCGGATCGAGCAGGTATTGGCCTGAGACGGCGGCGGGCAGGTCGTCGCTTTCGCCAGTGGAGCTTTGGTTGGGCATGTGTTCGCGGCTGGCGCTCAGACGGTCGTAGAGCACGCGCTCGTGCGCGCGGTGCTGGTCCACCAGGTAGAGGTCGCCGGTTGGCGTGCGGGCGAGGATCAGCGTCCGCTCGAACTGCCCCAGCGGCTCCAGCGCCAGCGGTCCCTGCGCCGGTGCGTCAGGCGATGGAGGAGGCAACGGACTGTAGCGCGGGCGTCGCTCGCCGAGTAGCAGGCCGCGGCGACGGTGTGGCGCGGGCAGGGTGAGCTGGACAGGCCGTGTGAAGTGCGGCGCGGGGTGTACTCCGTTGCGCGACTCTCCAGACCCGGTGGCAATGGAGGCGGGGCTGCGGCCCAGCGCCTCGGCCACCGCGTCGCGCAGCCGCCGCGCCAGCACCGGCTCGTCGCGCAGCAGCACATGCAGCTTGGCCGGATGCACGTTGGCGTCCACCGCGTCCGCCGGTACGCTCAGATGGACGACCAGCAGTGGGTGGCGGCCCTTGCGCAGCAGCGGTCCGTAGCCGGCGCCTGCCGCCTGCGCGAGCGCGGGGTTGGCGACGACGCGCCCGTTGACCGCCAGCACAATATGCTCGCGGGTGGTGAAGCTGATGCCGCGCGGGCTGACGGCGCCTGAGAGACTCACTCCATCGTCGGTTGCGACTGGGCCGAGGGGGATGGCGGTACGCGCCAGATCGCTCGTGTAGAGCGCGGCCAGGGCATCCTCAAGCGTGCCACCGGGGGTCTGGAGCGCGAGCTGACCATCGGCGACGGCGGTGAAGCGCACGTCGGGCCGGGCGAGGGCATGGGCGCGCACGACGGCGAGCGCACGGTGGGCCTCGGCCTGGCGGCCGCGCAGCACGGCCAGCCGCGCGGGAACGGCGGCGAAGAGGTCGCGGACGGTGACGGTGGTGCCGCGCGTGCGCGAACGGGCGGTGTGCGCCGGGGGCGTGTCAGGCGCGAGCATGAGGGCGGCGGCCAGCCCGTCGTTGCCAGTCGCGGTGACGATCTCCAGCGCGGCCACGGCCGCAATGCTCGCCAGCGCCTCGCCGCGGAAGCCCAGCGTGGTGACGCGCTCCAGGTCGGCGAGGGCGGCGATTTTGCTGGTGGCGTGCGGCTGGCAAGCGAGGTCGAGGTCGGCGGCGGCGATGCCCGCGCCATCGTCGGCGATGCGGATCAGCGCGCGTCCGCCTTCACGCAGCTCCACGCGGATGCTCGTCGCGCCGGCATCCAGCGCGTTGTCGAGCAGCTCGCGCACCACCGAGGCTGGCCGCTCGATGACCTCGCCGGCCGCGATGCGCTCGACCACTTCAGGAGGCAGTGGGGCGATAGGGTGGGCAGTGGGTCGTGGGACGATGGGGTGGGCAACGGGCGTCCACCGGACGCCCCTACGAGAATCGGGCGCCGGGGAAGTATCGCCGTCTTGGCCGCCGCGAGGTGCGCTCATGGGGCGCCTCGGCGCAGGACGGCGAGTGCGTGCTGCTGAAGGGAGAAGAGCACGTTGATGGCCTCGATGGGCGTCATGGCGGCGATGTTGAGTCCGGCCAGCGCCAGCGTAACATCGTTGCCGGGACTGGCGGCTGGCTCAGTCTCGGCGGTATATGCGGCGCGTTGATCGTGAATCTTCCCGTTGGCATGCTGGGGCTGGGGCTGAAGCTGAGGCGTGGGCGCACGCTCGACCAGCAGCCCAGCCGCCCGCGCGACCACCGTGGACGGCAGGCCCGCCATGCGCGCCACCCGCACACCATAGCTCTCGTCGGCCGCGCCAGGCGCCACGCGATGCAGAAAGACGACCTCGCCATCCCGCTCGGCGACTGCCATGCGACAGGCCCGCAGCCATGGCAACGAGGTGGCCTCCGCGGCCAGCTCGTGAAAATGCGTGGCGAAGAGCGTGCGCGCGGCGCAGGTATCGTGCAGGTGCTCCAGCACGGCGCGGGCGATGGCCAGACCGTCGCGGGTGCTGGTTCCGCGGCCGACTTCATCCAGGATGATCAGGCTGCGGGGGGTGGCATGGCGCAGGATGTAGGCCGTCTCGACCATCTCCATCATAAACGTCGAGAGGCCTCGTGCGAGGTCATCTTGCGCGCCAACGCGGGCGAAGATGCGGTCCACCAGCCCGATGCGCGCGTAGTCCGCCGGCACGAAGCTGCCGATCTGCGCCAGCAGCACGATCAGCGCGATCTGGCGCAGATAGGTGGACTTGCCGGCCATGTTGGGGCCAGTGAGCAGCAGCAGTCGCGTCCCCTGGGCGCCCTCACCGGCGTCCTGCGCGGGCAGCGGGCGCACGCCCCGTATGCCCTCCGCGTCCTCCGCATCGTCTGCGACCTCCGCGTCCTCTGCGATTGTTCTCTCCGCTCTCTCCTTCTCCGCGTTCTCCGCGTCCCCTCCGCGAACTCCGCGATGACCGTCCCGCTCCCACGTGCGCAATGCGTCGAGCCGCGTGTCGTTGGGGACGAACTCGGCGCCGTCGAGCGCGGCCTCGACGATCGGGTGACGCCCGCCACGGATCTCCAGCTCGGTCGTGTCGGTCAGCTCCGGCCGCACGTAGCCTCGGCTGCGGGCGACGAGGGCCAGCGAGCAGCCCACGTCGGCCTGTGCCAGGGCGCCGGCGGTCGCGCGCAGGCGCCGCTGGTGGGCGGCGAGGTCGGCCAGCAGCGCGTCGTAGAGCGTGCGCTCCAGGGCGGCGATGCGCTCCTGCGCGGCGAGCACCCGCGCCTCGTTCTCTTTCAGCTCGGCAGTGACGTAGCGCTCGCCGCCGGCGATCGTCTGGCGGCGCTGGTAGTCGTCAGGGACGCGCGCCAGCCAGCTCTTGGTGACTTCGAGGTAGTAGCCGAAGACCTGATTGTAGCCAACCTTGAGCGACTTGATGCCGGTGCGCTCGCGCTCCACCGCTTCCAGGCCGGCGATCCAGGCGCGGGTGCCGGCGATGGCCGCGTGCTGCTCGTCTAGGCCGGCATCGTAGCCCTGGCAGAGCATGCGCCCGCTGCCCGCGTCGGGATCCTCGACGGCGCGCAGGATCAGCTCGCGCACGTCATCGCAGGGATCGATCTGGTCACGCAAGGCACCGAGGGCCGGGGCCGTCGCGTCGCGTAGAGCAGTGCGCAGCTCGGCCGCGCGAACCAGCGCCGCCGCTAGTGCGCGCAGCTCACGTGGCAGCGCCGTGCCATGGACGACGCGGGCCGTCAGGCGCTCCAGGTCGCCAAGCCCGTCCAACGCGGCGGCGACGCGCTCGCGCAGAGGAGCGCGGTCGTGCAGCTCGGACACCGCGTCCAGCCGCGCCTCCAGCGCCTCACGGTCTTTGAGCGGCTGGAGGAGCTGGCGCCGCAGCAGCCGCGCGCCAGGTGCGGTACGGGTGGCATTCAGCACCGCCAGCAGCGAGAGGTCCCCACCCCCTGACCCCGCGGGCGAGGCCGGCGTTGCCACGACACCTCGGGACGCGTGTGGTGCGGCTGACTCGATCACTTCGAGCGCGCGCCACGTGCGGCCATCCAGCTCGACGTAGGCGCCGGTGTCGTAGGTGCGCAGGTCGGTCAAGAGCCGCGCGAGGGCCGGATTCATGCGCGTGACGTAGGCCAGGATGGCGCCGGCCGCGGCCGTGGCGAGCGGGAGGGCCGCACAGCCGAAGCCCGCCAGTGAGGCGACGCCCAGGTGACGGCAGAGCCGCTCACGCGCAGTGGCGGCGGCAAAGTAGTGAGCGGGGCATGGGGTGACGGTGGCAGAGGGAGAGACGAAGAACGCGGTCCCCACTCTCTCCTCCTCCGCGTCCTCCGCGTCCTCTGCGGTTACTTCTCTCTGCCTTCTCCGCGAACTCCGCGTCGTCTCCGCGGACTCCGCGTTCTCCGTTCCCCTCGCTGCCGCGGAAACGAGCAGCTCGGCGGGGGCCAGGCGAGTCAGCTCGGCGCGCAGGGCGTCGTCCAGCGCGGCGGGGTCGGGATTGTGCCACTCGGTGCAGGCGAAGGCGCCGCTGTTCACGTCCACGTAGGCCAGCCCGATGGCGTTGCGGCCAGAGGCGACGGCGGCGAGGTAGTTGTCGCGCGCGGCGTGCAGCATGGCGGGGTCGGAGAGCGTGCCGGGGGTGAGGATGCGTGTCACCTCGCGCTGGACCAAGCCGCGGCCGGGTGGCGAGACCTGCTCGCAGATGGCGACGGTGTAGCCCCTGGCGACGAGCCGCGCGGCGTAGGTTTCGAGCGCGTGCAGCGGCACGCCGGCAAGTGGGACGCGCTCGCCGGGGCCGTACGCGCGGCTGGTGAGGACGAGCTGCAACTCGCGGGCGGCGATGCGGGCGTCGTCGTCAAACGTCTCGTAGAAGTCGCCGACTTGGTAGAGCAGGATGGCGCCCTGGTGCCGCGCTTTGATGTCGAGGTATTGCCGCCGGGCGGGGGTGGACATCGTGCCGCCTGCCTACGTCCTGATTGCTCGTGCGTGACGCTGTTACCGCTGCTGCGGCGCCTATTGTAGCACAGCCGGAGCGTGCATGCTGCCCGTACTGCCGGTGCGCTGGCGGCATGCGCGTCGCCGCGACGCTCGCTCGCGAGGCGGCCGGCGCCCACCCAGGCATAACGACGAGCGCCGCGCCGGGTAACGCGCATGCGGTGAACCGCCATACGGGTCTATCTCAAACGTGATGAAGTATGGGCGTAATGCTGGGCCAAGGGCAGACGTTGTAGTAGGCGCTGGAGGCGGGCTGAAGTCCCGCGGCGAATCCCCTAGAGCGGGCGGTTGCGGATGCGCCAACGACTCATCCTGGCCGGGTATAAGCAGCCTATTGCTGGCTGGGTTCCAACCCTTCGTGCCCGACCGATACCACGTGAGGCCGTGTTGTTTGGTTAGCCGTACCTGTTGGCGCGCGGGGATTACCCGCGGGACTTCAGCCCGCCTGCTGCTCCTACCACAACGTCTGCCCTTGATTTGGCATAAGAGGGGCCGCGCATGCGGTGAACCGCCATACGGGTCTATCTCAAACGTGACGAGGTATGGGCCTACGGAGGCTCATCCCTGCCATACGCGCCATACTGGTCTATCTCAAACGTGATGAAGTATGGGCGTATGGCGGTGCGGAGCTTCACATCATGAGCAGGCACCAAGCGCCCTGAACAGATGATTGCCGATGATCATGGATCATGATCGTCCTGATGTATTTCTCAGGGTGATGGGTGGCGGCAGCCCGATGACCGCTCGCGGCGAGAACGACCAGACGACACGGCAGCGGTGAGCATGCCATGAGGAGAGTGGTGGAGTTGAGACACGTGACGGTTTACCGGAAACAGCACGACACCTCACATCTCATGATATGAAATGCGCACTGAGACTGTAGCACACGTGCGCAAGGGCAGCTCCACATGGCCGCTGATGTGCTGCCCCCAACCTGAGGATCACCTGGCGCGATTGGCCGCATACGCCCATACTTCATCACGTTTGATATAGACCTAGTATGGCGGGTATGGGGTGCGCGGACCTGCATACGCCCATACTTCATCACCTGTGAGATAGACCCGTATGGCGCTATGGGGCATCGCCGTACCCATACGCCCATACTTCATCACGTTTGATATAGACCCAGTATGGCGTCTATGGCAATCCAGGACGCATACGCCCATACTTCGCCACGTTTGATATAGACCCAGTATGGCGCGTATGGCGGTCGGAGCTGAGCCACGAGCAGGCGCGACCAAGACCTGCTCGCGTCCACGCGCGCCTCGGCTCTTCCCGCCGCGTACGTTGGAACCTTCAGCGGTGCGGCAGCTAGCGCTTGGTAAAGGCGAGCTGGCCCGCCGTGCGCGGGTCGAGCCGGTCGCGCAGCGCGTCGCCCAGCAGGTTCAGGCTCAGCACCGTCACCACAATCGCCAGCGCCGGCCCCAGCATCATCCACGGGTCGCTCGTCAGGTACGTCTCCGCGGCGCTGATCATCGCTCCCCACTCCGGAGTTGGTGGCTGCGCACCCAGGCCCAGAAAGCTCAGCACCGACTCATCCAGAATCGCTAGCGACACCGAGATCGTCGCCTGCACCATCAGCGGACTCAGGATGTTCGGCAGCACATGACGCCCCAAAATGGCGTGCGTCCGCGTGCCCACGCCGCGCGCCGCTGTCACGTAATCCAGCCCGCGCACCTGCAGCGACTGCCCCCGCGCCAGCCGCGCGTAGACCGGGATGCGCGCGATGGCCAGCGCGATGATCAGGTTCTCGACGCTCGGCCCCAGCACCGCCGCAATCGCCAGCGGCAGCAGCAGCGGCGGGAAGGCCAGCAGCGAATCCACCACGATGGTGATGCTCTGGTCCACCCAGCCGCGCAGGTAGCCGCCCACCATGCCCATCGCCGTGCCCACCGCGCCGCCCGCCAGAATCGCCAGAATGCCCACTGAGAGCGAGATGCGCGCACCGTAGATCACCCGGCTGAGCTGGTCGCGCCCCAGGTCGTCGGTCCCCAGCAGATGCGCCCGGCTCGGCGGCTGCGAGGCCACCGCCGGATGATACTGTAGCGGCGGGTAGGGGGCCACCAGCGGCGCGAAGATCGCCGCCAGCGCCAGCACCACCAGCACCACCCCGAAGAGCCAGCGTGGATCCTCGCGCACCGCCGCCAGCGCTCCACGAACAAGACCTGCCCCGCGCGACGACCACGCACGCCGCTCTGGAGCCTCTTTGTCAAGCTCCAGCGTGACGCCCGATTCGAGCGGCTCAACGCCCTTTGCCATAGGAGATCCTTGGATCGAGCAAGCCGTAGCTCACATCTACCAGCAGGTTGATGCCCATGTACGACAGCGCCGCCAGCAGCACCACCCCCTGCACCACCGGGTAATCCTTGGCGAGGATGCTCTGAATCGCCAGCTCGCCGATCCCCGGCCACAAGAAGATCGTCTCGATGACGAACGCGCCGCCCAGAATCGCCCCCGCCTGTAAGCCCACCAGCGTCAGCACCGGCAGCAGCGCGTTGCGCAGCGCGTGGATGTAGTGGACGCGATTGGAGCGCAGCCCCTTGGCCCAGGCCGTCTTGATGTAGTCCTGGTTGAGCACCTCGATCATGCTGGCCCGGACCTGGCGCATGTTGACCGCCACGGCTCCCGTGCCCAGGGCGATCATGGGCAGCACCAGGTCGCGCAGGTTCTGCCCCGGATCCTCCGTCAGCGGCACGTAGCCCCCCGGCGGGAAGACCCGCACCAGCACGGCGAAGATCAGGATCAGCGCCAGCCCCAGCACGAACGAGGGGATCGCCGTCCCGAACAGGCTCGTCGTGTTGACCAGCCAGTCGAGCCGGCCGTTGCGGTGCGTGGCCGCCAGCACCCCTAGCGGCACCGCCAGCAGCACCGAATAGAGCAGCGCGGCGATACCCAGCTCGGCCGTCACCGGCACGCGCTGCAAGATGGCCTGTGTCACCGGCTGCTGGAGCTGGATCGAGGTGCCCAGGTCGCCATGCACCAGGTGCCACAGCCAGATGCCGTACTGCGCCAGCAGCGGCTGATTGAGGCCAAGCTGCTGGCGCAGCGCCGCCACATTCTGCGGCGTCGCCTCCTCGCCCAGCAATACCCGCGCCGGATCGCCGGGCACCAGGTGGACGAGCAGGAAGGTGACGAAGCTCACCAGCAGCGCCACCGGCACCAGGAACGCCAGCCGCCGCAGCAGGTACGCCGGCATGCAACCCTCCTTTCTCGGGTCTGAGGGGTCTACGGTGAACGCGGAGTCCGCGGAGCTTCGCGGAGAGCGCGGAGAACAGAGCAGAGAGAACGCGAAGGACGCGAAGGATACGCGAAGATCGCGAAGTCAGAAGAGAAACCGCAGAGAACGCGAGGGAGACGTATTGAGTTGTGCGGAGCAATCACGTCTCCCCTCCGCGTCCTCTGCGGTTCCCCTCTCTCCCCTCTCTCTGCCCTCCGTTGCCTCCGTTGCCTCTGTGGTAAACCTCTCTCTGCTTCGCGGTCTTCGCGTTCACTTCGCGGTCTTCGCGTTCTCCGTCAACTCCCTTCTACGAGGCGAGGTACACCTGCGTGAAGGACATGATGGTCGTCGGCAGCAGCACGAAGTTCTTCACGTTGCTGGTCGTCGCCTGCACCGCCACGCCGTGGTACAGGAAGACGTATGGTCCGTCTTGCAGGATCAGCTTGCCGGCCTGCTGGTAGTCGCTCGTGCGCTTGCTCTGGTCGCTTGACGCGCGGGCGTCTTCGAGCAGGGCGTCCACCTGTGGATTGGAGTACTGCATGTCGTTGAACCCGCCGCCGGTGTGGAACCAGGCGTAGGTGTTGCCGTCGGGGTCCACGCGGCCGCTCCAGCCAAGATTTGCCGCTTGATAGTTGTGAGATGCCGAGTCGCTCAGCAGCTTGGCGAACGTCTCCTGCTGGATGGTGACCTTGATGCCGATCGGCTGCAGCTCCGACTGGATGAACTGCGCCAGCTGCGTGTTGAGCGGCGATCCGCTGGCGATCAGCATCGTGAACGAGAACCCATTGGGCTGCCCGCCCTGCTGCAGCTCAGACTTGGCGTTCGCCTGATTGTAGCTGTAGGGCGCGAAGCTCGGATCGTACGCCCAACTGGTGGGCGAGATCGGCCCCTGCGAGACCACGCCGATGCCGTGCAGCACACTGTTCAGGATCTCCTGGCGATTGACGCCCCATTCCACCGCCCGCCGCAGATGCGCGTTGTTGAAGGGTGCGGCCTGGGTGTTCAGCTCGATGCCGTAGAAGCTCAGACCGGGGATCTGGTTGTACACCAGGCTCGAATTGGTCTTGGCCGATGGCACGTCGGTCGGGTCGAGGTCCTCGGCCACGTTGATGGCGCCGGTCTCCAGGTTGGTGAAGCGCACGCTGCCATTGGTGATCGGCTTGTAGACGACCTTATCCAGATAGGGCAGCGCGTGGCCGTTGGCATCCTTCTGCCAGTAATTGGGATTGCGCGCCAGGGTCAGGTGATCGCCCTTGACCCACGAGTCGAACTCAAACGGCCCCGTCCCCGCTTTGACCGGATTGTTGCCCAGCGCGCTGCCCTGCGCCTGCACGACGGCGGGCGAGAGCATCATGCCGGCGCGGTCGCTCAGCGTGGCGAGCAGGGGCGAGAACGGCTTCTTCAAGTTGAACGTCACGTGCGTGTCGTCCACTTTGGTCACCGAGCTGACGGTTGCCAGCTCGCTGTTACGCGGCGATGAAGGCGTGTTGAGGATGCGATTGATGTTGAAGACCACCGCGTCGGCGTTGAAGGGCGTGCCGTCCTGGAACTTGACGCCCGTGCGCAGCGTGAACTCGAGCTGCGTCGGCGAGGGGTAGGTCCACGAGGTCGCCAGATCCGGCTGGATGTTGTTCTTGGCGTCGCTGCGCACGAGCGTGTCGTAGATGTTCAACATCGCCTCGCGGTCCACCAGAGCCGTTGACTTCAGCGGATCGAGCGTCACGACATCCGAATCCAGCCCCACGGTCAGCGTACCGCCCGTTTTGGGACCGTTGCCGCTACTGGTGTTGCCGTTGCCGCCACAGCCTGCCAGCAGCAGCACCGCCAGCACTGCCAGCATCAACAGCGGAGACGCGCTCCGGCCCGCTGCCGTCCGACTGCGCAAGAACGACAAAAAGTCCGATGAAATGCGGGGACGTGGTGTCATAAGAGACCTCCTCAGCGTGTGTCAACACGCCGCTGTTCAACGCCTCGACGCTGCTCTCTCGCGCTGCACCACCACCACCACCTGCCAGCTAGCCAGCTTGCCAGCTAGCCAGCTAGCCAGCCAGTCAGCCAGTCAGCCAGCCGTCAATCTTGCGGTCCGCTCGGCGCGCCCCTGGCTCCGCGCGGGCTCCCCATCGGCCTCCTTCTTCGCGCTATGCGCCACCGCCGCCGCTCGCTCCGGCAGCCGCTCCCATCACGTCTGTCACGTGCGCCGCATGCAAGTCGCGCGCGATGCGGCCCGTCGCCTCCAGCAGCATGGCCGCCTGCCGCCGCACCGCCTCATCGCCGAAGCGCGCCGCCGGACCCGCCACGCTCAGCGCCGCGACCACCTCGCCCCCTGGCATGCGGACGGGCGCCGCGACCGACGCCGCGCCATGTACCGTCTCGCCCGCCGACTCGGCGTACCCGCGCTGGCGCACCTGCGCAAGGTCCGATTCGAGCGCCGCCAGCTCGGCGGGACTGAGCCGCGCCACCGCGCGCCGCCACGTCGCGCTCTCGGCGAGTTCAGCGGCCAGCAGCGCCTTGCTCGCCGCGCCGCGATGCAGCGGGAAGCAGCGCCCAATGCCGGCGCTCATGCGCAGCATCTGCGGGCTTTCAATCTCGTCCAGGCACAGGCGCACGTCGCCCGCGACCACGTAGAGTGCGATGGTCTCGCCGGTCACCGATTGCAGCCAGGCCATGTGGGGCCGGCAGATGTGGCGCAGCGTCGCCTCGCCGGGGACCGCCTGCGCCAGCGCCAGCACGCGATAGCCGAGGGTGTACTGGCGCTTGTGCGGGTCCTGCGCCACCAGACCGCGCAGCAGCAGGGCTTGCAGCAGCCGATGGACGGTGCTCTTGGTCAGATGGAGCCGCTCGCTAATCTCGGTCACGCCCAGCGCCGGCCGCTCGCGCGTGAACGTGCAGAGCACGGCCAGCGCGCGGTCCACCGCGCCCGCGGGATCAGCGGGCACCACGGGCGGCACCTCCTCTGGCATGCGCCGCGCGTGCTTGGCGACGTTGGCGCTCATCCCTGCCTTCCCCTCCACAAAGGCCGTACGGGCGGCGGTACGATGAGGCGGCGATGCGCGGTTCGGCACAGACCAGCCCGTGATACGGCTTGTATCAATATACGGAACAACGTTTCACTTTCTCACACCGGCAAGCAAATCGTCCGCCGGACGGTGTCCAATCACCGTACGCGGCACGGCGCCGATAGAGCAGTGCGCGCACACGCTGACTGAGCGGACGGCGCATCAAGCCCCGTTCTGCTGTGCGGAATCACGTTTCGCTCATGAGCCGGCGGCAGTGCGCGCCGCGATGGCCGGCGTGCGCTATCGTCTGTGCTAGAGCGGGGGTCTGATCGCGTAGAGGATGTGATGCGCATGGCGGAGATCGTGACCGCGGGCGAGTTGCGCGACATCCTGACCCGCTACCGGCGCATCGCCGTCGTCGGCCTCTCGAACAATCCCATGCGGCCCAGCTACGGCGTCGCGCGCTATCTCATCGGGCAGGGCTATGAGGTCGCCGGTGTGAACCCCAACCTCGCCGGGCAGACCGTCCTCGGACTCCCGGTCTACGCCACGCTCGCTGACCTGCCAAAGCCACCGGAGATCGTGGACGTGTTCCGGCGCTCGGTCTTCGTGCCGGAGGTGATGGAGCAGGCCATCGCGGCGGGCGCGAAGGTCGTCTGGACGCAGCTCGGCGTCAAAGACGACGGAGCAGCGGCACGGGGACGCGCGGCGGGGCTGGTGGTGGTGCAGAACCGCTGCACGGCCATCGAGCACGGGCGACTGCTCCGGGAATGACCGAAACGCTCTGTCGGGGCACCCAGCAGTCCCTGGCTAGTGGCGTGTCTGCGGCTGCGTTTCCGTAGGGGCGTCCGGTGGACGCCCGCCCGGCGCCCATCTTCCTATAGCCGGGGGCTACAGACCAACGGTTACGCGAGAGGGTGGAGGAGGAGACGAACGGTGAGCCAGTCACACGACGAGACAACCGCGGGAACGGCGCAACCGGCCAGCACGCCAGCCGACGGCGGCGAATTCATCCGCCGCTTTCTACCTACCTCGCCCTATGCCGGCCACCTGGGCATGCGGCTGGTCGAGATGCATGCCGACGAGGCGATTCTGGCGCTGCCCTTCTCCAACGAGGTCGTCACCATCGGCAATACCGTGCATGGCGGCGCGATAGCCTCGCTCATTGACACCGCCGCGATGGTCGCCGCGTGGTCGGGCGCGCCCATGCCCGAGCAATTGCGCGGCACCACCGTCGGCCTCACGGTCAGCTACCTCGCCGCCGCCGCCGGAGAAGACCTGCTTGCCACCGCCCGTGTGCTGCGCCGCGGCCGCAGCCTCGTCTACCTGGACGTGGACGTGCGCAACCAAGCCGGGCGCGCGATCGCCAAGGGCCTCGTCACCTATAAGCTCGGCTGATGGACTCGCGCGACGCGACACAATCCCAATCTGCCCGTGTTGCGTTGGCGCTCTCTGCGGCTCTTCTCCGCGTCCTCCGCGTCCTCCGCGTATCCTCCGCGAACTCCGCGTTCTCCGTTGCTCCTCTCCCTACGCCGGCAGCCGCTGGCCGGTGATCGTGCCGGTGTTGAAGCCCATCCAGTGCATGCGCCCCAGAAAGCGCGCGTGCTCGACCTTCATGCAGCGGTCCATCACCACCGTCAGGCCGCCGCGCTCGGCAATCTCGCCGCCTTCAGGGCTGATGACGCCGAACTGGCACCACAGCGCTTTCGCTCCCACCTGCACCGCCTCCCGCGCGATCCCTGGCACCGCCGCGGGCACACGGAACACGTCTACCACGTCCACCTTGAAGGGAATCTCCGCCAGCGAGGCATAGCTCGTCTCGCCAAGGATCTCGCGCTCCTTGGGGTTGACTGGCACGACGCGGTAGCCGTGGCGCTGGAGGTAATAGCCGACGAAGTAGCTCGGCCGCAGCGGATTGGGCGAGAGGCCCACAATCGCCACCGTGCGCGCGGAGCGGATCAGGTCCCGGATTGCGCGCTCGTCCTGGTAGTGGGCGAGGTCAAAGGCTGGGGCTGCCTGCGCAGATGCGGACTCGTGCGCCCCGTTGACTCCTGCCGTGCTCATTGTGTCACCTCCGCACCCGTGGCCGGGCGTCCACCGGACGCCCCTACAGTTCCGTTCTTTGTCGCCTCTGTGTCCTCTGCGATTGCTCTCTCCTTCTCCGCGTCCTTCGCGTGTTCTCCGCGTCCTTCGCGTTCCTCGAACCCCTCTCCCGCCGCGCGCAGCGCCTGGTCGAGGTCCCAGATCAGGTCGTCCACCGACTCCAGGCCCACTGAGAGGCGGATCGTGCCGGCGCCAACGCCCGCCGCGCGCAGCTCGTCGTCGCTGAGCTGGCGGTGGCTGGTGCTGGCGGGATGCAACACGAGGCTCTTGGTGTCGCCGACGTTGGCGATGTGGCTCCACAGCCGCAGCGCCTGCAGTAGCCGCTTGCCCGCCTCGCGTCCGCCCTTGATCTCGAAGGCGAAGACCGAGCCGGGGCCTTTGGGCAGATACTTATGCGCCAGGTCGTGATAGGGGCTGGTGGGCAGGCCGGCGTAGCGCACGCCTTCGACCATCGGGTGCGTCGTGAGGAACTGGGCCACCGCCCGCGCGTTCTCGACGTGGCGGTCCACGCGTACCGGCAGCGTCTCAAGGCCCTGGAAGAGCAGGAAGGCGTTGAAGGGGGCGAGCGTAGCGCCCAGGTCGCGCAGCGCCTCGGAGCGCAGCTTCATCAAGAAGCCATAGACGCCAAACGTCTCGTGGAACTCCAGCCCGTGGTAGGCGCTGGAGGGGCCGGCAATCGAGGGGAACTTGCCGTTCGACCAGTTGAAGGTGCCCGAATCCACGACAACGCCGGCGATGGTGGTGCCGTGGCCGCAGATGAACTTGGTGGCCGAATGCACGATCACGTCGGCGCCCCACGCGAGCGGCCGGCACAGATACGGTGTGGCGAAGGTGTTGTCCACGATCAGCGGCACGCCGTGCTCGTGGGCGATGCCCGCGACGGTCTCGATGTCGAGGATATTGCCACCGGGGTTGCCGATCGTTTCGGCGAAGAGCGCCTTGGTACTGGGCCGCACCGCTGCGCGCCAGGCGTCGGGGTCATCGGGGTTGACCAGCGTGACCTCGACCGAGAGTTTGCGCAGCACGTTCTTGAACTGCGCCACCGAGCCGCCGTAGACCGCCTGCGAGGAGACGATATGGTCGCCCGGCTCCAGCATCGCCAGGAACATCGAGGCCTGCGCCGCCAGCCCGCTGGCAAACGCGACGGCGCCCGCGCCGCCCTCCAGGTTGGCGATGCGCTCCTCGAAGGCCGCGACCGTCGGGTTCATGATGCGTGAGTAGGTGTTGCCGTACTCTTGCAGGTTGAAGTAGGCAGCGGCGGATTCGGGATCCTCGAAGACGAAGCCGGCGGTCTGGTAGATCGGCAGCGCGCTGGCGCCGGTGTAGGGGTCGGGCCGCGCGCCGGCATGTACCGCGCGCGTCTCGAAGCCGAAGTCGCGTGGCGCGGGTGTGGCTCCCTGTGCGCTGTCGCGCTCATCATCTTGACTCATCGGGATGCTCCTAGCTTGTTGCGATTCCTCACGGCCAAGCCGCGTCGCGCTGCGGATTAGGGGCTGGCATGGGGCGAAGTTCGCTGCGCATGAGGAGAATGTAGAGTAAGCGTATCCAATTTGTCTACAAGTCATCGCATAAATGCCCTAAGCGTCGAGCAGCCCCGGGGAAGACAAAACCGCAGGGCTGCTATTCACGATACGACAACTACCGAGACAGCTTTGGCATCAGTAGGAGGTCGGCGAGGGCATGGGCATCCTCTGTCTCATGTGTCTGCTGGCTCCTGTGCGCGGATGAGCTCTGCCCACCTGCGCCTGCGGGCCAGACGTTCGACCACCCGCTGGGCGATGTCCGGAGAGACTAAGGACAGGCGTGCGGACAGCGTGCCAACAGTGCGGCTGCGGTGCGCGATGCCGCGCACCAACATGGCGGCGGTCTTCTCGATGGGGTCGGGCCTCATCTTGGGGAGTCCCGGTAAGCCGCGAATGCGGGGATGCTCGACGGCGCGGCGTCCGGTCTCTGTGGCCGTGTAGATGAGATGGGCGACCCCAATCTCGACGCCGAGGCCCTGGACTTCCAGGCGCAGGGTGTTGGCGAAGGCGTTGAGGCCCGCTTTGCTACTGTTGTACGCGGCATTGAGTGGCCCCTGGTTGGTGCCGGCGAGGGAGGATACGAACAAGATATAGCCTCGAGCGGCAACGATGTGGGGCAAGACGGCACGCACGGTTCGCCACGATCCCAGCAGGTTCACCTGGATCACGTGCTCAAACGCCTGCGGGTCACCGTGCTCGATCGACCCAACCGCCACCACCCCCGCATTGACGACCGCCACGTCCAGGCACCCAAAGCGCTCCACCGTCGCCGTGATCGCCTCGGTGAGGGCCTGCGTCTGCGTGATGTCGAGGGCCTGAAATAACACGTCGTCGCCCAGGTGTCCCGCAACCTGCGCGAGCGCCTCAGCTCGCAGATCGATCAGCGAGAGGTGCGCCTGCCTGGCGACCAGCAGGCGGGCAACGGCAGCGCCGATCCCGCCAGCGGCGCCGGTGAGCAACACACTCTTTCCACTCAGCTGCCACGGGTGATCCGACATGGTCGACGCTCCTCCTGCTGGCTGGTAGGCCGCTGTCTTCCCTCGGAATATAGCACAGCGGCCTTGACCGCATGGAGAGCGCAATGAGAGAGGCGCCGGACTCTTGCATTGGACGGACCGAGCAGTCATCTCATAAACCCTGCCGCAGCACAATGAGAATGCAGCCGAGATGGACGAAGCCGAGGTAATTGAGCGCGTGGCGCTCATAGCGCACGACGAGCCGGCGGAAGTTGCCCAGCCAGGCGAAGAGCCGCTCATTTTTCCAGCGGCGCCGATAGCGTCGGAGCGGGCGACCATTCTGGGTCTTGGGACGCACCCGCCCGCGGCGATGGGGCGCGATCATCTCGACGCCCCACCCCGCCAGCGCCCAATCGAGTCCACCAGAACGGCCTTGCCTGGCTTAGCCAAGGCTCGCGCTGCAGCGACAGGTCGAGCACCACGTTGGCATCTACCCACCCTCTTAGAACGTGTTTTGCAGAAAAGATGAGTGGTGGAACTGCCTCCAACGGTTCCTGCCGGCTCGGTCACCGCATGGCTCACGGTGATACCGAGCGACGAGTCGAGGTGGGAATCGGCGAGGCGTCGGGTACGGAAGGTGGGGGCGCGGAGCGGAGCCACAGCGCTATCGCGGATGGCTGCAGCGTCTCTTCGATGACCTCGGCCAGCTTGTGCTGGAGCGCGGCCAGTTCCACCTCGCTCTGCACGGTGGCGGCAAACGCCGCCAGCGCCTGCTCCGCATTATATTTGCTGCGGTAGAAGCGGCGATCGATGAGCTGCTGCAGCTGGTGGCGCAGCGGATTGAAGAGGGCGGCAATCATCAGGGTGGAGATCACGATGGCCACGGGAGACTGCGCCTGTGGCGCCTGGCGGGTCAACAGAGCCAGCAGACTCTCGATGGCAAGAATGCTCCCGAGGTAGATGGCGGCCAGAATGGCGCTGAGCGAGCCGTAGACCAGGGTGCGATTGATGATGACGTCGATGTCCCAGAGGTGATAGCGGAGCAGGGCAATCCCAATGGAGATGGGAGCGAACAGGAAGAGGAGGGTGTAGCCCGGTCTGGCCAGCACGACATAGAGGGAGCCGGGCTGGCCAAGCGGTGGAAAGACCTGTGGCGGCACGAAATAGAGGACGCCGACCAGCACGCCTTCGATCATGCCCAGCACGACCCACTTGGTTTGTTGGCGCTCTGCCCAGGTAGAGACCCGTCGGTAGCGGTAGATCTGGGCGCCAATGATGCTGCCCATCACGGCAGCAAAGATGCCAATGGTCAGCGGGTTGAGCACAGTCTCCCAGGGCACCGAGGCCGCGGTGGCAAATACGTAGATCCAGAGGGCGGCGGTGAGGAGGGCCACGAGCCACCGCATCCAGCCAGGGACAAATCGTCCGTTGGGAAAGACGGAGAACACGATAAGAGCCAGCGACAGATCGAGTGTCGCGCCCAAGACAGCCGCTCGCTGCCACCCCTGAGCAGTGTATTCCAACGGAGTCTGTATGGGGTCGCTCATCTGAGTAATGCCTTGCACGACCAGCAGCAGGGCCACAAGCAGGGCCATCCCCAGCTGTGACTGGCGCCAGAAGATGACCGCAGCGACCGCGCACCACACGCACACAGAGGCCATGCTGATGAGCAGACTCACGAGCGCATACCCGCGGAGTGACAAGTGTAGCCGCTGGAGGGTAGAGACGCTTGCGGGGACAAGTTGCCAGGGGGCGCAACGTGGGTGGAGACACACGGTCTGCAGCTGGGCAACGTAGACCGGGAGGTTCGCCAGGAAGAACGCCAGGAGGAGCACCACCACGATCACCCAGGCGGACCGCGCGAATCCAAGCCCGATTCCATGCAGGCGTGGCGAGGTAAGCCCGGGCGACGACCTATTGCTCGAGTTCGCTGGAGTGGATGAGGTCTGGTACATCGCTCGACTCCTGCTGACTAGCGGCGCGATCACGCGTCCAACGCTCTGCCAGCATCTCCTTCCATCTTGCAAGAGTTGGCTCGGGGTGCTTGCAGCTGTGAGCAGCTGGCCTGCGGTCAGCATAGCAGGTGACCGTATCGCAATCGTTACGAACCGCGTTACGGACCGCAGTCGTAGGTGACCTCCCATAAGTGCGGCACCCGCTTTGGATACATCAATAGCTCAGGCATCCCCTGGAATGCCAAACACGCTCTTAGAGGTTGCGTCTGCACGGCCTGTGTGGCGTCAGGTGCAGCATCGTGCGCATCTGGCGTATGGTCTGCATCATCCGCCATATTTGTTCATCGGCCGCTCGTCAAGCCATTGGGCAACTTGCTCGTCTGATGGCGGTTCTTTGCCTGGCACCGCGGCGAGGCCAGCCATCTCACGCCAGCTCGGCAGCTGTGGCCTGGGCTGGTCATCGGCAAGCCGCTCTGACACCGCCTGTAGGATTGCCAGAGCCAGCGCCATCTGGTCAGAGCGTGATCAGGTGCGCGCGACCTGCAGAATTGTGTCGCGGTCAACTGAAGGGGCTGCCATATTCCGTCTCCTGCCCGCATATGTAAGCGGCAGACAGTGTCGCGGTCATGCTACTACGTGCGGCTTGGAGTACCAAGCATCCCCCTCAGAGCCACGTAGGCCAAACAGCCGCGCGCAGCGAGAAATTATGCCGTCGTGGCCGTCGTCACGGCGTTGGCCAGCGGCACGGAGGGCACACGCTTGCGGGCGACCACCTCGGCCCGGCGCGGTCGGGCCTGGCGCGCCACACGCTCGGCGGATGGAATGCGCTCGATGGTGGCGGGCAACGCCGCGCGGTCGGCAGGTTTGGGCAGATCGGCGGCCGCGGTGCGGGTGCGCCCGCTTGCGCCTAGCTTGGCCGCGGGAGCCAGCGCCACGCGCAGCACGTCGTCCATCGTCTCGACGGCAACAAAGACCATTGCATCGCGCACGTCGTCAGGCAACTCGTCCAGGTCCTTGACGTTGCGGCGCGGCAGAATCACTGTCGCGATGCCGGCGCGGTGCGCTGCGTGGATCTTCTCCTTCACGCCGCCTACGGGAAGCACGCGCCCGCGCAGCGTGATCTCGCCCGTCAGCGCCACATCACGCCGCACCGGTCGCTCGGTCAGCGCCGAGATAATCGCCACCGCCATCGTAATGCCCGCCGAGGGGCCGTCCTTGGGGATCGCACCCGCCGGCAGGTGGACGTGCAGGTCGCGCGACTCGTGGAAGCCCTCCGGCAGGCCAAGCTGCGCCGCCCGCGCGCGAGCAAAGGTCAGCGCCGCCTGCGCCGACTCGCGCATCACGTCGCCCACCTGGCCGGTCAGCGTCAGCGAGCCACGACCCGGCACAGCCATCACCTCCACGGTGGTGAGGTCGCCACCTGCCGCGGTCCACGCCAGTCCGGTCGCCACGCCGATCTCGTCGCGATCCTCAGCCTCAGAGGGGAAGTGCTTCTGCGCGCCGAGGTACGCTGGGACTTTCGCCGCCGTAACGGAGGCCTTGTGGCGCCGGCCCTCGGCCACGCGCCGAGCCACCCGCCGCAGGATGGCCGCCATCTCGCGCTCCAGCCCGCGCACGCCGGCCTCGAAGGTGTACTCGCGGATGATGCGACGCAAGGCGCCCTCGTCCAGCTCCACGCGCGCCTCGCTCAGCCCACAGTCGCTCATCAGCCGCGGCAGCAGGAAGTCGCGCGCGATGTGCAGCTTTTCTTCCTCGGTGTAGCCGGCGATCTCGATGATCTCCATGCGGTCGCGCAGCGGCGCGGGGATCGTGTGCAGCACGTTGGCGGTGACGACGAAGAGCGCCTGCGAGAGGTCGTAGGGCACTTCGAGGTAGTGGTCCGAGAAGGCGCAGTTCTGCTCCGGGTCGAGCACTTCCAGTAGCGCCGAGGAGGGGTCGCCGCGGTAATCGCTGGCAAGCTTATCCACCTCGTCCAGCACGAAGACCGGATTGACGGTGCCGGCGGACTTCATCCCTTGCAGCATGCGGCCCGGCAGCGCGCCGACGTAGGTGCGGCGGTGGCCGCGGATCTCGGCTTCGTCGTGGACGCCGCCCAGCGAGACGCGCACGAACTTGCGCCCTAGCGCCTCGGCGATCGTGCGGCCCAGCGAGGTCTTGCCCACCCCTGGCGGCCCGACGAGGCACAGGATCGGCGCCCGTCCCTGGGGTGCCAGCTTGCGCACGGCGATGTACTCGACGATGCGATCTTTGACCTTTTCGAGGCCGAAGTGCCGCGCGTCGAGCGCCTGCGCCACCGCCCGCAGGTCCAGCCGGTCAGGCGTGCGCTCCTTCCAGGGCAGCGAGACCAGCCAGTCGAGATAGGTGCTGATCACGCCGTACTCGGGCGACATGGCCGGCGTCGCCTGCAAGCGCGACAGTTCTTTCTGCGCGCGGGCGTGGGCCTCTGGCGCCAGTCCCGCCGTCTCGACCCTGGCGCGCAGCTCCTCGATCTCACCCTGCGCCGGGTCGCGCTCGCCCAGCTCCTTTTGGATTGCCTTGAGCTGCTCGCGCAGGAAGTACTCGCGCTGGCCGCGTTCGGCCTCTTGCTGCACCTCGTCCTGGATGCGCTGCTCGATCTCCAGCACTGAGAGCTCGCGCTTGAGGAGCTGACAGACGAGCTTGAGGCGCTCACCCACATCGAGGGTTTCGAGCATCTCCTGGCGCACGGCCAGCGGCGGCTCGATCTGGCCGACGAGGAAGTCCGCCAGCGCGCCTGGCTGGCGCACGTTGAGCGCCTGGATGTAGGCATCCTCAGTGAGGCGCTGGCTGAGGCGCGTGCAGCGCTCGAAGGTGCCCAGCGCCGCGCGCCCCAGTGCCTCGACGCGCTCAGTGCACGCCGGGGGGTCTGTGAAGGTGGTGCCCTGGATGCGTCCGTATGGCGCGTGTTGCAGCCAGCCGTCAATGCGCACGCGGCGCAGCCCCTGCACCATCACGCTGCTCGACCCATCCGGCATGCGCAGCAGGCGCGTGATAACACACTCGGTGCCGACGCGATACACATCCTGGAAGGTGGGGTCCTCAATCTGCTCGTCGCGCTGGGCCACGATCAGGATCAGGTGGTTGTCGTCCATCGCGGCGTCAACGGCATCGAGCGCCGCGTCGCGGTCCACGAACAGCGGCACGACCATATTGGGCAGCAGCACGGTATTGCGCACCGGCAGCACCGGCAGCTCGCAATAGTCGCCGCTCTCGCGCCGCTCCTCGCGCTCCAGATCGCCCTCCCGCGCGCCCGATAGATGCAGCGGGCGGATTCCATCGGCGCCGCTGCCGCGGATACGACGCGGCCGCCGTGCGGCGCGAGGGCGATTCTCCATCGGACGCTTCCTCCACAGGACGAAGGCGGCGCGGCATGGCCGCCAATTACTGAAGCACTGACTCCTTGGCGCGGGCGTCTACCGGATGCATCAAGAGGGGTCGCAAGCGCGGTGAACCCCGCTTGCCCGATTCCAGTATACCTGCCCTTGGCGCGACATACAACCCGACTACGCACAAGTTCTCCGAACGGCATGCACCGTCTGGGCTAGAGCTGCCCACAGGTTGTACACAGCCTACAGACGGATGAGCCTGGCCCCAGGACACACGCGGGCGCATACCCCGCCCGAACGGGCGAGTACCCTTGCTATTTCGGGTGTGCTCAGCTACCGTATGATCGCATGTGGCCCGAAAGTTGCGGCCATAGTCCGCCACAGGTGCCAGCGCGTGCCGGATGTCGGCTCATCCGCGGTGTGTGATATAGTGAAAGCGGCAGCGCAAGTACACTCCGGGCGAGCGGACAGCGAGGCGGAAGCTCCCCACGTGCGGCGGCGGTCCCGGTGGTTGACGCAGCTTTCAATATCGGCGGATCGCACGGGTGGTGGAGCTAAGGAAGGGGCGATGGGCGTGGAGAATGTGTTCCCGCGATGCCGGAAGTGCGGCCAGGGCGACCTCGTGCCACTTTCGGACTTTGGCAGTCAGGGTGCATCGATCGAGTACAAGGCCTGGGTCTGCACCAATCCGAACTGCCTGTACAACGTCAAGATTCGGAATGGCGACATCATCATCAACGAGCCGGTGAGTGATGGCTCCATCCACTCGTACCGCTCCGCCCGCTAGCGTCGGGCTGCGCGCGGCTTCCTCGCCGCGCGCCCCGTTGCCTGCCCCGAGGGCGCGGCGCCACCCTGCGCGTGGGGATGGTGCGCGCCCTTTTGGCATGCGCCGCTGCGCGATGGTGTGCGATGCTATCGTAATGGAGGCGCGCTCGCACGTTGCGCATCTCATCTGCGAGGATAACGAGTCAACGATAGAGGACTGATCGCTGTGTTCAAACGCCTGGGAGACCTGTTCAAGCGGCCCGAAGAGACCCACGAGCCGGCCATGCCGCCACCGACTGCTGAGCCGCGGGTCGAGCCGAGTTGGCCATCTGCTCCGCCGCCCGCACCCTCCGTGGCTCCTGAGGCCGCGCCTTCGCCATCTGCCACGCAGTCCGCGCCTGCACCCGCACCTGCCGCTCCCCCCGAGCCTCCGGCACCCACACCAGCACCCACAACGGTCATTCCAGAGCCGGTGATCGCCCGCGCGCCGGGACTTGCCGAGCAAGAGGCGATCGCGGAGCGCGACGCCGAGCTTGAGGACGAGGAACAGCCGGAGCGGGAGCCGGAGCGGGAGCCAGAGCCGGAGGACGACGCCTATGAGGCACAGGCGGTTGCGGAGGAGCCTGGCCAGAAGCGCGGCGGCTTCTTCAAGAACCCCTTCAAGCTGAGCCTGGGTCGCACGCGCCAGCTCTTCGGGCGCGTCAGTGATGCCTTCGAGGCCGACGAGGAGATCAGCGAGGACCTGTGGGACGAGCTGGAGGAGACGCTGATCACAGGCGACGTGGGCGTCGTGACCACCGACAGGTTGATGGCGGCGCTGCGCCAGCGGGCTGAGGCCGAGGGCATGACCCGCGCCAGCCAGCTCCGCGAGGCGCTCAAAGAGGAGCTGGAGCTGATGCTGGGCGAGCCGGAGCCGCTGGTCTTCTCCGACACGTCGCCAATCTCGGTTTATCTGGTCGTCGGCGTCAACGGTGTGGGCAAGACGACCAGCATCGCCAAGCTCGCCAGCGTGCTCAAGAAGCAGAAGCACCGTGTGATGCTCGCCGCGGGCGATACCTTCCGCGCGGCGGCCATCGAGCAGATACGCACCTGGGGCGAGCGTGTCGGCGTGCCGGTGATCAGCCATCAGAACGGCGCCGATCCCGGCGCGGTGGTCTATGACGCGATGCAGGCGGCGCAGGCGCGCGGCACCGACGTGCTAATCGTGGATACCGCTGGGCGCCTGCACACCAAGTTCAACCTGATGTCGGAGCTGAAGAAGATCGTCGGCGTGCTGCAGCGCTACGACCCTGAGGCGCCACACGAGGTGCTGCTGGTGATGGACGCCACCACCGGCCAGAACGGCTTCTTGCAGGCCAAGCAGTTCGTCGAGGATGCCGGGGTCAGCGGCGTAATCCTCACCAAGCTGGACGGCACGGCGCGCGGCGGGATCGTCTTCGCCGTCGCCGCTGAGCTGGGTCTGCCGATCAAATACATCGGCACCGGCGAGCAGCTCAGCGACCTGGAGCCATTCGAGCCGCGGCAGTTCGTGGACGCGCTCTTCGAGGGCGACTGATCGGCCGTGGCGGGTTCGCTCGTAGTCCGCGCAGGTGGACTACGCGGCCGCGTAGGGGCGTCCGGTGGACGCCCGCAGGCCCTCCAGGCGCGGTTTCAACCGCCGGCCTGCGGCACAGCTTGACAGGGTATCGGAGAATATGGAAACAAGGGCGGATCATTGCGCCTCGAAGGGGTATCTGGCGTGAAGCAGGAATCCAAGCCGGCGCTGCCGCGGTTCGGCCGTGCGCCGGCACAGTATGACGCCGCGGTCAAGGCGCTCGACAGCGCCAAGTGCCCCAATTGCAAGGACCTGATGGTCGGCAAGGACCTTGACAAGAACCAGAAGGTGTGCCCGCGTTGCGGCTATCACTTCAAGCTCAGTGCGTCCGAGCGTATCGAGCAGCTCCTGGATGCCGATTCGTTCGAGGAGATCGCCGCTGATCTGGAATCCGGCGACCCACTGGGCTTTGTCAGTGAAAAGGGCAAGTATCCCGACGAGCTGCGCGCCAAGCAGCGCCAGACCAACCTGCGCGAGGCGGTGACGATCGGCCGCGGCACCGTCGAGGACCTGCCACTGGTCGTGGCAGTAATGGATTTCCGCTTCATCGGCGGCAGCATGGGATCGGTAGTCGGCGAGAAGATCGCCATCGCTACCGAGCGTGCGGCGGCCGAGCGCATCCCGCTGCTGGTGGTCTCGGCGTCGGGTGGCGCGCGCATGCAGGAGGGCCTCTTCGCATTGATGCAGATGGCGAAGACCTCGGCGGCGCTCACGCGGCTGGCGGAGGCTGGCGCACCGTTCATCTCGCTGCTGACCGATCCGACAACGGGCGGCGTGCTGGCGAGCTTTGCGATGCTGGGCGACGTGATCCTGGCTGAGCCGGGCGCGGTGATCGGATTCGCCGGCCCACGGGTGGTCGAGCAGGCGATGCACACACGGCTGCCCAAAGACACCAATACCTCGGAGTTCGTGCTGCAGCACGGCATGATCGACGCCATCGTGGCGCGCCGCGAGCTACGACCCACCCTGGCGCGCCTGCTGCGCTTCTACGCCACGGTCCCGAGTGAGCCACCATCACCTGCACGTCGCTGACGCCGATTGCGTATGTTTGCCGCGCTAGGGTGGCACGGTCTGCCGACTGGCGCGTAGGAGGATGACCGCATGCCGTACGATCTCGACTTCGAGCGCCCCCTGCTCGATCTCGACCGGCGTATTCAGCCGCTGCTCAAGAAGGGCGACCGGCTGCGGCCCGACGAGCGCGCCCAGCTCGCAGACCTGCGGCAGCAGCTCGACGAGCGCACGCGCCAGATCTACGATAGCCTGACCCCCGCCGAGCGCGTGCAGGTGGCGAGGCACAAGAATCGTCCCTATGCCGCCGACTACATCAAGCTGCTTTGCGACGATTTTTTTGAGCTGCGGGGCGACCGGCGCTTCGGCGACGACAAGGCGCTGATGGGCGGCCTCGCCACCATCGGCGGCAAGACGCTGATGGTGCTGGGCAACCAGAAAGGGCGCGATACCAGGGACCGGCTGGAGCGCAACTTCGGCATGGCACACCCGGAGGGCTACCGCAAGGCGCAGCGCCTGATGCAACACGCCGAGCGTTTTGGGATGCCAGTGGTGTGCCTGATCGACATTTCCGGCGCGGCGCTGGACCTCGAAGCGGAGCAGCGCGGCGTGGCGCAGGCGATTGCTGAGAGCCTGTTCGTGATGGCGGGGCTGCGCGTGCCGATTGTGAGCGTCGTGATTGGCGAGGGTGGCAGCGGCGGCGCGCTGGCGATCTCAGTCGCCGACCGCATCCTGATGTTGGAGCATGCGATCTACACCGTCGCCAGCCCCGAAGCCGCAGCCTCGATCCTCTTCCGCGAGAGCAGCCGCGCGCCCGAAGCCGCCAACGCGATGAAGATTGGCGCGAAGGATCTCAAGCGGCTGGGCCTGATCGAGGAGATCATCCCCGAGCCGTTGGGCGGCGCGCACCGCGATCAAGAGGCCGCCGCGACGGCCGTCAAGGAGGCGATCCTGCGCCACCTGGGCGAGCTGGGGGGCGTCTCGGTTGATTGCCTGCTGGACAACCGCTACCGCCGCTACCGTGAGATCGGCGCCTTCGCCCGCGAGGCGGTCGGCGCGTCGAGCTGAGCGTCCCTAACTGTTTGCGGGCCGCACACCGTCACCACCACCCATGAACGATCGGCGGCACATCCCGCCTGACCTTCTGAATCTCGCGCGCGAGAATCCGTGCGGCGAGTTGGCTTGGCAGCACCCAACGATCCTAAAGGTCGCTTCGGCGCTGGCCGCGCAAGGACACGCCATTCTCGGTGGCGACGTCATGCACGACGAAGACGGGAAGCTCGGCTACTTTCGCGAGAGTCTGTATTTTGGCAACTGGTACCGCAATTGGAGGCCCGAGGCAGAGTCGTGGGCGGAATTTGTCGCGGAGAGCCTCGCAGTAACGGCGCGCTATATCGAGGCGTATGTGCAGCGGAATGACGACTCGTATTGGTACGTGCCAGTCTTTGCGACTGAAGGAGCGGTCTCGAACATACTTGCGAGAAGATTGTGACGCATCACGCATAGCGTAGCGAACCATTACAGCAGAATATCAGGAAAGGCCAGAACGATCAAACAGGGGCAATGTCAAGCCGGCGCGACCATCGGGCAGCAACTCCTATGACCCCCTACTATCCGCCTGATGATGCGGCACGTCGCGTGCTATACTCCCACCCGGCTGCCGCCCAGTGGCGGCTTCCTTATGTCATGCGCGACGAGGCGGGAGGGATGACGTGACGAGCACGCGGCGAAGCGCGGCGGACGTACCAACGCGGGTCCCGGTGCGCGTCGGCTTCTCCGATCCCAGCCGCCTGCTCGATCCCCCCGCGGGCACACAATCCGCCACAGAGCCGGACCCCAACGCCGCCCGCTGGTACGCGCTGCTGCTGCGCAGTCTGCCGCTGCGCGCGCCGGCCTCGTTCGAGACGCTGCTCGCCCCCCACGTGCTCTACGACCGGCTGCGGCCGCATCCCTATCAACTGCGCGTGGTGGAGCGGGTGCTGCGCGAGCAGGCGCCGGCGGCGATCCTGGCCGACGAGGTGGGGCTGGGCAAGACCGTCGAGGCGGGACTGATCTACAAGGAGCTGGCCCTGCGGGGCATCGTGCGCTCGGCGCTGGTGCTGGCGCCCAAGGCGCTACTCAGCCAGTGGCAGGCCGAGCTGCGCGAGCGCTTTGATGAAGACTTCGTGCTCACCGACGAGGCACGCTTCGGCGGCTGGGAGCATGAGGAGCGCGTGATCTGCTCGCTGCCGCAGTTCGTGCGCTCCTTCGCGCGCATCGCCGCGCGGCCGTGGGACCTGCTGATCGTGGACGAGGCGCACCTGCTCGCCAATCCCGACTCCAAGCGCCGCCGCTGCGCCGGACTGCTGCGCGCGCGCTGGCGGCTGCTGCTCACCGCAACCCCCATCGCCAACAAGCTGACCGATCTCTACAGCCTGATCGATCTGGTGGCGCCGGGTAAGTTGGGCACGCGCCGCGAATTCGAGGCCGAGTACGTGGCCGATCCAGGCACTGCCCGCGTTGCCCGCCCGGAGCGCCTGCCCGCCCTGCGTGCCGCCGTCCATGATGTGAGCTGCCGCACGCGGCGGGCCGAGACCGATATCCCCTTCGCCGGGCGCAGCGTCGCCACGCGCGTCATCCCACCGGCACCCGACGAGGACGCGCTGATCACCGACGTCACCGCGTACCTGCGCGCCATCTATCGCCGCTTGCCACCACCGGCTGCGCGCGGTCGCGCCTCAGCGTCGGGATCGCTCAAGGTCAATCGTGGCGCGGTGATACGCGAGATCATGGCGCTGCAACAGTCGCTCAGCAGCCACCCGCGCGCGATCGGCGAGTCGTTGCGGGCGCGGGCCGAGCGGCACCCCGACGAGCACGGCGAGCTGCTGGACCTGGCGGCGCGCTGCGGGGCGGTCGCTAGCGCCAAGGAGCGGCTGCTGCTGGAGGTGCTGGACGAGCTGCGCGGCGAGCCAGCGCTGATCTTCACACTGCGGCTCGAGACGGCGGCGCGGCTGCGCGAGGCAGTGGCGGCGCGCGGGCGATCGGCGGCGTGCTACGTGGGCGCACTCAGCCGGCCAGAGCGCGAGGCGCTGGTCGCGCGCTTCAACGGCGGGGCGCTAGATACGCTGATTGCCACCGATGCGGGCGCCGAGGGCCTCAACCTGCAGCAGCGTTGCGCAGTGGTCGTCAACTACGATCTGCATTGGAATCCGATGCGCATCGAGCAGCGCATTGGGCGCGTGCATCGCCTGGGCCAGTCGCGCGATGTGACGGTCTACAATTTCGCGCTGCGCGACACGATCGACGACTACGTAATGCGACTGCTCTACCAGAAGATCAACCTCTTCACGATGACCGTCGGCGCGCTGGAGACGGTGCTGGCCGAGGCGCGCGAGGGCGAGATGGACATCGAGGACCGCGTGCTGGAGATTCTGCTGCGCAGCGACGATCCCGCCGAGCTAAGCGACGAGGTGGGCGCGTTGGGCGACGAGTTGTTGGCCGCGATGGGCCGTCAGCACGCTGCCGAGGGGTTCACCACGCGCATTCTGGCGTGAGCACGAGGAGATCGCCATGAGGTGGCTGCCGTGGCGCCGCAAGCCGGCGCATGCCGAGTCGGATGAGCGGTCGGGAGGTGTCGCGGTCGCCGACCGTCCGGCGCGCAGCACCACGCCGTCGCGGCCGGCCGTGGAACCGCGCGGAGCCGCACTCGCCTTCGCGCGCGATGCGCTGGCGCTCTCCGGCGCCCAGGTGCGGGTCGAGGATCCCGATCTGCTCGCCGTCGCCCTGCCCGACGGCACCCGCGCGCGCTATACCGGCTCGCTGGCCCGAGCACGCGGCGAGGCGGAGGCGACGCTGCTGGTCCAGGGCGGGGCCGCGTTGGACACACTGCTGGACGAGGTTGCGCAGCGCGGGGGATGCGTCGCCTTTACGCTGCCGCAGAGCAGCGCTCCGCTCGCGCTCGCGTCCACGGCGGTCGCGGAGCCACCGGCTGGCTGCGGTCACTGCGTTTCGGGTGCGGATGCGGAGAATGTGGCGCTCTGCGCGACGTGTCCGCTGCGGGCAGGGCGGCTGGCGCTGGCAGGTGTGAGGCATGTCGAGGGCGTGCGCGAGGTGGGACGCTCCGAGGCAGTTGCCGTCGAGCTGACCTATCGCGTGGTCTACCGTGACCGCGACGGGCGGCGCGACGAGCTTCATCGGCTGGCCTACGATGTGGCGGCAGGTGAGCCAGTCGCGGCGGTCGCCCCCGACGCGCTCGCCAACTGCGCGCCATGCCCGCTGCCAGCAGATGTGGGCCTTGCCTCCATCGCGCAGCGCACACAGGATGACCTGATGCGCATGCTCGACGCCGGGGCGTCGCTGCTCGCGCTGCGCGCCGAGGCTGAGTACCAGCGCCAGCTGCACGACCTCGCTTTGACGCACGCGCGGCTGCTGCGCGAGTCACCAGAGACGCGCGCCGATCTGGAAGCCAGCCACACTGCCGAGCGCGCACGCCTGGCGGACCTCTTCGCCGTAAGTGCCGAGGCGGAGCTTGCGGGCGTCGCTTACGTCTCTACGTCACTGGCTGAGGTCGCCGTGCGCCACGCGGGTGGCGAGCTAGGACTAAAGGTCGATCTTGGGCGTGGGGAAGTCCTGCCCCCGCGCTGCGCCGTCTGTGCCACGCCTTCCCGTGCTGGAACGCTCTGCGCGCACGGGCACTTGGTCTGCCCAGTGTGTGCCGCGGAGCGCGACGCAGCCGCGTGCCCCGCATGCGAGGCCGGAGCCGGGTTAGCCGCGGGTCAACTCGCCACGCGGCGCGGCCCGCGCGCTGCCGCCGGTCGCGCGGGAGACGACTTCACCGCGGAGCGGCTCGCCGACCTTTCTGAGCCAGTGTGGCAGGCATTCGTCTCGTGGTATCTGGCGGACGCAGGGTACGAGCCTGAGCCTCCACATGTATGGCATGGCTTATCGCTGTGGCGCCTGGGGAAGGATACAGGCGAGGGCAGCAAGGTTGGCGCGGATACCGCTGATTCCGCAGGGTCCGGGTTCGCCATCGCCGTGCGTACCACGGACGGGCGACGGCTGGGCGCGGCCGATGTGCGCGCAACGCTCGACGCCTGTCGTGATAGGCCGTGCCAGGTGGACATCGTCGTGTCGTCGGCGGTTGCCGGCGACGATGCGCTGCGCGAAGTGGCGGCAGCGGGCGTGCGCGTGGTGGATCGCGATGCGCTGGCGGCATTCCTGGCGCGTGCGGCAACGGCGCATGCCACCGCACTGGCGGAGGCCGAGCGCGACGTGCAGGCGTGTGCCGATGCGGCACACGAAACCCAGGTTGCGCTGCTGGGCGCGTTGGCGGCGCTCGAGAAGGAGATCGCGGGCTGCGCCAACACCCGCAGGGCGACCGGCCGCGGCCCGCTCACAACGGCAACCAACACCGCCACCGCGGCTCTGCACGAAGCCGAGCGCGCTCTGCTGGCGTGGGACACACTGATCGCCGATTGGCTCGCGAGCTTTGACGAGCGACCGGCGGCAGATGGCAGCCTGCGCATCACGCGGACCCCGGACGAGCTGCGTATGCTTGCTGAACGCACGGGCCATCTGCGGGCAGCGCTGGGGCGCCCACTTGCTGCGCTCGCCGCCACGCCCGGCGTGGGCGAATCCGGCTACACCGCCTGGCGCAAGGCACTCCTGGAGCAGCTCACCGCCGCCTGCGAGACGCTGAGCTGGCGGGCGAGCGCGGTCAATCTCGAACACTGGCGTGACGCCGCATCCGCGCATGATGCCGCCGCGCTCGCGCACGCCGAGGCCGCCGCGCAAAGGGCGAAGCACACCGCGGGACGCACCGCCAAGGCCCGCGATGTGCTCGCTGGTCGCATCGGCCTCTGATAGCTGAGTATCACCACTTTCCCCAACTACTGTTCCTCAGCGACGTGCGTGCCGCACTGCGTAACGGTGACGTAAACGGCAAGGTCGTGCTATGATAGGCACGAGGGCCGACACACGGCACGTGGCGGGTGCTCCACCGACGGCGATCTGGCAATCAACCATGAGTGGCACTGGCATGGTGCTGCCGCGGGCGATGGCGATTGCGGCCGGCGACACAGGGGACCCAGGAGGTATGCGGGATGACAGCAGCGGGTGCGCGAGCGTCGGGGCCGAGCGAGAGCTACAAGTGGATCGCGCTCTCCAACACCACGCTTGGCGCGCTGATGGCGACGATCAATTCGAGCATCATCCTGATCGCGCTGCCGGCGATCTTCAACGGCATCGGCATCAATCCGCTGTCGCCCGGCGAATCGAACTACTTCCTGTGGCTGCTGCTGGGCTATATGGTTGTCACCGCGACGCTGCTCGTCACCTTCGGCCGCATCTCCGACATGTTCGGCCGCGTGCGGCTCTACAACCTGGGTTTCGCGATCTTCACCGCCGGCAGCATCCTACTCTTCATCACGCCGGGCTCGGGGAACACTGCGGCGCTGGAGCTGGTACTTTTCAGGCTGGTGCAGGGCGTGGGCGCGGGCTTCCTCTTCGCCAACAGCACAGCAATTCTCACCGACGCATTCCCGCCGCACCAGCGCGGCCTGGCGCTGGGCATCAACCAGATCGCCGCCATCGCCGGCTCGTTCATCGGCCTGATCCTGGGCGGCGTGCTGACAATCTTCGACTGGCGGCTCGTCTTCCTGGTGAGCGTGCCGTTCGGCCTCTTCGGCACCATCTGGGCCTACCTCAAGCTGCGCGAGATCGCCACCATCCGCGGCCATCAACGGATTGACTGGATCGGCAACATCACGTTTGCCGCCGGCCTGACCGTGCTGCTGCTGGCGATCACCTACGGCATCGAGCCATACGGCAGCTCGCCGATGGGCTGGGGCAACCCGCTGGTGATCGCCGGCATCGTGCTGGGCCTCGTGCTGCTGGCGCTCTTCGTGTGGATCGAGCTGCGCGTGTCCGACCCCATGTTTCGCATCGATCTCTTTAAGATTCGTATGTTCGCGGCGGGCAACCTGAGCGGCTTTCTCTCGTCGCTGGCGCGCGGCGGCTTGCAGTTCATGCTGATCATATGGCTGCAAGGTATCTGGCTGCCGCTGCATGGCTATAGCTTCGAGGAGACGCCGCTGTGGGCTGGCATCTACATGACGCCGCTGCTGGTCGGCTTCATCGTCATGGGGCCGCTTTCCGGCTGGCTCTCGGACCGCTTTGGCGCGCGACTCTTCTCGACGGCCGGTATGCTGGTCCAGGCGGCCGGGTTCATCGGCCTGCTGCTGCTGCCTGCCAACTTCAATTACGTCTGGTTCGCGGTACTGCTGCTGGTGCTGGGCATCGGCTCGGGCCTCTTCGCGGCGCCCAACACCACGGCGATCATGAACAGCGTGCCGCCGGAGACGCGCGGTGTCTCGTCGGGCATGCGCGCCACCTTCCAGAACGGCGCCTCGCTGGTGAGCATCGGCCTGTTCTTCAGTATCGTCACCGCCGGGCTGGCCGCCGCGCTGCCGAGCACATTCTTCTCCGGTCTGACTCAACACGGCGTGCCGGCACCGGTGGCGCACCAGATCTCGACGCTGCCACCGACCGCCGCGCTCTTCGGCGCCTTCCTGGGCTACAACCCAATCGGCGTGCTCCTGCCACCCGCTACGTTGACACACCTCGGCGTGTCGTCTGCCGATCAGGCGATACTGCTGGGGAAGCAGTTCTTCCCCAACCTGATCTCGTCGCCATTCATGGTCGGCCTACGCGCGGTGTTTCTGATCTCGGCCGCGATGTGTGTGATTGCCGCGATTGCCTCAGCCATGCGCGGGCAGCGTGTGATCCACGGCGTGACGGCGCAGGCGGGCGCGCTGCCTGCGGGCGCCGATGCGGCGCTTCCGGCGGTGACGGCGGTGATCGAGCCGGCTGAGGATGATTCCGGGCGCACAGAGCCGCAGCGACGCGCCAAATCGCCTGCGTGACGGCGCCGCGATGCCAAGCGCCGGTTGCAACAAAAACCGGGGCTAGCCGGCGTGAGTCTGCAGGCCGCGAAGGCGGCCTTTGTGGCGGCACGCCCCTCGGCGCGGATTCATCCGCCGGCCCCCTGGCGCACCGCGACCCCCGGTTTTTGGTAGAACCCCAAGCGCCTGCTCCCTTGTGCCGGCTCGTGCGAGATGGTACACTGCATCTAACAACCGCATAGCGTTGCGATGAGCGAGGAAAGTAGGCGGCGCCGCGAGCGCAGAGAGCCGGCGGCTGGTGTGAGCCGGTGTCGAGGCGCGGCCGAAGCTCCCTCGTCATCTACCCCTGGCGAGAGCTAGGGGCTTGCGGCTCACTCGTTGCTGAGTGTCCACGTATGGCCGGATGACAGCGGCCCGGAAGAGACGCTCTCGCGCCCTTCCGCGGACGGGGCAAGAGGATTGGTGGCCCGTCTTGCCACGCTGGACATTTTACGCTGGCGACGATTTCCGCCAGCAACGCGCGGCTATCCAGTTGTTGAGGTGCTGTTTGAACCGTTCGCTCCGCTAGTTGCGGAGTGCCTGAGCACACAAGCAGTATACCACAGGCTAGATAGGGTGGCATTACCCTGGTGAAGGGGTGATAGCCTGCCACGCGGCGGCAAAGCGGGAGCCGTCCGGTGAACAGGTCCCTATGGGGGACAGTAGCCGGCGCCGGGAACGCCCGATACAGCGTCGGGGTGTGTTGGCACCTCTGAGAGGCGGTCGTCGTGCCATGCGTCGGCCGCGAAGCAAGGTGGTACCGCGAAGGTGTGCTCGTCTGTGCGCGCCTCTCGCCCTTGTCGGGGCGGGTGGCGCCTTTTTGTTGCTGCTCGTCTCCCATCGGGTCGGCTGGACCAACCGGCGCTCATCGCCGCCAGCTGACCGTTGGGCCGCGCACATCCTACGTGATGTGCCGGCTGGAGAGCGAGCAGCGATCATGATGAAGGGCACAGTACGCGAACAGAAGCGAAGACGGATTGATCGCGCGCCGGTACAACAGGGCGCGACAGGTGGGACGACCCACGCGAGCAGGCGCACCAAGGCCGCGGCGCGCGAGCAGAAGCCGCCGCGCAGGGCGTACGACGTCGCCGCGGTCGAGCGGCGCTGGAGCGAGGAGTGGGAGCGCAGCGGGGCGTATCGCGCCGACCTGGAGCACGCTCCACGCCCGTACTACAACCTGATGATGTTCCCCTACCCCTCCGCCGAGGGGCTGCATGTCGGCAACATGTACTCCTACGTCGGCTCCGACATCCACGGCCGCTGGCAGGCGATGAACGGCTACGACGTCTTCGAGCCGATCGGCTTTGATGCTTTCGGACTGCACAGCGAGAACTTCGCCATCAAGCGCGGCGGGCATCCGCGACCGATGACCGCGGCCAACATCGCCAACTTCCGCAGCCAACTGCGGCGCATCGGCAATCGCTTCGATTGGTCGCACGAGATCAGCACCACCGATCCCGCCTACTACCGCTGGACGCAGTGGATCTTCGTCCAACTGTTCAAAGCGGGACTGGTCGAGCGCAAGACCGGCTCGGTGAATTGGTGCCCTAACGACAAGACCGTGCTGGCCGACGAGCAGGTGATCGCTGGCCGCTGCGAGCGCTGCGAGGCGCTGGTGGAGCGCCGTGAGCTGGCGCAGTGGTACTTCAAGATCACGAAGTATGCCGACCGTCTGCTGGAGAACCTGGAGCGACTGGACTGGTCCGAGCGCGTGAAGGTGACCCAGCGCCACTGGATCGGCCGCTCGACCGGCGCGGAGTTTGGCATGGCGGTCGAGGGCCATGAGGACGTCGCGATCCGCGTCTTCACCACGCGACCCGACACGATCTATGGTGTTACCTTCGCCGTCGTCGCCCCCGAGCACCCGGCGGTCGCTGCCATCACGGCGGCTGAGCGGCGCGAAGCGGTCGAGGCATACGGCGCGGATTCGCGCGCAACGCGCCCGGTACCAGGCGACGAGCGTCCAATCAGCGGCGTCTTCACCGGCGCGTTCGCCATCCACCCGCTGACCGGCGAGCGGCTGCCAATCTGGGTCGCAGACTACGTGCTGATGGAGTACGGTACCGGCGTGATCATGGCGGTCCCGGCGCACGACGAGCGCGATTTCGCCTTCGCGCGCGCCTACGGTCTGCCGATCCGCCCCGTCGTCGCGCCCGATGGCGGATCTGAGGCGAACCCCTCGGGCTCAGCCTACACGGGTGTGGGCACGCTGATTGACTCAGGCGCGTATACCGGCATGGCGTCCGAAAGCGCCAAGGAGGCGATCATAGACGAGCTGGAGGCGCGCGGCACCGGCTCGCGCGCCGTCACCTACCATCTGCGCGACTGGGCCATTAGCCGGCAGCGCTACTGGGGGCCACCGATCCCGATCATCTGGTGCCCTCAGCACGACGCTGTGCCCGTGCCGGAGGAGCAGCTGCCGGTGCTGCTGCCCGACGTGGAGAACTACCAGCCCGACGGCAGCGGCGTCTCGCCGCTAGGGCGCGTGCAAGAGTTCGTCAATACCACCTGCCCGATCTGCGGTGGTCCGGCGCGGCGCGAGACCGACGTGAGCGACAACTTCCTGGACTCGGCGTGGTACTTCCTGCGCTATCCATCGCACGACGACGACCGCGAGCCGTGGAATCCCGGCATGACGCGCAAGTGGCTGCCGGCGAAGATGTACATCGGCGGCGCTGAGCATAGCGTGCTGCACCTGCTGTACGTGCGCTTCATCACGATGGCGCTGCACGACCTGGGCTACCTGGACTTCGAGGAGCCGTTCCCACGCTTCCGTGCCAACGGGACGATCGTGAAGGACGGCGCCAAGATCAGCAAGAGCAAGGGCAACTACATTGTGCCGGACCACTACATCGAGCGCTACGGCGCCGACGTCTTCCGCATGTACCTGGTCTTTATGGCGCCCTACGAAGCCGGCGGCGACTTCCGCGACAGCGGCCTGGAGGGCATCCGGCGCTTTATGGATCGCACATGGCAGGTGGTCGCGTCGCGTGCGACCGGAGCTCCGCGAAGTGAGCCAAAGGGCGAAGCCAGGCGCGCGATGCACGCCGCTATCCAGACGGTGACTGACGATGTAGCGGGGCTGAAATACAACACCGCCGTCGCCGCGCTGATGAAGTACCTGAACGCGCTGGAGCAGCGGCAAGAGCACGTCACCCGCGTCGAGCTGAGGACGTTCCTGCTGCTGCTGGCGCCGTTCGCGCCGTTCATGACTGAGGAGCTGTGGCACCGCATCGGCGCGGCCGGCTCGGTCCATGCGCAGCGCTGGCCACAGGCCGACGAGTCGGCGCTGCGGGCTGAGACCGTGACCATCGTGGTGCAGGTCAACGGCCGGCTGCGCGACCGGATCATTGTGCCGGCAGACACACCGGAGGCGGAGGTCACGCGGCGCGCGCTGGAGGCGCCCAATGCCGTGCGCTTCATCGCCGGTCGCGCGCCGCGCCAGGTGGTCTACGTCCCGGGCCGGCTGGTCAATGTCGTCTTGGACGGCTAATCTCTGCCTCCCCCTCGCCCTGCGGGTGTAGGGGCGGGACATATCCCGCCCGTGGGGTCGAGGCTGAAGACTCCTATGCTTGGCGCGCTTCGATCTCGGCCTGATGCCGCACGTCGTAGCGCGCCTCAGGGAAGGCACGCAGCCGCGCCACGGGAATCGGCCCGCCACACTCCTCGCACTGGCCGTAGGTGCCCTGATCGAACTTTGCCAGCGCGTGCTCGACCTCGCCAAGCGCTGCGCGCAACGTGACTACGGTGGCGCGGTTCTCGTCCTGCTGCTGCAGGTCCACGCTCATGTCGCCGGTATCTTCGGGCGCGTCAGTGCTCGGCTCGTCTATCGGTGGCGTGCCGGCGCCGTCGTCGGCTCGCAGCGCGGCAATCTGGCCCCGCAGGTTGGCGCGCTTCTGCTCCAGCCGCGTGCGCAGCTCCGCCAGCACATCCGGCGTCAGCTCGGGGTTGTCGCTCATCTGCAGCCTCCTCCTCGGCCAAACACTCCAGCGCGCTAGTGCCTGCTGGGCGAGGCATGTCTCGCCGCTTCAGCGCTGCCAACTCAGCACACGTGAGATGTTCCGAGTTTGCGCTCGAATTGTACCACCGGCCTGTCTTCTAGGCGCAATGGGTGTGCGGCGATGAAGCAAAATACCCAGGCACCAGGTAGTATCAGGCAGAGCGGGTCAGGGGCCGAGTTGAGAAGGATGCGGCGGCGAAGACATGGTGGGCGAGCAGCGACAAGGCGAGAGCGGCTCCCCGCGCCCGCCTTCTTATAGCCGTTGACTACGCCACGTGACTCCGCAATCGCCACAACCAGCATTCGCTACAGCCACGGTGCTCTACATCGAGCCTGGACACGATATTCCGCCCTATTGCAAATACATCAAGCCACAGCTATACTGCATGTACCTGCTGTACCGGCAGGCAGTGTATACCATAGTGACAGTGGAAGTAACGAAAGAGATGGGAGTTGATGTCTGGACCTGATCTGCCCGGAGCTGGCTCTTCCGATTCACCTCAACCCGCCGCCGCGACTCGCCTGTGCATGAACTGCCGGTCGGAGATACCTGCCGGGTCGGCATTCTGCCCGATGTGCGGTACACCACAGCGCGCGGCTCCAGCCGTGTCCTCGACGGCCACCTCGCCGGTCAGCAGCCCTCAGACCACCAGCCCGCAGTCGCTGCCACCCGCCGCGCCTCAAATGCCGGTCGGCGCGGCGCAGTCCAGCGTGCGACGCGCCAGCTCTCCTGCCGTCCGGACCGCGGCAAGGCCAGCGGCCAACAAATCCCCAGACGCCGGTGATATCCTTGGCTTGGTGGTCGGCCTGCTCGGCGAGGGTTGGGGGTGCATCACAAGGCTGGCAATCGTCATCGTGGTCATCGTGGGCGGTGTGTTGTTTATCCAGCACCTCGTCGGCAACGCGACGCTCAACGAACATTCGAGCTGCCAGCAGTTCGAGCAGGCAGATTCTGACGCACAGACCAAGGTGCTCCAAGAAATGATGGCCGCGCACAACGACCACAGCAGCATCCAAACCGCCCGCTTCTCGGTGAACCTGTACTGCAACGTCTACGGTGGCAGCGCGCCGATTGACGGCGTCTACGGCAACGGCAGCAGTCTGAACCGACAGCCCACTCACGCTACCGATGGAGGAACCGCTCCGATGGCGCTGCTCAATTGGACCCGCGCATGGTCGTTGGCTGACATATGACAGAGCAAACGGGTGCCCTATGACCAGTTGATGGATGGGGCACCCGCTTGTATGTTGTCATCCGCTCCTCAGGCGCTCGCACTCTCGCTTGCGGGCCATAGCTCCTGGCTGCGCTCGGCGTTGAGCCGATTGGCGACGGCGACGAACTGCTCGAGCGGCACGGCGCCGAGGTTCTCGTTCGTCCGCAGGCGCAGCGAGACCGTGCCCGACTCGGCCTCCTTGTCGCCCACTACCAGCATGTAAGGCACCTTCTGGAGCTGGGCGTCGCGCACCTTGGCGTTCATGCGCTCTTTGCGCAGGTCCACCTCGGCGCGCAGCCCCGCCGCCTCCAGCGCCGCCCGCACGCGCTCGGCGTACTCCGCGTGGCGCTCGTCGGAGATCGGGATCACCACCGCCTGCACCGGCGCCAGCCACAACGGGAAGTTGCCGGCGTAGTTCTCGATCAGGAACGCCACGAAGCGCTCCATCGTCGAGAGCACGCCGCGGTGGATCATCACCGGCCGGTGTGGCTGGCCGTCTTCGCCGATGTACTCGAGGTTGAAGCGCTCCGGCAGCGTGAAATCGAGCTGGACCGTCGAGATCGTCTCGTCTTTGCCCAGCACGTTCGCCACCTGCACGTCGAGCTTCGGGCCATAGAACGCCGCGTCGCCGATGCTCTCGTAGTACTCCACACCGAGCTGGTCGAGTGCCTGGCGCAGCGCCGCCTCGGACTGCTGCCACATCGTCTCGTTGTCGACGAACTTGACCTTATCGTTAGGGTCGCGCAGCGAGAGGCGGTACGAATAGCGCTCGAAGCCCATCACGTGGTACGTCTCCTGGATCAGCCGCACCACGTTGATGAACTCGCTGAGCATCTGCTCCGGCGTG
>DASVAA010000065.1:0-24651 GCA_036376595.1 Ktedonobacterales bacterium | reverse complement strand
GCGCAGACGCACATCAAGCTGCCCTCGAGCTTGCCGAACATCCCCGGACTGGCCCAGCCGACCGCCACGCATACCCCGCGCCCGACTGCCACAGCCACCGTCAAGCCCACCGCGACGCCCAGGAAGCATAAGTAGCACGCGTGACCGGACGCCGCGCTCCTCCCAGCCCGCACCCGCTGGCGCACGAGATCGCATGGTATACTGCGGCTAGATCGGTAGCGAGGCGGCGGAAATCTTGGCGAGCGGCGAGCCGAGCGCGAGCGGGAGAGCAAGCCAATGCGGGACACGCGGGACACGCGGGACACGCGGGACACGCACGCCCGGCGCGACCCGCCGCGCCCGGACTGCCGGCGCCCTGCGCGCCTTGGCCGCGGTCTTGATCCTCGGTGTGCTGGTCGGCGGCTACTACGCCGTGGTCGCGAGCCACGCGCCCTCTGGCACACGGACGAGCAGCGGCGCCATCTACTACGGCCCGCCGGTAGATCCAGCCGGTCCGCGCGCGAGCATCGGGACGTGGCGGACGCTGACGCTGCCACCGGGAGCACCCGATCACGCGCAGCAGATCGCGCAGCCAGGCGCGGGGACCGGACAGCCGACCGGCGGAGTTCAGATCTACGAGCAGCCGGCGGTGGCGGGCCTGCTCTACGCCGTCTCGCCCCCCGCCGGAGCGATCCCACTCCGCATGTGGCGCAGTGACGACGCCGGACACACCTGGAAGCCGCTTGCGCTGCCGCCCTCCACCGCCGCGTTGCCCGCCGGCGAGTCCGCGATACGGCTCGTGTTCGACGCGCGCGCTCCCGATACGGTGCTCTTCTGGGGCTTCAACATGAGCACCGTGTCGAGCGTACGGCTCTACAGCCTCAACCGCGGCGCGACCTGGCATACGCTCCAGATGCCTCCGGGATCCGACGCCTGGAACGTGACACTTCCCATGGCGGACCGCGGCATCTGGTATCTGCCGGTGTGGATCGCCGCCCAGCCAGCGATCTGGACCACGCGTGACCATGGCGTGACCTGGACCTCCCACGCTTACCCGGTGACGGTGCCGGATCGCGCGCCTGGCCAATCCTACGCCTGGGCAGGTACGTTGCTCAGCGTGGACTACACACCATCCGGTGGGTTGCTGTGGGCCTATCAGCACTCGCTGTGGTGGAGTCCCGACGACGGCGCGACATGGCAGCGGATGGGCAATTGGGGCAACCAGCCCTGCGATGCCATGGTCGAGGGCGTGATCGCCGGCACGGCGGACCTCGGGGTGCTCTACTGCCTCTTCTCCAACGGTCCAGTTGACGGCAGCAAGCCGCTCGACCAGCGACCGATCTGGCGCAGCGACGACCGCGGCCAGACGTGGACGGCGATCCCCGCAGGGCCGCCCACTCTGCCGCTGGCGACCGATCCCACGGGCAGCATCACCTACGGCGGCATCACCCACGCCACCGTACTCTACGATGGCTCACTGCTCACCGTCGCCGCCTCGCGCGAGCAGTCCAACGAAGTGTCATTCTACACGCTCAAGCGCGGCGCCAACGTCTGGCACGAGGCGTCCGCGCCGCTGCCGCCGCCGCTGGGCTACTGTCTGCCTGGCCAGCCGGACCAGCCCAGCCCCAATGCGCCCGCGATTGAGCCAGAGTGCGCAACGCCGCTGGAGATCACCATCACGGCAGGTCCAGCGGTCGGTGGGCAAGTGTCGCAGCTCGTCTACATCACACATGCGACCTCCTCGGCGGTCACCAATCCCGTCTACGTCGCGACGATCACGTGGAAGTAATGGGGTGGGCGACGCGCCCATCTGCCGCCGAGGAGCTTCTTACCTGGATCGCTCTAGCATGCGACCTCACGACACCGGCCTCCAGCTCGGCCCGGCTCAGCATGACCTTCGCGCTCACCACGGCGCTGCTGCTGGCCGCGTGTAGTGGCCCGGCACGCACCACCGGCACGGGTGCCACCCCATCCCGGCATGCGCGAGGCTCCGCCACGCCCACCTGCGCACCGAGCGATGCGGGTTGGCAGCTCGTATGGGATCAGGCAGCAGGTGACGCCAGCGACTTTCCACTGGCCGCGTATCAGGCGAGCGCGATGGCGCGCGATCCACAGGGCGGGCTGCATGCTCCGACCGCAGCGTGGTGTCTGTTGGCGGGCCCGGGCTTGGCGACCGCTGCTCGCGCAGGAGGTGTGAGCACGAGCGTTCCTGCCGGCGCTCGGCCTGTCTTCCATCACCTTTGCGATTCAAACTCGGTCCCGTTGCGGCGACAGGCAATTGCGCGTAGAATGACGCTCAGCCCGGCAGGGGCGGGCCGGCGGTACACGAGCAGGAGGGTGCGGGCCGTGGGAAGCGCAGATGACAGGCACGGACGACCGGCGGTGAGCGCGACGACCGCCGCCGGCGCTGCTGGCCCCGGCAGCGTGGGCGGTACACGCGGCGAGCCGTCCGATCAGTCCGCCACGTTGGGACGCGTGGGCTTCTTCGCCGGCCTCGACGGCGATGGGCTGCGCGAATTGGCCTCTGCCGTGCGGCGGCGCACCTTCCGCGCGGGTGAGGTGATCTTCCACCGCGACGACCCCGGCCAGGTGCTTTACGTGATCCGTTCCGGGCGCGTGAAGATCTGTCTGACCGGTCCCGACGGGCAGGAGATCGTGCTGGCGTTGTTCGGCACTGGCGATTACTTCGGCGAGTTGGCCCTGCTCGACGGCCAGCCGCGCTCGGCCAGCGCCGTGGCGGTCGAGCCGACCGAAACGCTGGCTCTGCAGCGCAGCGACTTTATTCGCGCCGTCGAGCGCCACCCAAGGATTGCGATCTCGGTGATGCACGTGCTGGCGCAGCGGCTGCGGCAGACCGATTCGATGGTCGAAGACTTGCTCTTCCTCGACGTGCATGGGCGGGTGGCCAAGAAGTTGCTGGAGCTGGCCGAGATGCACGGCGTGCGCAGCGGCGAGGGCATCCGCATCGAGATGCGCCTGACACAGGGGGAGCTGGCGGCGATGGTTGGCGCCTCGCGCGAGAGTGTCAACAAGGTGATGGGCTACTTCACCGATAAGGGCCTTGTCAGCACCGACCGCTATCGCGTGACGGTGCTGCGGCTGGCGGACCTGCGGCGGCGCGCGGTATAGTGCCATCCCGCGAGCGATGCGCGCAGCCGCCCGGCGTGCGGGACGTGCGGCGTGGTACTCTTCGCGGGCGTGGTGTGACACACTGTGGCCCGCGCGCGTACAATGTGCGAGGTCCGCGCGCATGACGTGGATGCCCGCGCCGCGGGAAGTGACGAGCGGATCAGCGCGGCCGACGAGTGGAGATTGCTTGTGAAATCATTGATTGCGATACCGACCTACAACGAGCGCGACAATATCGAAGGGCTTATCAACGACATCCATGCGGTCGTGCCACAGACCGACATTCTGATCATTGACGACAACTCGCCCGATGGCACCGGCCAGCTCGTGGACCAGCTCGCCGCCGATCGGCCGTATCTGCGCGCGATCCACCGGCCGGACAAGCTCGGCCTCGGCACGGCCTACGTGCGCGGCTTCCAGTACGCCATCGAGCAGGGCTATGACCTGGTCTTCGAGATGGATGCCGACTACTCGCACCATCCCCGCTACCTGGACGCCATCCTGAGCGCCGCCGAGCAGGCCGACTTGGTGATCGGCTCGCGCTACGTCCAGGGCGGCGGTACGGCCAACTGGTCGTTTCTGCGGCGTTTCATCAGTGGTGGCGGCAACACCTTCGCACGTGCCATGCTGGGCATCCCCACGCGCGACTGCACCAGCGGCTTCCGCTGCTATCGCACGACGGCGCTGCGCACGGTGGACCTGAATCTGATCCGCGCTCAGGGCTATGCCTTCCAGGTCGAGATGGCCTACATCTTCTGGAAGCGCGGCTACCGCGTGCGCGAGGTACCGATCATCTTTGAGGACCGCCGCGTGGGCAAATCGAAGATGTCGCGCCGCATTTTCGTCGAGGCGTTCCTGTGGGTGCTGCGCACGCGCCTGCGTGGCGACCCCGCGGCGAAGGTCGTGCCCGCGACAGCGCCCCTTGGCGCTCAGGCGACCCAGGCCGAGCGCCACGCCGACGCCGCGGCCGATGTGACCAGCATGTAGGGGATCGT
This sequence comes from Ktedonobacterales bacterium, assembly GCA_036376595.1. GTDB lineage: Bacteria > Chloroflexota > Ktedonobacteria > Ktedonobacterales > JADMIN01 > SMAG-U1939. The sequence continues at coordinate 20,548 of DASVAA010000065.1, read as the reverse complement.
GGCCATGACTGGCCGGCACACGATCCTACGAGTCGTGAACGCTTGCGTGAGTCACCAGCGAGGCGTGTCGTCCTGACGTCATTCGGGCAGCGCGGCGCCCTGCGACCACTCACCCGGCTCGGCAAAGCCCAGCCAGGCGTAGGGTAGCGTATGGCGCGCCAGCGCGTCGGCGACGTGCTGAGTGGTGCTCTCCATTTCGGCGTAGGTCGCGGCTCGGCTGCCAATGCCGGCAATGTAGCGCGCCGCCAGCACCAGACGCTCACCGCGCAGCCAGCCACGCAGCTCGCGCACCTGGGGCAATGGACGCAATGCTTGCACGAAGACGCGCGCCGCATCACGCGCGAACTCACGCCGTCCTGCTGGACCGCCAGCAGGCATCAGCGGGGGCATCTCAATCTCGATGCTGGGCAATAGCGCGATTTCCGGCGTCTCGGGCTGCGCGTGGTCCCAGCCGGGGACGTTGCGCGAGGCGGAGCGGCCCGGCGCGGGCGGCGCCGAGATCACCGGCCCCGGTGCATGCGCGTCTCGCGCCGGTGCGCCCGAGGCGCGCTGCTCGCCTCCCCATGGGCCTGACTGAGCGGGCGCGGCGGACGCCGGCAGGCGCCAGGGCGACTGCCCAGCTTCGGGTTGCTGGTACTGCTGCGGATAGCTTTGGGGCATGCTCTGCGAGTAGCCCTGGAATGGTGGTGCGCTCGCGGCCTGCGAGGCGAGCTGCCGGGCACTCTGCGCCCGACTGAGCGCTTGTGCCCACGCGCCGGCCTGGGCGGGCGCGACATTGAGAGGCAGCCAGGGGGCCTCGGGTCCCGCTGGGCTGGGGTGCGCCGATGGGAAGAGCAGCGCGAGCTGAATCCAGACCTCACGCTCCTCCTGCGGCGTCTGGTCGTCGTCCGGTGACCGGAAGCCATCGAGCACGACATTCGCCGGGCCGAGCCAGCGCACGTGGGTCAGCGTCAGGGGATTCTCGGCCCAGCGCCGCGCGCCGTAGAGCTGCCCTCCTTGCGTGGCGAACGCTTGCAGCACCTGCAAAACACCGGTGTCACGCTCCACGGGGCTTCCGTAACCCCAACTCGCGTTAGCCATACGGCACCTCCCACGGCGCACCGCGGCCAGCCGCGCTCTATCGCGCGGTCGGCCATTGCGTTCGGGCGTCGCGATCATCCGACAAGAGAGAATGAGTCCTGAGCATGCGCCGCGCGTGCGCGCCGCGTGCGGTATGTGCACAGCGACCCGCTGAAGCTCTGGCGGTGCGGAAAGGATGAGAGCTATGAAATCCGCATCCGGTATGAGGTCAAGGGCCGCGCGCACCATTGCGGCGAGTATAGCACGCCCCGTCCCGCGCCGCACGCCAACCTAGCCCTAATGGCTGGGCAACGGGCGCCATCCGGTCGCCGGCCAGACGAGTGGATGGCAGACGTGAGCCAGAGAGCGCTCACACGTCAGCGCGCAGCGGCAGATCCAGCTCGGCGGAGGCGGCCAGCACGCGCGGTCCGGTGCGGACAGGGTCAGGCAGGTCTTCGAGCAGGCGCACCACGACAGCCGCGATGTTGTCGTCGCCGCCGTTGGTGTTCGCCTCGCGCACCAGCAGCTCCACCGCGCGCTGGGGATCAGCGGTGCCGCGCAGGATGTTGGCGATCTGCGGGTCGCGCACCATCTCCCACAGACCGTCGGAGCACAGCAGCAGCTTGTCGCCGGCTTGCAGCGGCACGACGAACGTGTCAATGCCGGTGTCGTCATGCTGGCCGCCCAGGCTGCGGTAGATCTGATTGCGCCGCGGATGCGTGTAGATGTCTTCCGGCTTGATGATGCCCGCGGCGGCGAGGCTGGCGACCACTGAGTGGTCGGTGGTGATGCAGCGCAGGCCGGTTTCGGGGCTGAGCAGGTAGGTGCGACTGTCGCCGACGTTGGCGACCACTGCCACGTCGTCGAGGATCAGCACCGCGGTGAGGGTCGTGCCCATATTCCCGCCGGTCTCTTCGTTGCGACGGCGCAGCTCGGTATCCGCGCGCTGCGTACACTGCTCCAGCAGGTCGGTCAGCTCGGCCTCGTCGAGCAGGCGCCCACCTGTCAGCGGTTGCAACACGCCCGCAGCGATCACCTGAATCGCCGATTGGCTCGCCTCCAGCCCCTGGACGTGCCCGCCCATGCCGTCAGCCACAATGAACAGACCGTAGGTCTGCGGGCGGCCCTGCGCGTAGCGGATGCCATGGACCGCGAGGATGCTATCCTGGTTGGGTCGTGCCGCGCGCCGGATGCCAACATCTGTCATGCCGGCGGCGTACGGCATCAGCGGCAGTCCCGCGCGCGAGCGCCGCGCGACCTCATCGGCCAGCCGTCCGCGGCCGTTCTCCGCGCCTGGGACCGAGACAATCGGCACCACCTGCGTGATGGCGTCGTCGTCGTCGAGCGCCGCGAGCGGCAGGTCGGCGGGGAGCAGATCGAGCTGCGCCTCGGCGGGCGGTGTGGCAAGCGCTGCTTTCGCTTCGGCGTCGCGCTTCTGCCGGGCACGCGCGACGGAGGCGGCACGCAGCGCCACTACGAAGAGTAAGAGCAGAATCGCCAGCGCTGTGGCAGCGGCCGCGAGAAGAGTGCCGCGCGATGGCCCACTGGACGTGGGCGGTGCCCCCTGAGGCGCGCTCTGCGTAAGCGGCGGGATGACGGCCGAGTGCTGCGCGGCCGCGCCGCGGAAGGGCAGCGCACCGGCGAAGTCGGGATAGGTGGCCGCCAGCTTGCCAAAATCGCCAGCCGCCTCGTCATAGCGTGGGGGTGAGGCATAATACGCGCTCAGGCCGCGGCCCCAGAGCGTGGCGAGCTGGCCGGGCTTGCCGTTGATAGGTCCGATTGCGGCGCTGATCTGCGGCAGGCCCGCCATGAAACGGTTGCCGCGGCTATCCGCTACGAGCATGCCGACGATGCGCCCGTTGGAGTCGATCTCCGGCGCGCCGAGGCCAAGCTGCGCCGCCTGCGACCCGCCGGCGGCCGATGCGCCTTGCGCTTCCACAGTGCTCGCTGGCAGGCTAATCGGGTAGAGCGCGCTCTGGGCGTCGGCGTCGGTCAGGGTGTCGGTCCGCAGCGGCTGGCCGTCGTGGCGAGCGAGGTCGAGGAGGGCCGCCGCGCCGGAGTCCGCGGGTGGGTCCTGGGGCTGCGGCATGGTGACGAGCGGCAGATCATGCGTGGGAGCACCGGGAGCAGGGCTCATCGCCAGCGCGAGCAGCGGCGGGGCGCCGGGACCACCGTTGGTGCTGATCTGGGCGGGATCGACGCTGAACGCGAGGCTGCCGACCTGTGGCGAAGCCGTGCCAGTGTAGGCGGCGTCGAGCAGCACGCTGATGCGCGCGATGCTCCAACTGGCGGCGCGGCCGTTGACCTGCGCGAAGCCTGCCTGCACGCCAGCGCAGGGCGTGAGTGGATTGACCGCCGCGGTGGGCAGCAGCACGTACTCGAAGGAGTTGGGTCCGGGATTGCCGATTAGCGCGCCATCGGCGACGCAGGGGTTGGGCCAGGGGATCGGCGTCGTGTCGTTGCTGACGGCACCGGCGTAGTAGGAGAGCACGCGCACCAGCGCCACGCGCGCGTAGGCCACCGACTGCTGGGGGCGGCTCGTAGTGCCATCAAGCGGCGCGGCGTGGGCAATCGGAGGGGTGTATGGGAGATACCTGGCAGGCAGGGCAAGCGCGCCCGCGGCGAGCAGCACGCCGAGCAGCATGGCCACCATCGGCCCGCGTTGCCTCCCGCGCGCTCCACTCACGCCCCGTACCCCGCGCCATCGGCCCATTCCGCCGCCCTCCACAGCCATCGTGGACACGTGCTCGGTGCCCGCACATGCCCGCCGCCACCCCATCAATCCCCGTCAGGCGCGGCGCGGCCAGTATACCATAGCGCGCCGAGGTGCCGAGGCCCTCCGCACTTTCGTCGTGCTCGTTCGCTCATGCGCGCTGGTGGCACATGCTGGACGTGACGGCGCATGCTCTGTGTGGTCAGAGCGCGCTCGCGCGGGCGAGCCAGCGAGAGAAGGGCGTTAGATCTATGAGCAGCGACGATCGCAAACAGGGCGCCGGCAGCTTCCGCCAGCGGCTGGATGCCGTGCTGCGGCGGCGAAACCCAGCCGAGCTGCGCGCTTTCCTCGTCGAGGAGGGCCAGTGGGAGCCGGACGCGCGCACCGACGAAGAGGCGGCGATGTGGATGATGATCGCCGCCAGTCCCGTGCTAACCGACCTGCACGCCGAGGCCGAGCGCTGGCTGATGGCCCACGGCCACGAGCACGAGGCGCAGGCGATCCTGGGTCGCGGAGGCCGGGGTCCTGAGCGAGGCAAGCCGCGAGCCTCGGGCCAAGGTGCGGGCCGGCGCGGGCCGGCGGGGCGTTCAGTGGGTAGCGGACCGCCAAAGGGTCAGCCGCACGGGACCAGCCGAGGGGGGGGACGCGGCCAGCGCACGCCGAAGGTCTGATGGCACTACGGCTACGGCTCGATCAGCCCCGCGGCGCGTGCGATGGCGAGGCGCCGGCGCTCGACCCGTAGCTGCGCGGCGTCGATCATCGTGTCGTCCAGCACAATCGCGCCGGTGCCCTGCTCTGCATCCGCGCGCTCGTAGGCCTCCACGATGCGCCGCGCCTGGGCAATCTCGTCGGGGCTGGGCGTGAAGGCGGCGTTGATCACCGGCACCTGCGCCGGATGGATCGCCCACTTGCCGTCGAAGCCCATCCGCGCGGCCATCTGGGCGTCGCGGCGGCAGGCGTCGAGGTCGCGCACCGCCAGCGTCACGCCGTCCACGCAGGTGATGCCGGCGGCGCGGGCCGCGGCAATGGTCTTGGCCTTGGCGTAGTTGTAGTAGAAGAACTGCTCGGCGCCCAGCTCGCTCGCGCCGATGTCGCCGGCGTAGTCCACCATGCCGAAGACGAGTCCCGTCACGCGCGGCGCGGCTTTCGCTATCTGCTCGGCATGCAGCACCCCCGCCGCCGACTCGATCAGCGCCTCGATGCCGATGCGGCCCACCGGCAGCCCGACCGTCTCCTCGATCTGGCGCAGCAGCCGGTCCACAAACGCGATCTCGCCGGGGCCGTTCACTTTCGGGATCACCACGCCGTCGAGCTGGGCGCCGGCCGCCTCGACCACCGTAATCAGGTCGCGGTAGCAGAAGCGGGTATCCACGCCGTTGGGGCGGAAGGTGATGTAGGGGCGTCCGGTGGACGCCCGTGCGCGCAAGGCCTCGATCACCGTCGCGCGGGCCGCCTCTTTCTGTGAGACGGCGCAGGCGTCTTCGAGGTCGAACATCACCTGGTCGGCACCGGCCGCGGCGGCCTTGGCCATCATCTTGAGGGAGTGGCCGGGGCAGGTCAGCTCGCTGCGCCGGATGGGCAGATCGCGCGCCGCCGCGTGTGGGGAATCGCCGCCGCCATCCATCGTGCAGCCTCCTCCGCGCGAGGGCGAGCCAGGTCTCGCCGCTACAGATTGTTTGGGGCGCAAGCCGTCGCAACCGGCGTAGATGCCCCGAACGCACGTCTGGAGGCATTGTAGCGCAGTGCGCGGCTTGGCGGTGGGTATCCTGGGGCGTGTCCGGCGAGGCGCACGCTATAATGGGCGGAGGGCATGGGGTACCAGACGCCCAACCCGATACCGCTGCACATGGGAGCACGCATGAGCGCCGAACCGCGGTCGCGCACGCGGGAGGAGGACACCGCTCCCGCGTCCCCACCGCTCAACGCCGTGGCAAGGCGCACGCTCACGCGGGTGCTGGGCTGGACCTCGGCGGCGGGGATACCGGACAGCGCCAGAGCCTGCGCGCGTATAGCCTGGCGCTGCTCGATCAACTGCTGGCGGTGGTGGTGACCTGCACGCTGATCAGCTACAGTCTGTACACGTTCGTGAGCGGGACCGCCGATCACACGCTGATGGTCACTATCCCATTCGTGATCTTCGGTCTCTTCCGCTACCTCTACCTGCTCTACGTCAAGGGCGACGGCGAGCGGCCCGACGAGCTGCTGTGGCGCGATCGGCAGACCCTGGGCAGCGTGGCGCTGTGCGTCGTCGCGGTGCTACTGCTGCTCTACGTGCTGCCGTGCTGACGTCGCGAGCGCATGGGATCGCCTCTCCGCGCATATTCTGGTAAGGATGGCACATGAACGACAAATCGGCTCAAATGGCAGCCACGCGCGACGAGATCGAGGCGGCATCCGAGGGGCTGCGGCCGCTGATGTTCGCGATTGCTTACCGCATGCTCGTCAGCGCGGGCGACGCGGAGGACGTGGTGCAGGAGGCCTACCTGCGCTTCCACCGCACGCGCGCGCAGGGCACGGCAATCGAGTCGCCCAAAGCGTTTCTGACGACGGTGACCACCCGCCTGGCGATCGACGCCCTGCGCAGCGCGCGTATGCGGCGTGAGACCTACGTCGGCGTGTGGCTGCCGGAGCCGATCATGGCCTCCACCACGGCGCCCGACCCGGCGGAACAGGCCGAGACGCGAGAGACGCTCTCGCTTGCTTTTCTGGTGCTGCTGGAGACGCTTTCGCCTGTCGAGCGTGCGGTCTTTCTGCTGCGCGAAGTGTTCGACTATGACTACGCGCAGATTGCGGAGATCGTGCAGAAGAGCGAGGACAACTGCCGCCAGCTCTTCACTCGCGCCCGGAAGCGAGTTGAAGAGGGCAGGCCGCGATTCGACGCGGATGCCAAGCGGCAGCAGGAGCTTGCCGCCAGGTTCTTTGGGGCCGCGGATCAGGGCGACCTTGCCGGCCTCGTGAGCTTCCTTTCTGAGGATGTGGCCCTTTACGGCGATGGCGGCGGCAAGGCGCACGCATACCCGCGGCCGCTCTATGGTCGCGAGCGTGTGGCGCTGGCGCTCAGGAGCCTCTTCAAGACCGCACGCCAGTTTGGCGTCAGTTACCGCTTCGCCTTCGTCAACGGGCAGCCGGGCGCGCTGGCATTCGATCCGGAGGGCAGTGTGGTCAACATGCTGGCGCTCGACATCACTGGCGGTGCCATTCAGGCGGTGCGCTCGATCGTCAACCCCGACAAGCTCACCCATCTCGGCTTCCCGGTCTCTGAGATGGCCCGCATCAAGCGCGACGACCCCTGAAGTGCGGCGGCAAGTGGATTCTCCGAATGAGGCGCACCAGCTCCGTACGAGGCGAGGCTGTCACAAGATGGGTGGCGGTTTCGTCTCAGAGGGCGCCACGCACCACATGAGGGTGCGCGCGAAAGGAGAATCCACCATGAGAGTCTTTGTTGCTGGCGCCAGCGGCGCCATCGGCAAGCGCCTCGTGCCACGGCTCGTCGCGGGCGGCTACGAGGTCGTCGCGATGACTCGCTCGCCCAGGCACAGCGACGCCCTGCGCGCCGCCGGAGCCGAGCCGGTGGTTGCCGACGCGCTCGATCGTGCCGCCGTCATCCGAGCGGTGACGGACACCCAGCCCGAGATCGTGATCCACGAGCTGACGGCACTCACCGGCGCCGCGAATCTCAAGCGGTTCGATGACGTGTTCGCGATGACGAATCGCTTACGGACCGCGGGGACCGACAATCTGCTGGCGGCAGCACAAGCAGCGGGCGCGCGGCGCTTCATCGCTCAGAGCTATGGCAATTGGAACTACGCGCCGACAGGCCCACAGACCAAGCCCAAGACCGAGGAGGATGCGCTCGATCCCAATCCGCCGCGCAGCCAGCGGCAATCGCTCGCGGCGATTCGCCATCTCGAGGACGCCGTACTGGACGCCCATGCGGGCGGCATCGAAGGTATCGTCCTGCGCTACGGCAACCTCTACGGCCCCGCGACGAGCACCGCCGCCGACGGCGAGATGGTGGCGGTGATGCGCAAACGCATGCTGCCGATTATCGGCGATGGCGCGGGGGTGTGGTCGTTCCTTCACGTGGACGACGCGACGACGGCCACAACGGCGGCCATTACGCGCGGCGCTCCCGGCATCTACAACGTCTGCGACGACGATCCGGCGCCGGCCCGCATCTGGGTGCCCGCGCTGGCGCAGGCGGTGGGTGCGCCGTCGCCGCTCCACGTCCCGGTTTGGCTCGGCCGCCTGCTCGCGGGCGAAGCGCTGGTCTCGATGATGACGCGGATGCGCGGCGCGTCGAACGCCAAGGCCAAGCGCGAGCTGGGCTGGACGCCGCAATTCGCGACGTGGCGTGAGGGCTTCAAGACGGGTCTTGGGTGATCTGCGCGGGGAGTATGTCCCTCGTATCACCGGCCGCTGGGGCTGGCGGAAGGCGTTCCCAGCCCCAGCACACGCCCCTGCACGAAGCGCGCGACCGCGTCGCCGAAGCGCGAGGCCTGCTCCATGTTCGAGAGGTGCCCCGCGCCCTGGATCACGGCGAACTCGGCGTTGGGAATCGCCTGCGCCATGCCGCGCGCCTGATCGTGCGGGATGATAGTGTCCTCGTCGCCGACCAGCACCAGCGTTGGCAGGCTAATCTTGGGCAGCAGCGCGGTGGAGTCTGGGCGCAAGCCCATCCCACGCGCGGCGGCCGCGGCGCCGATGTCGTTGTTGAGACGGGCGATCTCGCGCGCACGGTCCACGATCTCAGGATGCAGATTGCGGGTCGTCTGGCCGAAGAGTCGCGGCACGTCACGGTCGAAGAAGGCGACCACACCCTCTGCCGTGATGAGTTGGGCGCTCTCTTCGCGCGCCTGGCGCTGCTGCGGGGTATCGGCACTGGCGCGGGTATCGGCCAGCACCAGACCGCTGATGCGCTCGGGATGCTGGCGCAGCATGGCGAAGGCGACGTAGCCGCCCAGCGAGAGGCCGCAGACGGCGCAGCGCTCGACGTGCAGGGCATCCATCGCGCCGAAGACGTACTCGGCCATCAGGTCCATCGTCGTCGGGCCGGTCTCGATGCCGGACTCGCCGAAGCCGAGCAGATCGAGCGCCACCACGCTGCTGCCAAACGTCGTCGCCCAGCCCTGCCCGTGCTGCTCCCACTGCTTACGATTCAGCGGGAAGGCGTGAAGCAGCAGCAGGTGGGTATCGCCGTCGCCATAGCAGTCGTAGCCGATGTGAGTGCCGCGCACGTCCAGAAACATTCTCTGCCTCCCTCGTTCCGTGGTAGTGATTCGCCCGCGGCGCCGGCGAGGTGGGGGTTGCCGCGGAGAAATAGGTGCCCGCACGCGGCGTGCCGCGCGGTGCGGCTCGACCAGCGCGGGAACTGCCTGCGCATGCGGTACAGCCAATTGTGCGAGGATTGTGTGGCAAAACGGAGGCGAGTGGCCGCCAACTTGCGGCGGACGCGGAGTGTGTTCGCAACTGGCGAAAGGAGCGGAGGCAATGCCGGTCAGCTATAACTTCCAGGGCAAGACCGCGCTGGTCACGGGCGGCGCGTCGGGCATCGGCGAGGCGTGCGTCCTCGCATTCGCGCGCGGCGGCGCCAACGTCGTGGTCGCAGACCTCAACGAAGAGCTGGGGGCAAAGGTCGTCGCCGCGGCCAAACAGGCGGGAGGCGACGCGCGCTTTGCGCAGGCCGACGTCGGCGATCCCGCATCGGTTCAGCAGATGGTTGACGCGACGCTCCAGGCGTTCGGGCGTCTCGACATCGCCGTCAACAACGCCGGCATTGGCGGCGAGCAGAACCCCACCGGCGAATATAGCGTGGAGGGCTGGCAGAAGGTCATCAACATCAATCTCAACGGGGTCTTCTACTGCATGCGCTACGAGATCCCGGCGATGCTGCAACGCGGCGGCGGCGCGATCGTGAACATGGCATCGATCCTGGGAACGGTCGGCTTCGCCAACTCCCCCGCCTACGTCGCGGCCAAGCATGGCATCCTGGGCCTGACCAAATCGGCGGCGCTGGAATACAGCCGGCAGGGCCTGCGGATCAACTCGGTGGGGCCGGGTTTCATCAAGACGCCGCTGCTGACCGGCTCGCTGGACGAGCAGACGCAACTGTATCTCAGCGGGCTGCATGCCATGGGACGGATGGGCGAGCCGGAGGAGGTCGCGGCCCTGGTCGCGTTCCTCTGCTCGGATGACGCCTCGTTCATCAGCGGCGGCTACTACCTGGTGGACGGTGGCTACACCGCGCAATGACAAGTGCGTGAGGTCAGACGGAGGTCAGACGGAGGTCAGACGGCGTCAGAGGGGCGGCTCGCTCGCTGTGCCTCGTTGGCCATCTGTGCGCTTGCCTCACGCCACACACGCCGCGGCATCGAAGAGCCGCAGCTGCACGTATCCCCCGCGTACGGTGAGGGCGCCGCCCTCGGGCTGGAGCGCGGAGAGGCCGACACCCAGCAGCCGCAGCGCATGGTCGGGTGCGAGCTGGGGGGCAATGTGCGTGCGGAAGAGGGCGAGTGCCGCCGCGACGATCGCGCCGCCGTCGCGGGTGAGCGCCGGCAGCGGACCCTGGCGCGTGGTCAGCGTGAAGTCGTACCACTTGACCTTGAGCGTGACGGTGCGCGCCAGCATGTGGTCGTCCTCGGCGTCGCGCGCCACACGCTCGGCCAGACGGCGAATCTCGTCCTCGGCGCGCTCGGCGCTGGCGATGTCGCGCTCGTAGGTGCGCTCGCGTGAGATGCTCTTGGGCGGACCGTGCTCGCCCTCTACCGGTCGGTCGTCGAGGCCGTTGGCCATGCGCCAGAGCCACGCGCCGGAGTGCGCATAGAGGCGCTGCAGCTCGCCAGGGCCGCGGGCGACGAGGTCGGCGACCGTCGTGATGCCGTCGCGCGCGAGGCGCTGCTGCGTGTGCGGCCCTACCCCTGGCAGACGCCCGACCGGCAGCGGCCGCAGGAATGCGGTTTCGGCGCCCGGACGGACGACGAGGCAGCCGTCGGGCTTCGAGAGGTCGCTGGCGAGCTTGGCGATCAGCTTGTTGCGGCCGACGCCCACTGAGATCACGAGACCCGTCTCGGTGCGCACCCGCGCCTTCAGCTCGCGGGCGATCTCCTCGGCGCGGCGGCAGCCGGGAAGGCCCGGCGGCAGCTCGGCGTAGGCCTCATCCACCGAGACCTGCTGGCAAACCGCGGCGTACTCGCGCACCAGCGCCATCACGCGCTGCGAGAGCTCCCGGTAGCGGGCGAAGCGCGGCCGCAGGAAGACGGCCTGCGGGCACAGGCGGCGCGCGACTACAGCCGCCATCGCACTATGCACGCCGTAGCGCCGCGCGGCATAGTTCGCCGTGGCGACGACGCCGCGCCCTTCCGGATCGCCGCCGACGATCACGGGCTTGCCGGCAAGCGCGGGATCATCAAGCTCCTCGACGGCGGCGAAGAAGCAGTCGAGGTCGCAGTGCATGACGCGGCGATAGCCCATGCCCTGCGCCGGGAGCTGCGCGAGCGCGACCATGGGCAGTTGCTCCTCTCGCCAGGCGACTGCTATCATCGTAGCACATACGTTCAAGTCTTGAGCACACGACGAAGGGGCGGGCTTTGTGCCCGCCCCTCATCTGAGCGCTCCCGCGCGAATCAGCACGCGCTGGGTTGCCCGCAAACAATCGCGGAAAATCAGCCCGCGTTCCTATCAGGCGCCTCACCCCCCGAGTAGAGAACAGCCTACTCGGTCCACACGGCACGGACGAGATCAGCCGCCCGCCGCGCGTGGAGAGTTCGGGGGAAGCCGCCCCACCGAACCGGATGAACTGACTTCTTCGCACGACGTGTGCCAAGCGCGGATAAATATCGCTTCGCGGGAGTATTTAGTGCAGTTTATGGAGTGACCGCGCGATGCGCAGGGGGCGCATGGGTGTGGCGAGGCTGGGGCGCATGGCGTGAGCCCCTCGACGCCTGATCACGCTGTACTGCTCACTCGCCCCTCTGCGTCCTTCGCGTCCTCTGCGGTTTCTCCCTCTGCTTTGCCTTCGCGAACTTCGCGTTTTCCGTCTTCCCCTAATCGAGCGGCATGAGCGCCGCCGCGGTCTTGGGGAAGAGCGCGCGAAGCGTTGGGTCGGCGTCGCCCTCGGCCCACACGTCGGAGTACATGTCGCGCAGCTCGACCAGGTCACGGCGGCCGAAGAGCAATTGCAGGAAGACGAGCGGCGGGAACCCTGCTTTGCCTTCGCCCCACACTGGCCGGCTCCAGTCCTCCGCGGCCGTCAGCCGCCCCTGCTCGAAAACGAGGCGCAGACCGCCACGGTAGAAGTCGAGCGTCAACTCGCCGCTATAGCCCGCCTGGGGCGATGCCGCCAGCCGCCGCTCCAGCGCTGGCGCGATGGTGCGGATGAAGGCAGGCAGGTCCGGCACGCGCAGATACCAGTCATAGGTATACGGGCGCACGACGGTGGGGATGCCGTGCAGCGCTCCGTGGACCGGATGTGTCGTCGGCAGGCGGAAGGCGATCGCGGCGGCCGGCGGCGTCTCGGTGCGCATCGGCCGTGTCATATCGGCCAGCGCCATGAGACCGCGCAGAAGCGAGGGGACCACCGCCGCCAGCGGCACTCCCTCGTCCACCGCCAGCGTGTCAATGTTCATTTCCTGACCCCAGCGACCAGGTGAGAGTAGTGCCGAGCCAACCGCGCGCCCCTCACGGTCGGCGATCAGCAGTGCGTGGTAGCGCTCCATCGCATCGGGATGCATGCCCTCCAGGCGCCAGCGCCAATAGGCCTCGGAGACCACCGTCGAGAGCGAGGCGTGCGCCCGCTCGCGGTCCCACAGCCGGCGCAGCGGATCGAGATCGGCGATCGTCGCCGGGCGCAGGGTATATGGCTCCTCGGTCCCGGACTTGAGCACTGGGATCGCGGGGAAGAACACCGTCGAGGTGTATTCCAGCTCGGCGGCGTACTCGTAGCCGAACTGGCGGTAGTAGTACGGGATACCGGTGATGCCCTGGAGCTGGTCGCCTTCGGCCTCGCTGCGGGCGTGGATCAGCTCGAAGATCGCGCGGATCAAGCCGCGATGGCGATACTCTTGAAGGCTCGCCACCATCTCGGGCCGGCCGAAGCGCAGCGGGATGCCCTCGTACTCGATGGTATAGCGCAGCAGGCAGGTGGCGGCGACGAGCTTGCCACCACGGGTATCCTCGACGACGGCGAAGTCGTGCGGGCCGATGTGCGGGTGACGGCCGCTGAACATGTCGCGGACCCAGATCGGGATGTTCCAGCTCAGCGGCGCGTCGGCGGTGCGGCGGAATCCCTGCTGGTAGCACGCCGCCACGCGCTCGCAGTCTTCGGGCGCCGACCAGCGCAGCACCAGTCCCTCGCCCAGCTCGCGCCGGTAGGTACTGTCGCTCATCGTCACGGTATCTGTATCGGTCGCGGCCGTCATGGCTGCCTCCTGTCTTGGAGCTGTGCTCCGCTCCCAGAAGGCCAGTATGCCACCGCGCCCAGCTCGCGTGCCAGTCGCGCCGCGATCTGCGGCAGATTTCTGCTACCGCCGCCCGCCGCGCTTGGCGCTCGCGACCAGCTACCGCCTCGTCAGTCGCGGCGTGCGGTAGTGCGCGACATAGCCGTAAAGGAAGGCCGCGCCGATCGCGCCGAGGATTGGGCCGATCACGTAGGCCACGACCCACGCGAGCCAATCCACTTTGACGCCCATCAGCAGGTCAATGAAATCTGGGCCGAAGGCGCGCGCCGGATTGACCGAGCCGCCGGTCGCCGGTCCGATCGCCATGATGATCACGCCCAGTGCGAGGCCGATGGTGAGGCCGGCCCAGCCGGGCAGCGCGCGGTTGTCAATGGCCGTCGCGATAATCGCCAGCATCAGGATGCCTGTGCCGATGCCCTCGATGATCAACCCCTGCCAGATGTTGGTGTTCGGCGCCAGCTTCGGGCCGCCCAGATTCCCAATCGTCGCGGCCTGCTTACCATAGACGATGAGGATCGCCGCGGCACCGACGACCGCGCCGACGATCTGGCCGACGATATAGGCTGGCACGTCTTCCCAGGCGAAGTGGCCCGTCACCGCGAGACCCAGCGTGACCGCCGGATTGACGTGCGCCCCCGAGACGCGCCCGACGATCAGCACGGCGATGAACAGCGCCAGGCCGAACGCCAGGCCGATCAGCACCAGCGACGCCGCGCCCGATCCGTGTGGTGTAAGATTGCTCAGTGAGGCAACGGCGGCCGCCCCGCAGCCGAGAAAGACCAGCAGAAACGTCCCCAGCGCCTCAGCAAGAAAGCGCTCGACCATCGTCGCTTGACGCATGATTGTGCGATACTCCTCCACGATGATGACGACAACACATGCCCGAAGACGCGCGACAGCGCCGAGCAGCACCGTTGAAGGACCGGCCGGTTGCGCGCACGCCTTCTCTTTCGATAACGAGTCAGCCCCGTTCTGCGCTACAGTTCAGCCATATCGCGGACGAGTGAGCCGCCGCGAACCTGCGGGATCGCCGCGATGATCGGCCGCCAAATGCGATCCTATTTCTGAAGTCGAGCAGTGGCCATGGTCCATCTCGAACATCGCGGGAGCCGCCGCCATGCGTGGCGAGGGGGAGTATCCTATGCGTTCCGGCGATCTGGGGAACGACGACCCTGGCGGGCCTGGTGAACGCCAGGATGACCTGTTCGTCGAAGTGACCGACCTGCGCACCAGCTTGCCGCCGGTCATTCGCTCGCGGCTCCGGCCGCGTGAAGTGCCCGCGGCCACCATCTCCGCCCGGTTCCAGTCGCTGCTCACGATCGCGGTGACGGCGCTGGTAACGCTCGTGATCGCCCTCGCGCTGCCACTGGGACCCGGCCGTGCGCGAGCGCCAGCGCCAGCGCCAGCGCCCACTCCTACGCCGCGCGTCGTGACCAATAGCCAGCTCATCGTCGGACTGGCGTCCGGTACGCCCGCGGAGACGCCCTATCCTACGCCAACGGTCGTCGCGCCGCCGATTGGGGTTGCGCCGGAAGACTGCCCGCTGGCGTCTGAGCCTGTGCCTTTCGATCCTCAGGCTGTCGGCTCGGGGATCGGCGGCTCGGAGGTGTGGCTGGTCGCGCCGTTTAGCGGATCGCCAGCGGCGCTGCATCTCAACTGGCTGCTGCCCAGCGGGTACACGCAGTACGGCTGGCCGGTGCCGGTGCAGGTGCTCGTCAAAGTGGGATTCTCCCAGCAGATCACGCTCTCGGGCAGCGACCTGCGCACGCGCTATCCGTTGTGGCTAGCCGCTTCGCCGTACACACCCGCGGAGCCGGTCACCACGCTGGACCCGGCGCAGCTCCCCAGCAGCACCAGCGACCGCGCGTGGAGCATCTGGTTCGGCATTCTGTATCTGCCGGGCGCGGGGTGCTACATGTGGCGCGCGAGCTGGCCCGGCGGCGGTTGGACGGCTGGGCTCGCCGCAGGGGAGTAGCCTTCTGCCAACGCCGGGCGGCCAGCGATTGAAATCGCGCCTGGAGGGCCTGCGGCCGCAACGTCCGCCTGCGCGGACTAGCAGCCCTCCATGCCGGGTGGCTGGCGATTGAAATCGCGCCTGGAGGGCCTGCGGCCGCAACGTCCGCCTGCGCGGAATAGAGATCGGCGAAGGTCATGGGTACATACTGCTACGCCGGGCGGCACACCTTGCAGGGGCGATACCCCGCCGCGCGCGCTTCCGCCTCCGAGCTCCACTCTATGAGGTGGGCAGGTGTGGTGCGCCGGGCGTGCCGGCAGGTGGGGAAGCAGAAGATATGCGTCGTGTCGCTGCCGAGATAGCGCACGCCGCGCCGCGCCAGCGCCTCCAGCTTGTCGGGCACCACGCCCTCGGCGGCCAGCACTGTGCGCTTGGCGTCGTTGCCGCCGAGTGAATACTGGCCCAGGTGCCCATCGCTCCTGACGACGCGGTGGCAGGGGATCAGCAGCGGCACGGGATTGTGCGCCAGCGCCGTCCCGACTGCGCGCACTGCCCGCGGATGGCCGATCTCGCGCGCGATCCAGCCGTAGGGGCGCACCTGGCCGCGCGGGATCTCCAGCGCCTTGAGCAGCACCGCGCGCTCGAACTCCGTCAGATCGCTGAGGTCGAAGTCTATTCGCGCGCCACGGCCCTCGCGCACAGCCGCCGCCAGCTCGGCAGGCGCCTCACCGCGCACGACACGCCGCGCGTGCCGGCGCAAATACTCCGCGATGAACGCCGCGTCGGATTCGGCGCGCATCACCGCCGCCACGCCGCGCGCGCCGCGTCCCACGTAGACCGGCCCCAGCGCGCTCTCGACCACGAAATACTCGTCTGTCGCGCCGGCACGCGCCAGCGACCGCGCCGCCAGGCCCTCCGGCGCCGGCAGCGTACCTAGCGCCCGCAGGTCGCGCACCAGCGCCCGCGCCGCGCGCAGCCCACCCGCATACTGCCCGTTCCTCTCGTCCGCGCTCATCGCCGTACCTCCCGTCGTGATGGGGACTGTTGTGTCGTGATTCGCTCACGCTCCCCGCCCTGCGCCTCCAATGCCGCGCGCAGCAGGCGTGTGCCGCGATGTACCTGCGCCTTCACCGTGCCGACCGGCACGCCCAGCGCCTCGGCCGCCTCGGCGTAGCTCAGCCCCTGAACGTGCCGCAGCACCACCGCCACGCGCAATCGACCGGGCAGCTCCAGCAGCGCTGCCGCCAGCTCGCGGCGAGTCTCGCCGGCCTCGGCCTGCGCCTCAGGCGCCTCGCGCGGATCGGCGGCCGGCTCAGGCGCGATCAATCGCGTCTCGTCGCCGTCGCCGCCAGTGCCCTGCGGCTCCAGCGGCACACTCGATAGGCGGCGCCCGCGCACGCGGTTGCGCTGCACGTTGAGCGCGATGGCGAAGAGCCAGGCGCGCAACCGCAGCTCACCTCGTCGCGCAGCGTCGTAGCCCGCGAGCGCGCGGTAGGCGCGCACGAGGGTATCCTGCGCGATCTCCTCGGCATCTTCGTGGCCCGCGCCCAGCCGCAGCGCGAAAGCGTAGAGCCGGCCGGCGTAGGCCAGCGCCAGCGCCTCGAAGCCGCCCGCGAGATCATCGGCGAGCCGCCGCGCCAGCAGCGTGTCGTCGCTACACATGCGGTCAGGTCCTCCCTTTCGCCACTCTGTATAAGCGATAACACACGTCGCGCCCAAAGGGTTGCGTCGTGCTCGCAACTGTCGCCCCGATGGTTGCCGGATTGCCGCGCATAGTACAGAATGAGAAGGACAGGCGTCGCGTGGCGTGACGCTTCCA
The DNA here is from genome assembly GCA_036376595.1 of Ktedonobacterales bacterium. GTDB lineage: Bacteria > Chloroflexota > Ktedonobacteria > Ktedonobacterales > JADMIN01 > SMAG-U1939. Next base: position 3,548 of record DASVAA010000065.1, on the reverse strand, counting down.
GTCATCTACTCACATTCCAGTCCGCTCATCGCGGACTTTGCGGCCACGACGCAGGCCCTCCAGGCGCGGTCTCAACTGCCGGCTGATCTGCGGCCGCGGCACACGAACGGCGGGAGCAACCCATGAGCGCGGCGACCGAGCGAGACACGGCACAGGCGAGCGGCAGCGGGGCGGGAACGGGCACGCTGGTGCTGGTAGACGGCAACGCGCTGTATCACCGCTCGTTCCATGCCTTCCCGGAAGAGATCTCGACTAGCTCCGGCGAGCCGACCAATGCCGTCTTCGGCTTCACGCGCATGCTGCTCGACGTGCTGCGCATCGTGCGGCCGGCGTACCTGATCGTCACCTTCGACCGGCCCGCGCGCACCTTCCGCCACGAGCAATATACCCCTTACAAAGCGCACCGACCGCCGATGCCCGACGCCCTGCGCGCGCAGTTCCCGCGCGTGCGCGAGATCGTCGCCGCCTTCAACATCCCGGTCTACGAGCGCGACGGCTTCGAGGCCGACGACCTGCTCGGCACACTCGCGCTTCAGGCGAGGCAGCGCGGCGTGCCGGTGGTGATCGCGACCGGCGACCTCGACACACTGCAATTGATAGACGACACGACGCGCGTGACGTTTGCGCGCTCGCCCCGCCGTGGCGACTTCGAGTACTTCGACCGCGATGCGGTGGTGGCGCGCTACGGCTTCGAGCCGCCGCTGATCGTGGACTACAAGTCGCTGGTCGGCGACACCTCCGACAACATTCCTGGCGTGCCCGGCATCGGCTCCAAGACCGCTACCAAGCTGATCCAGGACTACGGCCCGCTCGAAGAGATTATCGCCCACCGCGACGAGCTGCCCGCGCGCACCAGGGCGCTGCTCACCGAGCACGAGGAGATTGCGCGGCAGAGCAAGTGGCTGGCGACGATTGTGCGCGACGTGCCGGTCTCGCTGGACCTGGAGAGCGCCCGCGCGATGCGCTACGACCCCGACCGCGTGCTGGCGCTCTTCCGCGAGCTGGAGTTCCATAGCCTGGTGGATCGCCTGCCGCGCGCGATGGCCGCCGAAACCGCGCCGGCGCAGGTGCCGTCGGGTCAGGTCGCGGGGGAGGATCGCGCCATCGCGGCAGGCGTGCCGAAGCCGGTGCCCGACATCGGTAATGCCGATGGCCGCGACGTAGGGGCGTCCGGCGGACTCCCGGACTCCGATTCGTCCGACGTGCAGCTCAGCCTCTTCGCCGAGTCGGACCTGCAGGCGCTCGAAGAGCAGGGTGTGGACCTGCCGCCCACCAGCGGCTTCGCCGTCGCCCCGCCGCGCCCGCGGGTCGAGCCGACCACCGGCACCAACACGCTGGTGATCGACACGCCCGAGGCGCTTGACGTGCTCGCGCGCTCGCTGGAGAGCGCGCCAATCTTCAGTTTCGACCTCGAAACCGACACCACCGACGAGATGCTTGCCCACATCGTCGGCCTCTCGTTCGCGATGGGCCCAGGTGAGGCGTACTACATCCCAGTCGGCCATCTGGTCCAACCGGCACCACAGGAGTCCTCACCCCCCGGCTCCCTCTCCCTGCGGGGCGAGGGGGAGGCAGATACAACCGCTGAGCGTCCGATGGCGGAGACGCGCCAGGTGCCGCTGGAGGACGTGCTGGCGCGGCTGCGGCCGGCGCTCACAAGCGAGCGGGTGGGCAAAGTCGGGCACAACGCGAAATACGACATGATGGTGCTGGCGCGGCACGGTATCTGGGTCGAGGGCCTGCGCTTCGATTCGATGGTCGCCGCGTACCTGCTCAATCCGGGCCGTCGCAGCCTGGGCCTCAAGGAGCAGGCGTTCGAGCAGCTTGGCGTGATCATGCAGCCGATCATCGACCTGATCGGCACTGGCAAGAAGCAGATTACGATGGCGCAGGTGCCGGTCGCCGCGGCGGCGAGCTACGCGGGCGCCGACGCCGATATGACGCTGCGGCTGATGCGCGTGCTGGAGCCGAAGCTGCGCGAGGCGGGTCTGGAGAAGCTCTTCCACGAGGTCGAGATGCCGCTGATTCCGGTGCTGGCACGGATGGAGCTCTCCGGCATGCGGGTGGACCGCGAGTTCTTGCAGCGCATGGGCCGCGACCTGGACGAACAGCTTGCGGCACTGCAGGGCCAGGCGTACGCGGAGGTGGGCCACGAGTTCAACCTCAACTCGCCCAAGCAGCTCGGCGAGATCCTCTTTGGCGAGCTGAAGCTGCCCCACGGCCGCAAGACCAAGACCGGCTATTCGGTCGAGGCGGCGGTGCTGGATGGTCTGCGCGGCGCGCATGCGGTGGTGGACCTGATCCTGGAGTACCGCACGCTGAGCAAGCTCAAGTCCACCTACGTGGATGGGCTGCTGGAGCTGATCAATCCAAACGACGGGCACGTGCATACCTCGTTCAGCCAGACGATCGCCGCTACCGGGCGACTCAGCTCGTCCAACCCCAACTTGCAGAACATCCCCGTGCGCACCGAGGCCGGCAAGCGCATCCGGCGGGCTTTCCTGGCCGACGAGGGCGAGCAGCTCTTGACCGCCGACTACTCGCAGATCGAGCTGCGCATCTTGGCGCACGTCACGCGCGAGCCGGCGCTGGTGACGGCCTTCGAGAACGACGAAGACATCCACGCGGCAACCGCCGCGCAGCTCTTCAAGGTGCCGCTGGATGCGATCACGCCAGACCAGCGGCGGCTGGCGAAGACGGTCAACTTCGCCGTGCTCTACGGCCAGTCCGCGTTTGGTCTTGCGAATGTCACGGGCATGAGCAACGCCGAGGCGGTGGAGTTCATCCGCAACTACGAGCAGACCTTCCCGAAGGTGCGCGAGTACGTGCAGAGCACGCTGCAGCAGGCGCGCACGCGGGGCTACGTGCAGACGCTGCTGGGGCGCAAGCGCTTCTTCCCCGATTTCGCCACGCTGATCCCCAACATGCGGCAAGAAGCTGAGCGCGAGGCGATCAACATGCCGATCCAGGGCACTAACGCCGACATGATCAAGATCGCGATGGCGCACCTCGACGCGCAATTGCGCGAACTGAAGCTGGGTGCGCGGATGATCTTGCAGGTGCATGACGAGCTGGTGCTCGAAGTGCCCGACCCCGAGTTGGATGCCGTCTCGGAGATGGTGCGCGACGCGATGGTGGGCGCGATGAAGCTCAGTGTGCCAATCAAGGTGGAGATGCGCGCCGGCCGCAACTGGTACGAGGTCAAGCCGCTGGCATAGGTGACGGGAGGGCGCACGGCGTACATCCAGCAAGCACGGCGTCACGGGTCGGCGCATTCGTGATGTCGTCACGACGGGCGAGAGAGCCGTCGAGCATAGAGGCGGGCTGAAGTCCCGCGGCGAATCCCGTAATCCGCTGGCGTGTCGCCTGCTGAAGCAGCGTCGCGCTGACCTGATTGAAGCGTCCCGGCTAGCCGGCGCGCTTGCGGTACGCCTGGATCGCCTCGACGTGCTCCATGTCGTGCTCGGTCAGCCACCAGAGCTGCGCTGTCTCGTCCCAGCCGGCAGGACCAAGCGGGGCGCGCTCGGCAGGCCAGGCGTCGAGCGCGG
>DASVAA010000064.1:0-30242 GCA_036376595.1 Ktedonobacterales bacterium | reverse complement strand
CGACTGGTGGATCAACCGCATGATGCCTGGCGGGCACGTACTGGGCATCTACCTGAAGGCGACCGGCGAGGCGGTGGGGCAGGCCAACTTCCTCGAAGAGAATCCCGAGGATGGCATGCCCTGGCTCGGCCTGCTGATGATTGCCGCGCCACACCAGCGCCAGGGAGTGGGACGCGAGGCGTTCGGCGCGCTCGCGACGTACTTTCGCACGACCTACGGCTGGCCGGCGTTGCGGCTGGGCGTGTTGGTGCCCAACACAACAGGGTTGGCCTTCTGGCGGGCGCTTGGCTTCGAGCAGGTCGAAGAGAAGGGTGAGGATGCGCGCCGGGTCTTTGTGCTAGAGCGGGTGTTGTAGGGGGCCTTTACCCCCGGCCCCTCTCCCCGCGAGGAGAGGGGCCGGGGTGAGGTCTGCGGCGCGTCCGCGGGCTGATGTGTCCGCTAGTGCAGCAGATTGAGCGTGTTGAAGCCGTCGTCCACGAAGATCACGCCGTTGCCACCCGGCGCGATGGCAAGGCCGAAGAGCGTGCCGGCGCCGAAGGCGCTGTCGAGCGTCTTGACGGCGATCTGCGAGCCGCTCGGGGTCGTCTCGACGATGTTGCCGTCGTTGCCGTTGACCGTCAGGATGTCGCCGCCCGGCGCGATCGCCAGCCCCAGCGGATCGTTGATCGCCCCGCCCGACGAAACGTCATGCCCGGTGAAGGCGGTGTGGTCGCGCGTCAGCGCGTCGGGAATCGCCGCGATGCGGTTGGAGAGGCTGTCGGCGACGTAGAGCGTGCCGTCGTTGCCTAGCCCCACACCGGTTGGCCCGATCACCAGCGCCGCCGGGTCGGTGCGCTCGGCGAAGCCCGAGCCGACGATCGTCTCGCTGGCGATGCGCGGGGCACCTTCCTCGTCATCTGGCAGGCTCAGGCCGATGCGCAGCACGGTGCCCTTGTTCACCACCCGACCGTTCGCCTTGACGGTGCCGTTGAGCACATTGGTGACGAAGAGCGTCGCGGAGTTGTCGCCCGACACCGCCGTCATGTCCCACGGGCCGTTAATTGGGCCGCCGGAGAAGGTCTCGACCGCGTGGCCCCAGGCGTTGAGCACGATCAAGCACCCGGCCTGAGCAGTTGCCGCGCTGCCGTCAGCGGTCGGTAGACTGCCGACGATTACCCAGCCCTGCGGCAGGACGGCGAGCGCCGTCGTCAGGCCCACGCCGCCGGGGCAGGCGCCGGGCAGGTGCTGCGCGTCGAGCTGCGCGAAGAGTGTCAATGCGCCGCCGGGGGCCAGCTCGACGATGGTCGTGCCGGTGCCCTGCAGGTTCGAGGCGGCGTTGAAGTTGCTGACCAGCGTGTCGCCGCGCACCAGCCGGCCCGTGGAGTGCCGCACCACCGCGACGCCGTAGGGGTTGACATCGCCATTAGCGGGCACGGTCGAGCCAATCTCTGAGATCGTGTTGAGACCGCCGATGAAAGGAGTCGCCGCACGAGCCGTGTGTGCCAGCGCCAGGGTGGGCACGGCCGCCGCGGCAATGGCCGCCAGCGCGGCCGCGAGCGCGAGCAGGAATCGCCGTCGCATCCCGATCCTCCATTTCCCCACCTGGAAGACCTCCGGTGGGAACCATCATGCTGCCCGCATCCCAAAGATGGAGTACGCACGAGGTTACGGCGCCGGGGTGGGTGCGGGCGCAGCGGTGCGAGCGCGCGTCGCGTTGGTGGCTCCCGCACAGGGTGCTGGAGGCCGCGCAAGAAATACGCATAAATACCTAACGATACCCTTGCGTATCGCAATTTCGCGGACTACACTCGTTTCAGAAACGATACCGTATCGTTTTCATGTTGGGTAGAGAGTGAGGCGGCGCGGTCGCGGTCACGGTCGCGTCGCTCCAGGGAGGAAGCATCTACCATGCGCCAGTCCAATCGCTATCTGATCGCCGTGGTGGCGGCACTGGGGCTGATCCCCGTCGTGCTGGACACCACCATCGTCACCGTCGCGCTGGGTCCCATCCGCGGCGAGCTGCATACCGACGTCAACTCGGTGCAGTGGATCGTCACGGCGTTCTTCTTGACCACCGCCGCTGTGGTCGTCATCGGCGGCTACCTGGCGAACCGCTTCGGCCGCAAGCGGATGTTCGTTCTAGGACTGGCGATCTTTACGCTGGGGTCGGTGCTCTGCGGCCTCTCGCCCAGCATCGGCTGGCTGATCGCCTTCCGCGTGCTGCAGGGCATCGGCGGCGGCGTGCTGACCACCATCGGCGTGACCGTGGCCTTCGACGCCTTCCCCAAGGAGGAGCGCGCCAAGGCCAGCGCGGTCGTTGGTGTGCCGGCGCTGCTGGCGCCGATCTTCGGCCCGATTCTGGGTGGCTATCTCAACGACACGTTTAGCTGGCATGCCATCTTCTTCGTCAATCTGCCGGTCGGCATCGTCGCCATTGTGCTGGCGCTGCTGGTGCTGCCGCGTGACGTGGCGGGCACGGGACGCGGCGCGCGCTTCGATTTCGTTGGGCTGGCGCTCTCGATGTTGGGCGTGATCGCCATCGTCTACGCCTTCACGCTAGTGACGCAGACCAATCCGGCGACGGTGACGGCGGCGAATCCGAGCGGCGACCTCTACGGCTGGGGTTACTGGCTGGTCTGGGCACTGATCGGCGCGGGCGCCGCGCTGCTGCTGGTCTTCGCCTTCTACTCGCTGCGTGTCAGCCGCGATCCGGCGCTCGATCTGCGCCAGTTCGGGCGCTACGACTTCCTGATGAGCAATATCTTCAGTTGGGCGGGCGCGCTGATCACCTTCGGCCTGCTCGTGCTGCTGCCGTTGTACTTCGAGCTGGTGCGGCTGCCGCACCTCTCGGCGCTCGATACCGGCCTGGCGCTTGTCCCGCTGGGCGCCGGCAGTCTCGTCGGGGTGGTCGTTGCCTCGGCGCTCTACCGGCTGATCGGCCCGCGTTGGGTGGTGTTCAGCGGGGCGGCGCTGGCGTCGCTGAGCGCGTGGCAGTTCGCGCGCATCGTGCATCCGACGGCGGGCGCGGCCCAGATCCTGGCGAGCGCCGCGACCCACACGCCGATCCCGCCTGTCGCCGGTCCCGACGACCTGCGCTGGTGGATGTTCGCGCTGGGTCTGGGTTTCATGATGATCAACATCTCGGTACAGACGCTGGCGCTCGAAGCTCTGACGGGTGATGCGCTGGCCAAAGCGACCTCGCTGGTGGCCTCGACGAAGCTGATCTTCTCTTCGATCGGCGTGGCGATCCTGACGACGATCCTGACCAATCGCACGCAAGACCGCGCGACCGACCTCTTGGCCCAGATGAAGGTGCTCGTCGGCGCCGCGGGAATCAATCCCAACAATCCGCAGGCGGCCGCGGCGTTGCGGACCATCGAGGCGCAGCTTGCCACGCAAGCGGGCACCTGGGCGATCCAGGGCATCTTCTGGCTGATCTGCTTCGGCACGCTGGGCCTGATCGCGCTGGCGCTGCTGCTGCCGGGCCGCCGCCGCAAGATTGCCGGTGCACAGCCAGCATCCCAAGGCGAGCCGGTCGTCGCGGGCGTGTAGGGTAGGACAATCGTATGGCGGGCGTTCCAACCGTCACGTGAGGGGCGCCCGCCGCGCGAAGCGGGCGCACTGCCGACACGGCCCGGTGTGTATAATGAGACTATGAGCGCGGTTTCCAACACCCCTGACACCACCAAGCCCAAGCGCACTGACGCCTCGGAGCCGCTGCCTGAGCGGCCCGCTCGCCGGCCGGGCCGCCCGCGCAGCGAGCACGCTCATCAGGCGATCCTGACGGCCACCCTGGAGCTGCTCGCCAAGGTGGGATACCAAGCCCTGAGTCTGGAGGGCGTGGCCTCGCGTGCCGGCGTGGGCAAGACGACCATCTACCGGCGCTGGCCCTCCAAGGAGCAGCTCGCCATTGATGCGCTGGCGAGCCTGGACTCCGAGACGCAGGTGATCGAGACCGGCGACCTGCGCGCCGATCTCATCGCCACGCTGCGCCGCGAGATGGACCCTGCGCGCCAGCCGACCGCGATACCGCTGATGATGCGTCTGCTGGGTGAGGTCGTCGAGAACCCCGATCTCTTCCGTTCTTACCGCGAGCGTGTGGTGGCGCCGCAAATGGCGCTGCTGACGGGGACCATCGAGCGCGCCAAGGCGCGTGGCGAGCTGCGTGCCGACGTAGACCCCGTCCTGCTGCTGGAGCTGCTGGGCGGGCCAATCCTGATGCACTTCATCATCAACGGCGAGGTGCCGCCGCTCGACGAGTTCTCCGAGCGCATCGTGGATGCCGTCTGGCGCGGCGCGGCGCCCCGTGACGCCGCGCCGCAAGCGGGGAACAAGAGTTGAGGCGAGCCTAGGTGTGGGCTGTGACCTCGTAGGTGGCGAGGCTGGGCGCCGAGGTGAAGAACTGCGCCACCTTCGCCACCTGCGCGCGATAGCTGCCGCTCGATTCATAGGCCTGGGCGTTGGCGGGGTCGTCCCAGAAGGTGATCGACAGGCCGTGGCCGGTGGCGCGATCGACGAGCAGGTACGCGCCGAGGTTGCCCTGCGACGCCTTGATGTCGGGCACGATGCTCGACTGATAGATGCTGCTGACCTGGTCCGCACTACTGGGCTGGACATCCACGGTGGTGACACGCGCGAACATGCTCGCTACCCTCCTGATTGCTGGACCCGCGCAGCGCGATTGCTGGCGCCCGGTCAGTATACGCCATCGCCGTTGCGTAATGCCCGGCCACCAGCGGCTCCCTCGACCACAGATCTCACGCAACAGCGCATCGCGCGATCAATTTTCGGACACCCTCTTGACAACCGCAGATGGGTATGTTACCAATTGCCTAAGATGGTTTAGGCGGATGACTAACCAGGGAGGCGACATGCGAGAGCCGCTCGCGCGCAATACCACCGAGGAGGCCTTCCTCGACGCGGCGGAGTGCCTGCTGATCGAGATCGGCTATGCCAAGATCACCACGCGCCGGCTGGGAGAGGAGGCGGGCGCCAACCACGGGCTGATCCATTACTACTTCGGCTCGATGGAGCAGCTCTTCGTGCGCGTGCTGGAGCGCTACACCGAGCGATTGATCGAGCGGCAGCGGGCGATGTATGCCGCGCCGGTGCCGTTCATCGAGAAGTGGCGCGCGGCGATGCGCTATCTCGTCGAGGACCGCAAAAGTGGCTACCAGAAGATCTGGTACGAGCTGCAGGCCCTCGCCTGGAACAAGCCCGACCTGCGCGCGCGGCTGGTGCCTGTGCGCCGGCAGTGGTTTGACGTGCTGAGTGAGGCGTTCACCAAAGCGGCGGAGGAGTACGGTATCGACACCGAGCGGTTCCCGGGGCAGGCGCTTGCCACGCTGGTGGGTACCTTCAACGAGGGGATCATCCTGGAGCAGCTTGGCGGCATTGACGACGGCCACGCCGAGCTGCTGGCGATGATTGACGGATGGCTCGCATCCCTGGAAGCGGCGAAAGCCAGAAGGGAAGCATCCAATGAGAGCACGGTATCGTGACGCCGAGGGCTTCATCGAGCGTGACGGCGTGCGCGTCTTCTACGAGGTGTTCGGCGAGGGTGAGCGGACGATCCTGCTGCTGCCCACCTGGTCCATCATCCACTCGCGCTTCTGGAAGGCGCAGGTGCCCTACCTGGCGCGCCACTTCCGCGTCGTCACCTTCGATGGGCGCGGCAACGGCCGCTCGGATCGCCCCCTCGACCCTGCGGCCTACGGCAACGAGGAATTTGTCGCCGACGCGCTGGCGGTGCTGGATGCGACGGCCACAGAGCGCGCCGTGCTTGTCTCGCTCTCGATGGGCGCACAATGGGCGCTGATGCTGGCTGCCGAGCACGCCGATCGCGTGGGCGGCGCCGTGTTTATCGGCCCAACCGTGCCGATCGCACCGCGCTATGAGGCGCGGGTACTCCACTCGTTCGATGAGGTGCTCGACTCGGATGAAGGCTGGGCCAAGTACAATCGCCACTACTGGCTCAAGGATTATCGCGGGTTTCTGGAGTTCTTCTTCTCGCAATGCTTCCCCGAGCCACACTCCACCAAGCAGATCGAGGACTGCGTCGGCTGGGGACTTGAGACGACACCCGAGGTGCTGATCGCCAAAGAACAGGCGCCATCGCGGCGGGTCCTCAACCTCGCGGAGGAAGGCGAGCAGCACGTGCGCGAGCTGGCGGTGCGCGTGCGCTGTCCCGTGCTCGTGATCCACGGCGATTGCGATGCCATCACGCCGCTCGCGCGCGGAGTCACACTCGCCGAGATGACGGGCGGTCGGCTCGTCACCATCGAGGGTGGCGGCCACATCCCGCTCGCGCGCGATCCGGTGAAGATAAATTTGCTGCTGCGCGACTTCGCCGAGCGCACTCTGCCCAATCCGCAGCCGCGGCCGCACCCGATCACCTGGATCCATGGGCGCAACCGCCGCAAGCGCGCGCTCTACATCTCGTCGCCGATCGGGCTGGGGCACGCGCAGCGGGATCTCGCGATCGCCGACGAGCTGCGCAAGCAGCACCCCGATCTGGAGATCGACTGGCTGGCGCAGGACCCGGTGACGCGCGTGCTGGAGGCGCGCGGCGAGCGCATCCACCTGGCGAGCGGCCTGCTGGCGAGCGAGTCGGCGCACATCGAGTGCGAGTCGGCCGAGCACGACTTGCAGGTCTTCCAGGCGCTGCGGCGGATGGACGAGATTCTGACCGCCAATTTCATGCTCTTCCACGACGTCGTCTCCGAGACGCCCTACGACCTGTGGATCGGCGATGAGGCGTGGGAGGTGGACCACTTCCTCCACGAGAATCCCGAGCTGAAGCGCGCGGCGTATGTCTGGATGACCGATTTCGTGGGCTACCTGCCGATGCCGGAGAACGGCGCGCACGAAGCGTTCCTGACCGGCGACTACAACGCCGAGATGATCGAGCACGTCGAGCGCTTCCCGCGGCTGCGCGACCGCGCGATCTTCGTCGGCAATCCCGACGACATCGTGCCTGATACCTTCGGCGCGGAGCTGCCCGAGATTCGGGGCTGGACGGAAGCGCACTACGCCTTCAGCGGCTACGTCACCGGTTTCGACCCCGAGGCGTTGGCCGACCGCGAGGCGCTGCGGGCGGAGCTAGGCTACCGCGCCGACGAGCGCGTATGCATCGTGACGGTAGGCGGCTCCGGCGTCGGCGGGCACCTGCTGCGCCGCGTGATGGCTGCCTTCCCCGAGGCGAAGCGCCGCATGCCGGAGCTGCGCATGGTGGTGGTCGCCGGCCCGCGGATTGACCTCGCCACGCTGCCCGCGCCCGGCGACGGGCTGGAGGTGCGCGCCTATGTCCAGAACCTCTACCGCCATCTCGCCGCCTGCGACCTGGCGATCGTGCAGGGGGGCTTGAGCACGACGATGGAGCTGACTGCCAACCGGCGCCCGTTCCTCTACTTCCCGCTGCGGCACCACTTCGAGCAGAGCTTTCATGTGCGGCACCGGCTGGAGCGCTACGGTGCGGGCCGCTGTATGGACTACGAGACGGCGACGCCGGAGGTCATCGCGGCGGCGATCGCCGAGGAGATCGGCCGTCCCGTCAGGTATCGCGCGGTCGAGCGCGACGGCGCCGCACGTGCCGCGGCCCAAATCGCCGAGTTGATTTGAGTATCCCTGTGAATCCCAAGGGTCGTCTCGGCCAGAGTACACGCGGCATGCTTCCAAGCCGGTCCCGATACTCCGGCGTCTGAGTCAACAGCTTCGGCGCCTGAGTCATGGTGTGGCGCGCGTTTGGACTGCATACTCACCTGCAAAGCCAGGGTGCACGAGCCGCAACCCGGCTTACTCAGCCGGAGGTAGGGCCTCTCGGCAGCCACGTGAGATGAGCAAGAGCCTGTAGTGCGCCGCGGCACGCCGCGGTTTAGTCAACCGGCTAAGGGACCGGGCAAACGAGGGTGCACTGGAACACTGTAGGGCAGGCGCGGAAGACGGGTCCGCGCCGGGGAACTGCGAAGACGCCGCATGCGACGCGGCGAACGATCAAGCGATCTCCGTGAAGGAGGAGAGCAACAATGGCAAGCGCATCCACGGCAGCAACCTACTCGATTGACGGCACGCTGCTCGAAGCGTGCTCGTGCAATGCGCCGTGTCCCTGCTGGATCGGCGATGATCCCGATGGCGGCACCTGCGACGCCTTCATCGCCTATCACGTTGATCGCGGCCAGGTGCGCGGCGTAGACGTTTCGGGGCTGTCGCTGGTGGCGGTGTCGCAGATTCCCGGCAACGTGCTGGCGGGCAACTGGCGCGCGGTGTTCTACATGGACGACCAGGCGACGCCCGAGCAGCGCCAGGCTTTGCTGGACGTGTTCACCGGTCAACTCGGCGGCGCACCGGCCGATCTGTATAAGCTGATCGGCGAGACGGTGGCGCTCTACGACGTGCCGATCGACCATCAGGTGGTGGACGGCAAGGGCACGATCCGTGTCGGCACGGCGCTGTACTCCGAGATGGCGCCCTACTCCGACGCCGGTGGGCGGCCAACCTCGCTGCACGACTCGGTCTTCAGCACGATCCCCGGCTCGCCGGCCTACGTCTCCAGAGCCGCGACGCACCAGGTGAATATCCCTGAGCACGGCATGGCCTGGGAGTTCTCGGGCCGCAACGCTGTCCAGGGCGGCTTCCACTTCGAGGCGTAGAGGCCGCACGGGCCGGCGGGCAGGCGGGCAGGCGGGCACAGTGGCCGGCGGATGAACCCGTGCCTTGAAGCGACGGCGGCGGCAGGGGGCCGGCGGATGAATCCGCGCCTAGGGGCCGTTGGCCGCAAAGCCCGCCTGCGCGGGCTAGATCCAGATCGGGCAAGCAAACGTTTCCGGTTGGAGGGGGAGCAGTTACTATGAGCGCCTCGTCTATCGTGCAAACTCGGCGCCGGCGGGCGCCAGCGCACTGGCCGTGGGTCCTCGTCGCGCTGGCCTGGACCGCGGCGCTGCTGGCCGCCGTCACGGGTCGCCGCGAGCTGATCGACCACCACTATCTGCTGGAGGAGAGTGGCCTCGCCTGGCCGGTCGCCGCGGCGGTGTTCCTCGCCTGCTGGCAGGTGATGATCGTCGCCATGATGCTACCTTCCAGCATGCCGATGGTCCAGATGATGACCTACGCCGCGCGGCGCCAGGGCCGGCGGATCAGCATCTTGGTCGCGTTCCTGGCCGGCTACGCAGCGGTGTGGACGGGCTTTGCCGTGGTGGCCTTCACCGGCGACACCGGCATCCACCATCTGGTGGACGCCTGGCCGTGGCTCGCGGCGCACGCCTTCGTCATCGGCATGACGACGTTCGCGCTGGCCGGCGCCTTCCAGTTCAGCCCGCTGAAGGACCGCTGCCTCACCGCTTGCCGCAGCCCGCTGGGCTTCTTCACGCGCTATTACCGCGAGGGCGTGAGGCCAGCCTGGCGGCTGGGGCTGCGCCACGGCCTGTTCTGCGTCGGCTGTTGCTGGGCGCTGATGCTGGTGATGTTCGGCATCGGCATTGGAAGTCTGGTGTGGATGGGTGTGCTGACAGGGGTGATGGTGGTCGAGAAGGCGGTGCCAGGCGGCAAGCGCGCCATCCCGGTGGTGGGGGTCGCGCTGCTGCTGCTGGCCGTGCTGTGGCTGCTGCATCCGGCGTGGCTGGTGCCGGTGACGGCGTCGTAGAAGAGTTGGAGGTGCATCGTGGCTTCCCCAGCGATTCCCGAGATTGAAACCGAGCGCCTGATCTTGCGCCGACCTGTGAGCGCCGACATAGAGCATTGGGTCGGGTTCCTCGGCGATCCTGATTTCGGGCGCTATGTGCCGCGATCTCGGGCCAACCGGACGCCGCGGGAACGTGCTGAGCGCACGATTCGCGGGTTGCAAGCGCTCTGGGAGCAACAGCCGCTGAGCGCAATGGGGTGGGCGATTACGCGCAAGGGAGACAGCCAATTCATCGGGCAGTGCAATATTGACACTTTGCCTGAGACGAACGATATGGAGCTGTCGTATCTCCTGGGCAAGCCGTACTGGGGCCAGGGATTCGCGACCGAGGCCGCGCGCGCCGCGGTCTGCTTTGGCTTCGAGCACACCACATGGGATCGCATTGTGGCAGGCGTAGTGCCGGCGAATGTCGCGTCGTGGCGTGTGCTGGAGCACCTCGGGTTCGTCCACGAAAAAGACGTGAACTACTATGAGATGACGGGCAGTGACGCCATCATCATGGACGATCCGATCGTCGCGTACTACGCGCTCCGACGCGAGCGGTTTGCGCCCGGCGACGCCTTCTATCGGCTCCATGACGCTCCGCGGCCCTCCCAACTAACCCTTTGACCAGCACCAGAGAGTCGGCGGGAAGCCTCCGCCGGCTGGCGTCGAGGAGGTGTTCCATGAACAGTCTCGCGGCAGCTTTCAATCGATCCGGTTTCTCGCGATTCATCAACAGTCCCTTTGGGCGAGGCTTTCGCATCGTCGCGGGCGCCGGATTCCTCATCGCTGGCCTCGTCTTTCGGGGCCATCTGCTTGCCGTCCTGTCGCTGGCGTGGAGTATCTTCCCACTGAGCGCCGGAGCACTTGACGTGTGTTACATCAGCGCCGCGCTCGGCGGTCCGATAGCCGGCAAGACGATTCGCGGCACGTACCAAACCGGAGCGGAGACTGCGTGAGCAGGCTATAACTTAGCCCGAAGTCTGAACCGCGACGCAGACATAACGCGCGCTTCGGGATGACTTTTCATATGGCTTCTCGCACTGCGCCATCCCGCGCGGGAATGAGGGCGACCACATGGCGGACGTTCCTGTGATGGTGCCGTCTTCCGGCCTTCGCGGCATCGTAGCCTATTGCCTGGAGCGCGACACGCTGATGCATTCCATCCGCACGGCGTTGTTGGTGGGGACGATCCTGGCCCTCATCAACCACGGGACGGAGATGCTCGCCGGCCAGCTCTCCGCGCGCTGGGTCGTGCCGCTGCTGATCACCTATCTCGTGCCGTTCAGCGTCGCCACCTACGGTCAGGTGCATGGCAAGCGCCAGCGCGATGCGCTCCGGCGCAGCGAACACTCTTCGACGTCGGCGTATGTCACGCCAGCGTGACACCAGCCTATTCCATATCCGGCACGTCGCCGCCGGGAGGGGCGTCGCGCAGGAAGAGCCGCAGCCAATAGGCGGGCGCATCGGCCAGCTCCCAGGCGGCGCGCGGCTCCATCGCGGCGAGCAGTCCGGCGTAGGTCAGGGCGCGGCACAGATAGCCGAGGCGGTGCGCCAGCGCCAATGCCGCGCGCAGCTCGTCCGGCGAGCCGTGGTCGGCCCACGGCGCAAGATAAGCGTCGCGCAGGGCATCGAGCGCGGCGTCGTCGCACTCCCGAACAAGCTTGGCCCAGCGCAGCGAGATCATCAGCGAGCAGAAGGGGTGCGTCACGGCGCTCTCGGCCCAATCGAAGAAGACGAGGCCGCCGGAGGGGGACCCCAGCACGTTGCCCGGCCCCAGGTCGTCGTGGTGCAGCGTCTCGGGGATGCCATACGCCGCCAATTGCGCGCAGAGCGCTGCCACTGCTCCATCCGCCATCGCCAAAAGCTGCTCGTATTCGTCTCGCGGCATCCCGCCAGGCTCGCCAACCAGCAGCAGGCCAGGGTCGGCCAGCAGCGCCGCGAAGCGCTCGGGCAGGTGCGCCAGGCGAAAGTCGGGGCACCCGGCGATGAGGAACTTTTCTACATAGGGTGTCGCTGCGCGCTGGAGCCGCGCGAATGCGGGCAGGTACGCGGCGGAGAGATCCGGGCCGTGCTCGGCGACGGCACGGTCGCGCAGGCTGCGGCCGCCGTCCTCGATCAACATCCAGCCGCGTCCCCCATCCGCTCCCGTGGTGCGCGGCACGCGCGGCGCAAGCCAGATGCCCAGCATGCGCGAGAGCACCGCTTCGTACGCCTGGCCGGGGTGCGCGGTCTTGAAGTAGACCTGGCCGCTTTCGATGGGGATGCGCCAGACGGTGGACCACGGCGAGACCTTGATCTGCTCTGGCGGTCCGGCGATGCGATGGCCCGCACGCCCAGTTGCCCTCTCGGCCCAGGCCAGCGCCTCGTCGCGCCAGCCGGGGATCGCCCACGGGACGCGCCGCGGCGGGAATCCGTGCGCCCGCTCGTCGAGCCAGGTCGTCACCGGCGCGGCGTGCTCGTGGTTGGCCGCACGCGGGCCCGCCAGGTCGGCGGCGTCCACCCACTGTGCACCTTCCGGCGGCCGCCAGTTGTGCGGAATGTCCAGCGGCTCGATGGCGTAGATGCGGTGCGCCGGCTCGCCTGGTGGGGGCCAGGAGTGACCGCGCAGGTGTGACGGCGGCTGGCGCTCCCACAGGCGCTCCAGCACGGTCGCGTCGAGGCCGAGGGTGCGGCGCAGCTCGGCGGCGATCGCGGGCGGCTCGTCGGAGGTGAGATGCGGCAGCGACCATGTATCACCATCGCCGTCGGAATCGATCAGCACGAGCGCACGGGCTTCACAGGGGTGCGCGATCAGCGCGTAGTTGTCTGGGGGCACGTCGGCCATGATGATCTCGCTTCTCAGCGGTGCTGCGCTCCCCGTTCGCGATCGGGTACTCGGCGCACATCGGCGTCAGTGTAGCCCATCAACGATGCGCGCGGGGACGAGGAATCTGATCGAACGCAATGGCGGCGCTGATCCCCCAATGGGCGCGGCATGCCGCACCACTACACCTGGTGAAGGCGAGGCAGTGCCAGAGGGGCACGAGTCGTACAAGCGGGCGGTGCCCTCCCTGGAGATGCGGCTGTCACTCGGTAACGATCGCCTCGGCTTCGATCTCGACCAGCATGTCGGGGTCGATCAGCCGCGAGACCTCGACCATCGTCGCCGCCGGGCGGATGGCGCCGAAGAACTCGCCATGCGCGCGGCCAACCGCCTGCCACTGGGTGATGTCGGTGACGTACATGCGCGTGCGCACTACATGGCGCAGCTCGGCGCCGCACCCGCGCAACGCCGCCTCGATGTTGCGCAGCGCCTGGATCGCCTGCGCGTAGGCGTCGCCCGCGCCCACCACGCGCCCGTCGGGTCCGGTCGCGGTGGTGCCCGCCACCTGCACCACGTTGCCCACGCGCACGGCCCGTGAATAGCCGACGATCGGCTCCCACGGCGCGCCGGAGCTGATGTTCTGTCGCTGCATAGCTTGCTTCCCCTCGATGCCCCACCGCTCAATTGCCTTGTTCATCAGGAAAGATCCCCACGGGAATCGGCTCGAAGAACCTTATTGTTCCACGGAAGCTTGTGGGTGTCTCTGTGGCTGCCATGTAGCGCAGAAAGCGAATCTGGTCGCCGATGCTGACCGCCTGATGGATGTAGATGACGCCAGAATGCTCTCCGGTAAGAAGCTGCGGCACAACCTTGAAATTGAGGAAGTCAGTATCGTTGGTCACGAGTATGCGGTCAAGGTGGGTAGCGAACGCAAGCTGTTCCTCGTCTGAAATCTTCTTGTTTGCTTGCCCCGCCTCAAAGGCGGAGAGCACGTCGAGGTTGTGCCCTCGGACGCCGTCCAGCACTGATTGCCGCACGTGCTCGTCAAAGTAGAAACGTAGCAGCGGGTGCGGCGCGGTCACGATGGCCTCGCCGGCTTGCCGTCGCGCGCGGGGTTCCATCCATGCGGGTATAGTTGTGCCATCTCGGCGGCCTGCTGCTGAGATGCCGCAATCGCTGCGTCCACCTCGGCTTTGTGGTCGTAGTAGAAGGCAAGCGCGGCGTGGACCTCGCCGAGCGAGAGGTGGAACTCGCTGGCGATATCCTCCGGCGAGGCACCCTGGTAGACGATCCAGACGGCGATGTGCGACACGCCGATGCGCCGGCCGGCGATATGCGGCTCGCCGCCCAAGACATCCGGCTCGACCACGATGTGGCCGCTATCCACGACGCGCATACATCGCCTCCCTCCGATTACGCTGATCGGCGCAGTTCTTCTTCCGAAAGCTGCGATACGTATTGGCGAATCAGCGCGAGTGCGTCCACCACTTCAGCAACGGTGACCCGTGTATCACGACCCTTCACAGTATCCCCACCTCATCTCGCAGAATCCGCTCGCGCATTCGTGGGTGGATAGACTCGTAGGTGACAAGGTCTACGCTCCGCCCGAGCGCCTCCTCGAGCTCGATGCCGAGTCCAGCCATATCGAGCAGTGTCGTCCCGCGCGGCACCTCGACGAGCAGATCCACGTCGCTCGTCTCGTCAGCCTCGCCACGCGCAAAGGAGCCGAAGATGCCGGCCCAGGTCACACCGTGACGCAGCAGAATCTCGCGCATCTGCTGGATCGTGTGGCCGTCAAGCTGCGTGACTGCTGGCATAGGGCGTCCCTCCTCACAGTCTTCAGCGCAGTATAGCACACGCGCCGCTCCCTTCCCGCGCGGGCGTATCGGCGTATCATAGGTGTTCGCAGAACCCATAGTCCATTTTTGGTCAACTCTTGATCATCTTTGCATGGCCGCAGAGAATAGGCCCATGAAGCTTTCCGACTACGCCAAGCAGGTGGGCGTACGGTACGAGACCGCCTGGCGCTGGTTTCGGGATGGCAAAATCCAGGGGCGGCGCATCGGACCGCATACCATCATCATTACCGAGGGCCACGAGGAGCCAGCGCCAGCGTCGCCGCAGCGTGTGGCGATTTATGCGCGCATGTCCTCGGCCGTGCACAAGAACAACCTCGACAGCCAAGCCAAGCGCCTTGTCGCCTATTGTGGGGCGTGAGGTTATCAGCTAGCGAAGGTGGTCAAAGAAGTGGGGTCCGGCATCAACGACGCGCGGCCGAAACTTTTGGCTCTGCTAGCCGATCAAAGCATCAGCCTGATCGTGGTCGAGCACAAGGACCGCCTGACGCGCTTTGGCTTCCGCTATCTGGATACCTGCTCAAGCATCACGGACGCGCCATTGAGGTCGTGAACCAGTCCGAGAATGGGGCCGAAGATTTGTGGGCCGATCTGACAGCCATCGTCTATTTGTTCTGTGCGCGGCTCTACGGCCAGCGGCGGCCGAAGCGCACGACGGAAGTCATCAT
Organism: Ktedonobacterales bacterium; assembly: GCA_036376595.1. Lineage (GTDB taxonomy): Bacteria > Chloroflexota > Ktedonobacteria > Ktedonobacterales > JADMIN01 > SMAG-U1939. Next base: position 15,275 of record DASVAA010000064.1, on the reverse strand, counting down.
GCGCGAACGCGAACTGGAGGCGACGGAGGAGGTGGGGGAGGAGGGCAGCGATGCAACTGGTTGAGCGCCACGTCATCAAGCGCACCGATCCGCGCTTTCGGGCGATTGATGCGGCAGCCTTTGCGTCTAAGAACCTCTACAATGCCGCCAACTACGTCGTGCGCCAGTCTTTCATCCATGAGGGCGTCTTCCTGAACTACCACGAGATGCATCGTCGCATGAAGGACCATGAAGCCTACAAAGCCTTGCCGGCCAAGGTTGCGCAGTGGGTGCTACGCTTGCTCGACAAGAACTGGCAAAGCTTCTTCGCGGCACTCGAAGCATGGAAAGTTGATCCCTCGAAGTTCCTGGGTCGGCCCCGACTGCCGCGCTACAAAGACAAACAGCGGGGGCGCAACCTCCTGGTCTACACGATCCAGGCGCTCGGCCTGCCGGCGTTGCGCCAGGGCCAGATTTGCCCGTCTATGCTAGGCATCGGTGTACGAACCCACCAGAGCACCATCCAGCAGGTGCGCATCATTCCGCGCATCAGCTACTACGTGGTCGAAGTGGTCTACGTGCGCGAGCCCGCCCCAACAGCCGTCAACCCCGCCCTCCACGCTGGCGTAGACATTGGCCTGAACAATCTGGCAGTGCTAACATCAGACAAGCCGGACTTTGTCCCGCGCGTTGTCAACGGGCGGCCAGTGAAGTCCATCAACCAGTTCTACAACAAGCGGCGCGCGGAGTGGCAAAGCCGCTTGGGCAGGCAGGGCACCAGTCAGCGTTTGGAGCGCCTCGCCACCAGGCGCACGCGGCGGATCGACTGGTACCTGCATACCGTGAGCCGCCGCCTCATTGATCTGCTGGTGACCGAAGGCATCGGCACGCTGTGCATCGGGCAGAACCCTCTGTGGAAGCAGGAAGTGAACATGGGGAAGCGCAACAATCAGAACTTCGTGAGCGTACCTCATGCGCGCTTCGTGGAGATGCTGACCTACAAGGCTGAGCTGGTGGGCATCCAGGTGATCGTGACCGAGGAAAGTTACACCAGCAAGGCCAGCTTCCTGGACGGCGACCCGCTGCCGGTCTACGGCGCAGCAGACGTGCCTGCCTTCAGTGGTCGGCGTGTCAAGCGCGGTTTGTATCGGGCGTCGGATGGGCGGCATATCAATGCCGACGTGAATGGCTCCTACAACATTATCCGCAAAGTAGCTCCTGATGCCTTCGCGCGAGGGAGTAGAGGGTGCGTAGTTCACCCGGTGCGGCTTGCCGCACAAAATCAGTCAAAAGTTTGCTAGAGACTGAGAACTATACTCAGGCGAAGAGGACGACAGAGCCAGTTTGCTCAGCATGAGGAGGCATTTGTGACCGGACCCGTCGCCAATCCCAATCTCGCGCCCGCTCCAGCATCCGCACCCAGCGCGACCGTCGGCGTGATCGGCGGCAGCGGCCTGTATCAGATGGAGGGCCTCGAAGATGTCGAGGAGATCACCCTCGACACGCCTTTCGGCGCGCCCAGCGACGCGATCACGATCGGCACGCTGGAGGGCGTGCGGGTAGCCTTCCTGCCGCGCCACGGCCGCGGTCATCGCCTGACGCCGACCGAGGTGCCCGCGCGCGCCAACATCTATGCGATGAAGAGTCTGGGCGTCGCGGCGATCATCTCGGTCAGCGCGGTGGGCAGCCTGCGCGAAGACTATGCCCCGCTCGACTTGGTGATCCCCGACCAGCTCTTCGACCGCACCAAGGTGCGCGCCGGCTCGTTCTTCGAGGGTGGCTTGGTCGCGCACGTCTCGTTCGCCGAGCCGTTCTGCCCGGCGCTCTCCGGCCTGCTCTATGAGGCCGCCGCCCAGCTCGGCGGCGTGACGGTGCACCCGCGAGGCACGTACGTCTGCATCGAGGGACCACTCTTCTCGACCAAGGCGGAGTCACGCATCTACCGGCAGTGGGGCTGCGACATCATCGGCATGACGGCGCTGCCCGAAGCCAAGCTGGCGCGCGAGGCGGAGATCCACTACGCGACGATTGCCGCCGTGACTGACTACGACGTGTGGCACGAGTCGGAGCAGCCGGTGACGGTGGAGATGGTGGTGGCGAACCTGGGCCACAACGTCGCCAACGCCAAGCGCATCCTGCGGGCGGTGGTGCCCCAGATCGCGGCGTCGGGCGCGTCGTTCGCCTGTGACTGCGAGTCGGCGCTCGCCAACGCCATCCAGACCGATCACGCGGCGATCTCGGCGCCGGTGCGCGAGCGGTACGCGCTGCTGGCGGGCAAGTATCTGGTGTAAGCAAGGACTTCCTTCCTACTCGCGTGGACGAAGCAGTTACACTGTATCTTGCGCAATAGCTGCACGCTCGCTTGGTTACGAGGGTGCGGGCGCTGGCATCGTGAGGCGGGTTGGGGAGGAAGGAGACCGTCGGGGTGGAGGGTCCGCTTGGTGTGCTGAGGCGGCTGGGGGCGGGGCTGCGATCGCTCTCGCCGCGGCGCCGTAACGCGCTTGTCGCGGGGGCCTGCGCGCTGCTGGTGTTGGCCGTCGCCTCGACGTTGCTCGTCACGTTCGCGCGGCCGAGCGGCACTGCGCAGCGCATCGCCATCGAGCCGACCAGCACCGACACGGCGACGTCCACTAGCTCGCCCACGCTCACCCCGCGGCCTACCGCGACGCATCCCGGCTCGGCGACACAGCCGCCGGTGGTGATCCACGCGCCCCCACCGCCGCCGGTGCCCACGGCGCCGCCCGCCACGCCTACGATTCAGTTCTGCCCGACGCCCACTCCGCTGCCATCGGCAACCTCCACGGCCACGGCAACCGCGACGGCTACGGCGACGGCGACCTCTTCGGCCACCGCCAGTGCGACTGGCTCGCCGGCGGCGATGTCACGGCTGGCGCCACAGTGCCAGACCTGCCCCTACTACAAAGGCAACAATCCGACTCAAGACCAGATCCGCGCTGCGCTCAACAGCGCCGCCGACACCTACCACTTGCCGCGCAATCTGCTGCTGGCCGTCGCCTGGCAGGAGAGCAAGTGGCACGAGGATGTCACCTCGTGTGACGGCGGCATCGGGCTGATGCAGATCCAGTATTACACCTATCCGTGGCTCAACCAGCAAAACATCTCGGTCTGCGGGCTGGGCGCCACGAGCTACGACCCCAACACGCTGCAAGGGAACGCGAGCCTCGGCGCGAAGTACCTGGCCTGGCTGTACTGCTACTACAAGTTCTGGGGCGACAACGGCGGCACTTCGATCGCTAATCCCGGTGCCTATACCGCCGCCTGGTACTACCAGGGCAAGGGTCTATCGTTCCCCGACACGAGCAACCCCAGCGGCAGCCTGTGCGCGGCGGTGGCATCGGACCCGGCGCACCCAGAGTACCCGGATATGCCGCTCAGCTCGGTGCAGCCGTGGAGCTGCCCCTATAGCGCGACCGCGGGCGACCTGACGGTGCTCGACGTCGTGCTCAGCGCGTACAACGAGGGGCCAGGCAACGTGTCGCAGTACGGCGTCTTCAACATGTGGTACGTCACCGGCGTCGAGGGCTACATCCCGCAGTTCTACTCCGGCGCGCTGCCCGTGCCGAGCTGAGGGGTGGAGTGGCGGGGAACGCGGAGGGCGCGGAGCTTCGCGGAGGACGCGGAGAAGGGACAAAGGGATTCACCACAGAGGAAACGGAGGGAACGGAGGAGAGAGCAGAGGGAGAGAATGGGACCGCAGAGGACGCAGAGGGCAGAGCGGAGAGGACGCGGAGGGAGACGGAGGGCGCGACAGGGGGAGTGTAGGGAGAGCAGAGCGTGCGCCGGCGAGGGGCGTAGCGAGGCGCCGCAAACTGGCACGAGATATGCCGCTGAAGCCCCTGTGCGGGCACGCTATACACCACCGGACGCGGCGTCAGGAAGATGGCCGTGGCGGTGGCGTACGCGAGCGTGCTCCGGTCAAACGAAGGTTGTTTGTACCCAACGCGCCAAGTGAGAAGACAGGAGGCAAGAGCAGCTCATGGCGATGGAACAATGGAGTCCGTTTACAGACATGCTGAGTCTGCGCGACGCGATGGACCGGCTTTTCCAGTCCAGCTACGTCAGCCCGCGGGGCCTGATGCGCGGCCAAGCCGGCACGACCAACGGCATGCCGCTGGACGTCACCGAGAACGACAACGGCTATCAGATCGAAGCCTCGATGCCGGGGGTCAATCCGGACGACGTGCAGATCACCGTGCGCGGTGACACGCTGACGATTCGCGGTGAGGTCAATCGCACCGAGACCATCACGCCTGAGCAGCAGGGTCAGCAGGCGCAGGGCGGCCAGAGCCAGGGTCAGAGCCAGAGCAAGCAGCAGACCCAGGCCCAAACTCAGGCGCAGCCACAGGCGCAGGCGCAGCACAGTCAGCAGGGCCAGCAGGGCCAGCAGGGCCAGCCGCGGCAGCACGAGCACCAGCTCGCTCGCGAGCGCTTTTATGGCACCTACTTCCGCCAGGTGACGCTGCCCACGGCGGTCAACGCTGACAAGTCCAAGGCGAGCTTCAAGAACGGCATCCTGTACCTGACGCTGCCCAAGGCCGAGGAAGCCAAGCCCAGGCAGATCCCGGTCTCGCAGAGCCAGGAGGTGCATCACATCCTGACGCCTGCCGAGCAGCGCCAGCAGCAACAGCAAGCGTCGCCGGCCCACTAGTGTTCCTGTGCGCATCGCACGCAGACGCTGCGCACCGTTTGAGGTGGCTCTCTCCCGCACGCTGGGAGGGGGCCATTCGCGTTGACAGCCCGGCGTGGGCGCAGGGGGCCGGCGGATGAATCCGCGCCTACGGGCGTCCCGCCGCGAAGCCCGCCTGCGCGGGCTGGAGATGCGCGGGGGCCATGCGCGTTGACAGCCCGGCGCGGACGGGGCTATGCTGCTGCTGGCGCGGATGGGCCGTCGCGGCTGCGTGGCAGGCAAGGCAGAGCGGGCCAGGGCGGAGACTGGGCAGGGTGCATCGGCGGGCGAGGAAGGCGGAACGAGCGTGCGAGAGCGAGAGCGCGAGCAGGGGCGCGAGCAGCTACGGCGGGTCATCGCTCCGGTGGTTCGCAAAGGGGTGCCGATGGAGACGGATGTGGAACAGACGCTGGAGGAGAGCGGCGCGCGCTACGAGATCGAGGGCGGGGTGCCGCTGCGCGGCGAGGTGCGCCTGAGTGGAGCGAAGAACGCCACCACCAAGCTGATGGTGGCCTCGCTGCTGACCGAGGACGCCTGCGCGATCCACAACGCCCCGCGCGACCTGGGCGACGTGAGCATTACCGAGCAGGTGCTTGGCGCGCTCGGTGCGGAGGTCAGTTGGACGGGCGACAACAGCATCGCGGTGCGCGCACAGGACGTCGCCAATTCGGTGGTGCCGATGGAGCTGGGCGCCCGCAACCGCCTCGCCGTGCTGGCCGTCGGCCCGCTGCTCTACCGCGTCGGCCAGGCGGTGATCCCCGCGCCGGGCGGCGACCGCATCGGCCCGCGGCCGATCAATTACCACGTTGCCGGGCTGCAACAGATGGGCGCGCACGTCGAGGAGCGCGACGGTCTCTACACCTTTTCGACCTCTAGCTCCGGTCTGCGCGGCACGACGATCGACCTGCCCTATCCCAGCGTGATGGCGACCGAGACGCTGATCATCGCCGCGACGCTGGCCCAAGGCATTACGGTGATCCAGAACGCGGCCATCGAGCCGGAGATCATGGACCTCATCAAGTTCCTGCAGAAGATGGGGGCGATCATCGAGCAGCGGGTGGACCGCAAGATCGTGATCGAGGGGGTGCGCCGGCTGCACGGCGCCGAGCATCGCGTGCTCGCGGACCGCAACGAGGCCGTTTCGCTGGCCGTCGCCGCTTACCTCACCGGTGGCAACGTGCGCCTGGTTGGCGCCGACCAGGGCACGCTGCTGACCTTCCTCAACACGCTCTATCGCATCGGGCTGGACTTCAGCGTTGAGGAGGATGCGATCCGCTTCTTCGGCGCCGACCTGCCGCCGCAGGCGATTGCGCTCGAGACCGATGTGCATCCGGGCTACATGACCGACTGGCAGCAGCCGCTGGCGGTGCTGCTGACGCAGGCGCGCGGCATGTCGGTGATCCACGAGACGGTCTTCCACGATCGCTTTGGCTACACCAAGGCCCTCAACCGCATGGGCGCCACCACCGAGGTCTTCCACAAGTGCCTGGGCGAGCTGGAGTGCCGCTTCCGCGAGCGAGACTATCAGCATAGCTGCATCATTCGGGGACCGACACCGCTGCAGGCTGCCGATCTGACGATGCCCGACGTGCGCGGCGGCGCGTCGTATCTGCTGGCCGCGCTCTGCGCCAGCGGCACCTCGCGCATCTGGGGCGTCGAGCACATCGAGCGCGGCTACGACGGCCTCTACGCCAAGCTCCAGTCGCTCGGCGCGCGGATCGAGCGCATCGAGGAGCAGGCGGAAGCGTAAGTGAGCAGAGGAGCAACCGCAGAGGACGCAGAGGGGGCAGGTCACAGACGGCGGGTGCGTATTCTGGCGGCCATGAATGGCCGGCGCACGGACGAGGGGGCATGAATGCCCTGGTAATGTGCTGGCGAGGTGAGGCGACCCAGCGTCACTCGCCGGCAAGCCAGGCGCGGATGGCGGCCGCATGCACGGCGTAGTGGTCGTACGAGTTGCTCGCCACCAGCTCCCACAGCGCGCCGCCGCCCATCAGGGGGACGCACCCCGGCGTGATGAGCACGTCTTCGGGCAGCGCCTCGACGGCCGCGAGCAGCCGCGGATACTCGTCGCGCGACCAGGCGGCGATATCGGCCAGCGGCCGGTCGCGGTGGGCCGCATAGTAGGCGGCGTTGCGCTCGTCGGTGTCGAAGGAGTCCGCGCCCGGCGGGATGTCGGGCCGCACGACCATCTCCGTCTGGCCGCGCTGGGCCGCATCGAGCTGGTCCGCCGTCCACTGCTCGTAGACCGTCGTGTGCGCCAGGATGTCTTTGACCGACCACTCTCCCTCGATGCCAGGCTCGGCCATGTGGCCCTCTGGCACGCCGGCCAGCAGCGCCTCCCATTCGGCGCGGCCTGCGCGCATGCGCTCCAGCAGCAGCGACTTGCTCATCGTCTCCGCGCTCATGCCTTCACCTCTCCCTTCTTCCTCTCGATCTCCTGGGGATGCGGCGTCTATCTGGCCAGAACAAGTGTACCAGCATTAGTGGACAGGTCGCGTCCACATGGTGCGGTCTGGCGGAATAGCCAAGAGGCGCGGCCAGAAGCGCGCTGAGCGGGCCGCGGCGCGCGTGGTGTAGCGCGTGGTGTAGAATGGCAGCGCACGTCGTGACACGGAACACTGAGCCGAGGGGCCAGGGCGAGGAGACGATCATGGAGCAGCCGGTTCTCACAATCGCCGACCTCAACGCGCTGGCGGCTGCCGCTCGGGCGCAGGAGAAGTCCGGCCCCGCATGGTCGCTGGCGAGCAGTGACCTCAACCTCAATCTGGTCCGCCTGCCGCCCGGCGACGAGATTCCCGGCCATATCAACGCCGAGGTGGATGTGGTCTATCTGGCGGTCGCCGGGGCGGGGACGATCGAGCTAGGGTACGCTGGCGGGAGCATGGAGACTCATGCGATGGCGCCGGGCGGGCTGTTCGTCGTGCCCAAGGGATTGCACCGCGCGATCCATGCTGGCGAGCAGGGACTCGTTTATCTCACCTGCCACCGGCGTCGCGCCGGCCTGATGCCGAGGCGCGCCCACAAGCCGCACGCAAGCGATGAATAAAGGGGCGAGGCGATGGTCCCGGCGGAGTTCGGCAACTATTTCGTGGCGATGGCGGGGGCGGGCGCCGCGCTGATCGGCCTGCTCTTCGTCGCCATCTCAATCAATCCTGAGCGCACGTTTGGCAGCCGGGCCAAGGTCGAGCGCCAGGCCGCCGCCGACAACGCCTTCAGCGCGCTTGCCAACGCGTTCTTTATCTCGGCGGCGGGACTGATACCAGGGCGGCAAATCATCGGCCCGACCGCCGCGGTGCTGGCCTCGGTGTCGCTGGTCAATTCGGGCCTGCTTGCGTTCCGCGCGGTGCCGCCGATGTACAGGCGTGCCCGCGGCACGCGCCGCTGGCGCGGACTGGTGGCGATGATCGCGATGGTCCTCATCAGTATCGGCGTCTACGGCGACGAGCTTGCCAATGCTATCACACTGCTGCGCGATCCCTCGGCGACCGGCGCGATCTTCGTGCTCGCCACGCTCGTGCTGGTCGTCTACGGCATCGCGCTGATTCGCGCGTGGGAGCTGCTCGGCGCGCCGCGCTCCGGTATCTCTGGCTGGCTCAACCCGCTGGCGGACCTCGAAGCGGAAGAACCTTCCTCCGGCGCGCCAGCGAATGACGCCGCGCAGAGCGCGCCGTCTGTGGTGGATGCCCGGCCGTCGAATGACGCCGCGCCGCACGGGCAGCGACACTAGCACGGGCGCCAGGCGCTAGTGAGTGACGACCAGTCCCGCGGCCAGCAGCGCGCCCGCCGCCACGCATCCAACCGGCACCCAGCGACTGGGAATCCGCTGCCAGAACCCGTACACCAGCGCACCCAGTGGGAGCAGGAGCGCAATCCCGGCGACCGCCGTGCCGCGCAACGTGCCGGGATGGCTTTGCCCGGTGATCGCGAGCCACGCCCGCCATTGGTCCGGCGCGTACATCAGCGTATAGATTGCGCCCGCCGCCAGCAGGACCATGACCACCCAGGCGGCTATCACCCAGCGCGGGCGACGTCTCGCTGCGGTCATTACGGCCAGCACCGCGACGGGCAACGCGAGCGCCAGGGCTCCAATCAGCAGCAAGACGGCGATAATGTCGAAAAACATGCCGTTGATGCCAAAGCCTGCGAAATGGGTGTACATGTACGCCAGCAGGGCCACGCCTGAGCCGCCGAGCAAGAAGTCCGCCGCGGCGCAGGTACCCAGCGCGAGCGAGATCGAGTCTAGCATGTGCCGCCCCCCCCTCAGCCCGGCGTTACATCGTTGCCGGCCGTCACTCCCATTACGGCCGCTTGTGATCCTAGCCTCGCCCTACTGGCCCCAAAGTCCCACTCCCAGGTCTCCCACTTTACCCCACCATGGACGCCGTCGAGACCGCCCTCCAACGCCCAAAATGCGCTTTGTACCCAGGATTGTGGATGATCCGGCCGGTTGTCCACGGCTTATCCACGCTCGCGCGAAAAGTCGTGGATAAAGGGCTTACATCACGCTGTGGCGAGCCATATACTGATGATGTGGGGCAAAGTGGGGCAAAGTGGAGCGCCACCCGTGCAGATCTTTCTCGGCGAGTTCCAGCATACCATAGACGCTAAAGGGCGCGTCGCCATCCCGGCACGCTTCCGCGCCAAGATCGAGCGCGGCGCGGTGCTCGCGCGCGGGGTGGATGCCGCGTGCCTCTACGTCTATCCGCTGGAGACCTGGGAACAGAAGGCGCGCGAGCTGGATGCCGCGATCACCGATCCCCGCCTGCGCCGCATCGCCGAGCGCCGCTTCTTCGGCTTCGCCGACGAGTTGGAGCTCGACGCCCAGGGCCGCGCGCTGCTGCCGCTCAAGTACCGCCAGTTCGCCGAGCTGGCCGGCGCCGCGGCGATCATCGGCGCCCGCGACCGCTTCGAGATCTGGAGTCCCGAACGCTGGGCCGCCTATCTCGATGAGGTCGCCGCCGAAGATCTCAGCGGGCTGCCGCTGCCATTCTAGCACCCAGGGGAGCTGGTCCCACGTCACACCCACGCAAGTCCTCGCACCTGAACAACGCCCATACGACGCCCGATAATAGCGGGCAGCCTGAGCCAGCGTGGCCGGCCGAGCCGGGTGAGCCGGAGGCGACCGTGCATCAGCCGGTGCTGGCCGCGGAGGTGCTCGCCGCGCTGGGGCCGCATTCCGGCGGCCGCTACGTTGACGGCACGCTCGGCGGCGCGGGCCACACGGCGCTGCTGCTGGAGGCTTCGGCGCCCGACGGGCGCGTGCTGGCGATCGACGCCGATGAGGCGGCGCTGGCGCGGGCGGAGGCGCGGCTGCCGGAGGTGGTGGCATCGGGGCGGCTGCTGCTGCGCCACGCCAACTTCGCGCAGATGGACGCGCGGGCGGAGGAGGCGGATATCACCCCGGTGGACGGCATCCTGCTCGACCTGGGCCTCTCGTCGGACCAGCTCGCCAGCCGCGAGCGCGGCTTCAGCTTCGCCACGCCGGCACCGCTCGATATGCGCTTCGATACGAGCCGCGGCCAGACCGCCGCCGATCTGCTGAACGCGCTGGACGAGGCGGAGCTGGCCGACCTGCTGTGGCGCTACGGCGAGGAGCGGCGCTCGCGGGCCATCGCGCGGCGCGTGGTGGAGCAGCGGGCGCGGGCGCCCATCGCGCGGACGGATGAGCTGGCGCGGCTGGTGGCTTCGGTCGTCCACGGGCGGCCAGGGGGCATCCATCCGGCAACACGCACCTTTCAGGCGCTGCGCATCGCCGTCAACGACGAGCTGGGCAGCCTGGAGGCGGCGCTGCCGCGGGCGGTGGAACTGCTGCGGCCCGGCGGGCGGCTGGCGGTGATCAGCTTCCACTCGTTGGAGGACCGCATCGTCAAGCAGTTCTTCCAGGCTGAGGCGCGCGGCTGCATCTGCCCGCCGGAGCTGCCGGCATGCGTCTGCGGGCGCTCGCCGCGGCTGCGGATCGTCACGCGCCACCCGCTGACGGCGGGGCTGGCGGAGCTGGCGGCCAATCCGCGCGCACGCAGCGCCAAGCTGCGGGTCGCGGAGCGGATTTGAGAGGAAGGTGAAACCGCAGAGGACGCAGAGGGGAGAGAGAAGACAGAGTCTCACTCGATCATTGTTCCTAACCCGCGCAGGCGGGTTTCGCGGCGGAACGCCCCACAGGCGCGGATTCATCCGCCGGCTCTGGGGACACCGTTTCAACCGCCGGCTGAACGTGACAGCATATGGCCGCCCCGCGTGGCTACCAATGGCACCTTGACAACTCCATAGCACCTGATTCGTGATGCGCGAGCGAGCGGCCGGCGTGAGGTTCGGCACGCGGCATGCCATACTCCGGGCAGGAGCCGGGCAGGGAGCACAGCGCCCGGCACACCCCGAAGCGGAGGATCGCATGAGCGAGCAACATCGCGCCTCAGACGGCGGCGTCCTGGACGCGGCCCTCAGCCCCCGCCAGCGCGTCCTACGCGCGCTGCGGTCGCGGCTGGCGCTGGCGCTCTTCGGCGTCGCCATGATCGGCCTGCTGGCGGTACTGTACCTCAACGAGGTCGCGGCGGTCGGCAGCGCCAACGCCCGCCTGCAAACGCTGAACGCCGAGCAGACGCGCCTGGAGCGCCAGGACGCCCAACTGCATCAGCAGCTCGGCATCGTCACCAGCCCGGCGTACATTGACCAGCACGCGCGCGCGATGGGCCTGGAGCCGGGGCCGCTGAGCCAGGCGCTAGCGCTGGCGGCGCTGTCAGAGACGGGCGGCCCGCAGTGAGTAGATCGACACCGCCGATTCTGCCGGGCTGGCGTGGATCGGAGCCGCGTGAGATCGTGGCGCTGCGCGAGCGCGAGCGGGCCGAGCGCGCGACGCTGTTGAGCGCGCGACGCCGCGGGGCGGCGATGCTAGTTGCGCTGGCAGTGGTCTTCGTCGCGCTGTTTGGGCGCGCGGCCTACTGGCAGATCGTCCAGCGGCCGGAGCTTGCCGCGCGAGCGGACGCCGAGCAGATGCGCGCCATCCCGGTGCCCGCCGGCCGCGGCGAGATCCTCGACGCCACCGGCAGGGTGCTGGCGGTCAGCGTCACGCACGATACCGTCGTCGCCGACCCCGACGTAATCCGCTCGGTGGACGCGATGGATGGCGTGACGGCGCTGCTGGCGCTGACGCTGGGCCTGCCGGTGGCCGCGGTGCGCGGCCAGCTCGACGTGCCGGGCGGCTACGTGCGGCTGCGCGGCGGCGACGGGAACGGCAATGGGAACGGCGGCGTGCTGCTGCTCTCGGCGGAGCAATCCCAGGCGGTCTCGGACCAGATCGGCCAGGGCAATCTGCCGGGGATCGCGCTGATCCCGCTGGTGCAGCGCATGTATCCAGAGGGCGATCTCGCGGCGCAGGTGCTTGGATTTGTCAGCAACGATACCGGTAAGGGAGCGTACGGCGTGGAAGCAGCGTATCAGCGCGAGCTGGCCGGGCAGCCGGGCATGCTGTGGACGGCGGTGAACGCCCAGGGCGATCCCCTGGCGAACGCGCCGCAGCGGCAGTCGCCGGCCGTGCCCGGTGCCAACCTGGCGCTGACGCTCGACGCCAACGTGCAGTACTTCGTCGAGCAGGGGCTGGCGCAGACTGTTGCCGAAACCGACGCCGACGGCGGCACGGTGATCGTGCTCGACCCGCGCAGCGGCGCGATTGTGGCGATGGCGAGCACGCCATCGTTCGATCCCAACGCCTACGCCGGCTATCCCCTGTCGGATTTCGTGAATCCGGCGGTGAGTGACAATTACGACCCTGGCTCGGTAATGAAGGCAATGACGATGGCGGCCGGCATAGACAGCGGCACGATCACGCCCGGGACGGTCTACGACGATAGCTCCGGCGTCTTCTGGGCCGGCAACACGCCGATCCACAACTGGGACGATCGCGGCCACGGGCTGGTGAACATGGTGGACGTGCTTCAGCAGTCGCTCAACACCGGCGCGGCATGGGTCGCCACGCAGATCGGCTATCAGCGCTTCTTCCAGTACATGCACGCGTTCGGCTTCCTCGCGCCGACGGGTGTAGACCTGCCGTCGGAGGCGAAGGGCCTGCCGGTGCCGGCCGCTAATCCGCCGGAGCTCTCGCTGGCGGAGAGCGCGTTTGGCGAAGGCATCTACGCAACGCCGTTGCAGATGGCGGCGGCGTACGGCGCGCTGGCGAACGGCGGCGTGCTGATGCGCCCGCACATCGTCGCCAGCGTCACGGCGGATGGCGGCCTGGGAGCGACCACGACGGTTCAGCCGCGGGCGGTGCGCCAGGTGGTCAGCCCGGCGGCGGCGCAGATCGTCACGCAGATGCTGGTCGCTTCGGCCTACACCGAGACGCAGATGTACCTGCTGCCCGGCTACCAGATCGCGGCCAAGACCGGCACCTCGACGCCGCCGGCCAAGGGTCCGGGCTACACCTACGCCTCGGTGATCGGCTACGCGCCGGCCGCGAATCCGCGTTTCGTGCTGCTGGTGAAGATCGACCATCCGCGGCGCACGATCTACGGCTCAACCGCCGCGGCACCGCTGTGGCGTGCGCTGGCGAGCCAGCTCTTGGACTACTACCGCATCCCACCGAGCGCGAGCGGCAACCAGGGGTAGGAGTGGGAGGGAGCGAGGACGGATGAAGATGGCGATGGCGATAGCGACACAGGACAGCGGAGGGAAGGGAGCAGCGCGATGAGCAGCTCGAAGCCCAACAAGGCTGAGCGGGAGCGCGGCGCGACGGCGAAGCCGCCGGCCAGGAGCTCCGCGCCCTCGCGCTCGCATGTGCGCCCATCCGTGGCGCCCGCGCCCGCCCGCACATCTCATGCGCTGCCGGCCGGCAACGCGCTGGCGCGCGAGACGCTGCCAACACTACCCAAGCTGGCCTCAGCACTGGCGCAATCGCCAGTCACGTTCGTCACCGAGCCTGCGGCGCTGGCGGTGATCGCCAGCTCGCCCGCCGCGCATCCTGCGGAGAAGCATGGCCATCCGACAGTGGGGGTGCGGCAGAAGTTTGGCGAGCTGCGCGAGGCGCTGGCCGACGGCTGGGAGATCGTGCAGCCGATCTTCGCGCGTCCACTGTGGTCGGTGAGCGACGACTCGATCACGGCCTTCAACTTCGTGCTGCGCCGCGATTGCACCACACGCCTCGTCACGGTTCCCGCTGGCCGCACGGTGCAGCGCTTCATCCGCGACCGCCAATTGATCGTGGACTATCGGAATTAGAGAGCAGATTTGGAACCGCAGAGGACGCGGAGCCTCCCGACGAAGGGCGACGTTCGCCTTGGGCGAGGAGGCGGTCTGAAGCGCCGCGGCTAATCCCTCGCCAGGCGCATATCTGCTACGGCGGCGAGTGTGCGAGGCAGTGTCTACGGACATCCAGGGATGGTCCCAGGCCGCTGAGCCACACTTGCCTGATTGGACCAGGATTACCCGTGGGACTTCAGCCCACGTGCTCGCCCTACCACCATCTTGCCCACCATTGCCGCCCCAGTAGCGATCCGGCTCGAAACCGCCGAGAATGCCAACGATGTGGAGGCGCGTAGGGTCCAGAGGTTGGATCGCGCGGAGAGTGAGCTGATCCGGCAGTCGCCAGTTCGGCGTGGTACGATGCGCGCGGCGAGGCGAATCAGCCGAAAGCGAGGCGCCCGATGCCTACCAGTCCGACCCCTGATCCCAATGAGTCGCACGATCCTTACGTGGAGGTGCGCGATGGGCAGCTCTACGTGCACGGCAGCGAGGTGCGCCTGGAGCGTCTGATCCTCGCGTGGAGTCGCGTCCAGGCACCAGAGGCGCTGCGCACTCAGTTCCCATCGCTGAGTCTGGCGGCGATCTACGGCGCCATTGCCTATGCGCTCGGCCACAAAGACGAGCTAGATCACCTGGTCGCTGAGTATCAGCAACAGCATCCAGAGGAGCGCGCAGCCAGGCGCTGGATCGGCACTCAGGCTCATCGCGCTGATGATGGCGAGCGCCCGCACGACGAAGATGGCGCGCTTTTCGACCACTTCACCGAGCGGGCGCGCAAGGTTGTGGGGCTGGCACGCGAGGAGGCCCAGCGCCTGAATCACAACTACATCGGCACCGAGCATCTGCTGCTGGGGCTGGTGCGCGAGGGAGACGGCGTGGGGGCGAAGGTATTGCAGAGCATGGGCGTGGAGCTGCCACGGGTGCGCGCCGCCGTCGAGAGCATCATCGGGCGTGGCGACCGCATCGTGCTGGACGACGTCGGCCTGACCCCGCGCGCCAGGAAGGTCTTGGAGCTGGCGACGGATGAGGCGCGGCGCTACAACCACCACTACATCGGGACTGAGCACCTGCTGCTGGGGCTGGTGCGGGAGGGCGACGGCGTGGCGGCGGGGGTGCTTGAAAGCCTGGGCGTCAACCTCGAAAAGGTGCGCGCCCAGACGATTCAGGTGCTCAACCAGTCCGGAGGGATGCACGGCTCGCCGGCGGGCCAACCCGCCGCGGCGACGACGATCCGGTCTGAGGCGCGTGGCGTCTCCGACCGCGACCGGTTCGACAAATTCGACGCGCGTGCGCGCAAGACGCTCATGCTGGCGCAGGAGGAGGCGCAGCGCTTCAACCACAACTACATCGGCACCGAGCATCTATTGCTGGGGCT
>DASVAA010000063.1:0-41795 GCA_036376595.1 Ktedonobacterales bacterium | reverse complement strand
CAGCGGCGGCCGATCGGCCACGTCCGGCCCGCCTTCCGGCTCCTCCATGCCCCCCACCCGCCAGGCGAGCAGCGGCACGCGCGAGTGGACCAACACGTCGAGGGTGGCGCTGGCGCCCTGCGAGGCGGGCACCTTCCAGCGCAGATGGGCCGCCATCACGATCAAATCGGCGTGGGTAAGCACAGCAGCCTGCGCGATAGCCGTGCCCGGCGCCGCCAGAGCAAGCGCCAGGTCAGCGTCATAGCCTTCTTGCCGCAGATGGTCCATGACCACATGGAGATACGCGTCTGCCTCGTCGGCACGCTCCACCACGTTGTGGACGCCGTCACTATCAGCGTCAGTGCGCACCAGGCCAGAGATCACGCTGGGCAGGCCGTGCGGCGGCACCGCGCGCACGAGGACGATGCGCGAGCCGAATGCGCGGGCCAGCTCGCGGCCGGGCGCCAGCGCTGCCTCCGCGAAGCGGCTGCCATCCAGCGGGATAATGATGCGCTCGAACATGGACCTCACCTCCTGCTATATTTCTCTCGTTGGCTCCCAGAGTTGCCTGCCACCTGATGACCCCTGCTAGAACAATGCCTGCCACGGCGCGCCAACTGCGTCGCGGTCGTGCCAGGTCGTCTCCGGCGTCTCCGCCTCTGCCGGCTGCGAGCCTGTATCCGTTTGTTTGGCGACGGCTGACGGTCGCACGATTAAAAGCGGCAGCTTTGTGCCATGTAGGACACGCTCGGTGATGCTGCCCAGCGCCCAGCGGGCGATGCCGCTCCTCCCGTGGGAGGCCATGGCGATCACGTCGCTGCGGCTGGCCGGTCCGGCGCCCTCGGTGTCTTCGCCGATCTCCGCGACGCGCAAGAGCGCATCAGCTACGTCAAGCCCGCTCGCGACCGACCATGTCACACTCACGTGGGGATGGGTGTTGCGCAGATGGTCCGCGGTACTCCGCAGATAGGCCCGCGCACCGTCGAGAGCGAGCGTATCGGGAAGGTTCTCGCGATCCAGGTCGGAGGGCGGCAGAACCAGACTGAGGTGTATTGCCACCCGCTCGGTGTGCCTGGGGTCAGCGCCCCTGACGCCGGCGCCAGCCAGCCCAAGCGCCAACCCGGCGGCAGGTGCGAGGGCGGCTTCGGCGAGCGGCGAACCGTCCAGCGGTACCAGTACGCGCAGCGGCCGCTCGGAGTCGGGATGTGGATGGGCGAGCATCGGCCCGTGCTCGCGTAGCACCAGCACGGGCACCGGAGATTGGCGCGCGACATGCTCGGCCACACTGCCCAGCACCCAGCGCGAGGCGCCAGTGCGGCCGTGGCTGCACAGCACGATGAGGTCCCCGCCCTTCTCGGCCGCCGTATCGAGGATCGCCAGGGCCGGTGAGCCGGTAGCTACGACCGTCTCCACCTGGAGGCCACTCAGTAGCGGCCACCCGGCGATGCGCGCCAAATAGGCGGTCGCCTCAGCCTCACTCTGCTCGATCGAGGAGGCGCTCAACGCCGCGGTATCGTAGGGGGCGCCGATCGGCAGCGGCAGACTCATGGCCTGCATCAAGGT
Organism: Ktedonobacterales bacterium; assembly: GCA_036376595.1. Classification (GTDB taxonomy): domain Bacteria; phylum Chloroflexota; class Ktedonobacteria; order Ktedonobacterales; family JADMIN01; genus SMAG-U1939. Next base: position 40,253 of record DASVAA010000063.1, on the reverse strand, counting down.
GATGCGGCCCTTGTTCGCGCGAGCGATGCGCTCCGCGACCGGCAGGGCGCGCTCGGCGCGCTCAGAGCCATCCAGCGGAACCAACACGTGTGTGTACATAGTTCTCCCTCTCTCGCTGTGTCGGCGGCCGCATCCTACGTATGTTCCATCGGCTTACCGCGCTGCTCGCGACGTCATGTGCGGGCGGGGTACACTTCGCGCGACCGCCTCGCTTGCAGCATAGTTTCCACGGCACACACATCGCTCACAGGCGCCTGTTGACATGTCACAAGCACGTCACACTCACAGCGGGGGTCACGCTCCTGCCGCCTGCGTTCATTCGGCAGCGAGAGCCAGCGGCAAGCGCACGTGGAAGGTGCTGCCACCGCCAGCCGCACTCTCGGCCCAGATGGCGCCGTGGTGCAACTCCACGATGCGTTGGCAGATGGCAAGGCCCAATCCCATCCCTCCAGCCTCGCGCGTCAAACTCGAATCCACTCGATGGAAACGTTCAAAGACGCGCGGCAGATGCTCCGCCGGAATGCCGATCCCTTCGTCCTGGATCGTCATTTCGAGCATGTCGGCGGCAGTCGCGATGTCACCCTCAGACGCGGGGAGTCGTTCATCACGCACTGCCTCTGCCGCCAGAGCACTGGATTCACGATGCGTGTCTGATCCCGGCGGCCTACGAAGCACGTAAGGCCGCGCAGTAATGGTCACCGTGCCGCCCGACGGCGAATACTTCATGGCGTTTTCGAGCAGGTGATCGAGCAAATCGCGAAGCAGCCGCGCGTCACCGACTACGAGCGGCAGCGCGTCCGCCGGATGGCCCCGCGCATCCTCCAGCCGCAGCGCGAAGGATACGGTCTTACTGCCATTGATCCCAGGCATGTGAGAGCCGTCGGGCGTCTGCCGCACACTCGCCAGCGCTTCCCGCGCGGTGCGCGCCAGGTCTACCGGCGTCTGCTGCAGCGGATACGACCCCGTATCGAGCTCTGAGAGCGTGAGCAGACGATCGACAATCGCGCCGAGCCGCTTGCCGGCTCCCTGGATAGCCGTGAGGAACTCGTGGCGCTCGTCAGTGGGCAGCCGCTTCTCGTGGCGCAGAAGGGTCTCGGCATAGCCCTGGATGGCCGCCAGTGGGCTGCGCAGCTCGTGGCTCACCGTCCCCAGCAGCTCCGCCTTGAGCCGATCCGCCTGGCGTAGCGCCTCCGCGGCGCTGGTCGCCTCGCGCAGCCGCACTTCTTCGGTCACGTCCTTGACGATTTCGACCACGCGGTCTACCGTGCCATCGGCATTGACGACGGGATAGATCCAGCGCTCGAACGTGCGGGCCTCCTTGCTTCCAGGGGCCGCACCGATCGCCTGGATGACCTGCTCCGTGCGCACATGTCCTGGTCGCCGCGACAGGACCGTCTCCGTCAACGGGCAACGCTCACACGGCCCGGAATTGCCATCGGAGCTGTTGAAGCAGAGGTGGCGCTCGGATAGCGCTGGCGTCTCATCGAACAGACGCTGATACGCGGCATTCGCGCGCAGCACACGATAGTCGCTTGAAATGACCGCGACGGGATCTGACACCGCGTTGAAGGTCTGTTCCCAGACCATGCAGGATTCCTGAGTGGTGCGCAGCAGCTTCGTGACGTGCGCGAGGCTGCGCTCCAGGTGCTCAACTTGCGCACGCAGGGCCTCGACGTCGTCCGTTTCGGCAGGCGCGGCTCGCGCGGATGGAGTGCTGATGCTCATGCGACACCTCCCAGGAGGGTTGAGACAGCAACGGCGCGGCGCGGTGGTTGTACCGGTCTCCTACCGTCTCTGAAGTAACCTCAGTATAGGCGCGAAGCCTCTCAAGTAGCTCTCAGCCCGCGTGCGGCCCATCACGGTCGGGTCACGAGTCGCCTGAGGAGGACGGTAGAGGCATGCGAAAGGGGCGAGGTCCTCTCGCTTCTCCGGATGGCAACGCGGCTTCCTTGCCCAGCACGCGCTCTGCTCTCCTTGCGTTCGCGACCGGATTGTCTATTGCTCCTTGGGATAGACGGCAATACGCCTGGGCGGCGCTGGTGCGGCCTTGGGGACCCACAGTGTCAGCAGCCCATGCTCGTAGGTCGCCTCGACGGTCCCTGGGTCCACTTCGCCGGGCAGCACCACTGTGCGGGTCAGGTCGCCGATGGAGCGTTCGCGACACATGTACACACTGCCACCATCGTCCTCCTGCTCTTCCTCATCCTCCCCAATTCCCACCTCGTCCCGTAGAATATCGTCATCGTGCCGCACAACCGCGCGAATGGTGATCGTGCAGCCCGCGGCCGCTACCTCCAGGTCCGCCGGCCTGACCCCAGGCAGCGCCGCCTCAACGACATAGTGCCGTGCGGTTTCGAGCACATCTATTGGCATGCGCTGGCTAGCTGGCGGCATGCCAACGCCGAATGAGTTGGCGTCCAGCATGCCGTTCAAGCCCTCGCACAGGTGCGGCAGTTGCTCAGCCGAGTCTCGCGGTGACGTGCGCATGTTGCGCTCCTTTCATTGGCCCGATGTGCCGTCCAGGCAGCGTGGCACGCATCGGGTTGCGTCCCTCACGGTACGTCGTGCATCTCACAGTGCCATCAGGACGCGCCGCACCTGTATCACGCACTCGTCACGTCCACGCGCGGCTTGCCGGTCGTCACGCGCACGCTGCGAGGGTGTCAATACGCCGAGACGACGACGTTGCCCGTATCCACCGTCACGTGGACATGGTTCTGCGGGGCAAGCTTGCAGTACACCTCAGTCGAGGCGCCCGCGCCGGCCCGGTGGATCGTCGCCGGCCAGCCATTGATCGTCAGGTTGCCAACCGCCGTGCGCGCCGTCAGCAGCGTGGGACTTTCCTGCGGCAGAGCAAGCAGCGCATTGCCGGTATGCACCTGCAAATCGAGCGTGGCATCGGGCTGGAGCGCAACCCGCAGGTCAGCGTTGCCAGCGTTGAGACTCACACGCGAGGCCCCGTCGAGCACCATGTCGCGCAGATTCAGGTTGCCGGCCGTCATCGTCGCTGCCAGATGCCCGGTAATACCGGAGAGATGCGCCGTTCCGGCCGTCATGTCGAGCTGCACATCCGAGGTGGCGGGCATGGCAATGCGCAGATCCACGGACTGCCTCGTCAGCGGATGATCGGCGCTGGTGGTGGCGTCGATCACCAGGCCATCCGCCGTCGCGTGCGTCGTGACGCTGATCGCGTCGAGCGCATGCTGGGCCAACTGCGACGACGTATCGGTCGCGCGCTTGGTGATGTCCACCATGATCTGCCGCGCGGACCCGGCGACAATCGTGACGTTTCCGGCGGTGTCATGCACCACCACGTGCGGGTGATCGGGGACGACGAAAGTCAGGGTCGAAGTACGGGTGGCGTTGACCTGGTGAGTGGTCCACCAGCCGGCCAGAGCGCCCACCGCGGCCACGGAGCCAGCGCAGAGCAGTACCACCGCAACCGCGACGCCGATCACGACGCCAGCGACCGAGCGAGTGGGACCGCGGCGCGGGAGCGTATCCCGGCGCGGGAGCGTATCCCGGTCCTAATGGCGTGTAGCCCGGCGGCACCGCACCAGGCGGAGCAGAGGGAATAGCAGGCGGCAGAGCGCCCGCGCGGTCAGGATCGACACGTGGAGTGTCGGGCGTTGTGGGAGTCATGTGGCCCCTCCTTTGGGTAGTCCGGGTGCGCGTATCACGGACAGGGTTCGCGCTACGCGCAGCCGATCAGGTCGTCAAAGCACGAACCATCGGCGTTGACGATCTCCACCTTCTTGATGTTGCTGAACTGTGTGAGGGTGCTCACGATCTCGTTGCGCGCCATCACCGACGGGGTATCGCCCAGTCCGTGCATCGAGCGGCAGAACTGCAGGGTAGCCGTTCCCGTCTCGGCGTGCGTGCGGTTCCAGTCCAGGGTGATGCGGAAGTCCGCGCCCGCGCAGGTAGACGATCCGCTCAGCGCACCCTCGAGTGGCGTGAAGTAGCCCTGGCTCTCTTCGGCTGGCAGCGGTCCGGCAAGCAACTGAGCGATGGCGTACGTCGCGACACCCAGCGTCGGAGAGGTGCGGTTGACGGCGAAGACCGCCGCCGGTCGGGTGTCGGAGTCGGGGCGGCGCGAGAAGTAGACTTTGACCGGGTAGCCAGTGGACGCACCTCCCAGACAGGCATTGCTGCCTGCCAGATCGGCGAAGCAGTTGCCGGCCCAGTTCAGCACCACTACCTTCTGGACGCTGGAGAACTGGAGCAGCGTCTGATTGATCATGCTGACCATACGCGGACCGTCCAGATCGCCGGCGATGTCCACGCGGCGGCAGAAGCGCATTGTGACGGTCCCCGGCTCAGCTTTGGTTCCACGCTGATCGAAGGTCAGGTCGAAGTCACGGAACGGGCCGGGGCAGTTCGAGATCAGGGCCAGCGCGCCCGAGAAGGGCGAATAGTAGCCCTGATTTTGTTCGGCAGTGGTTGGCCCTTGCAGCATCTGCTGCAGTGCGAAGGTGGCGAGGTCGCTGGTCTTCGTCATGGTCTGGGGCACGGCCCGTGTGACGGCGAAGACCTAGTCGGGATGCTCGTCGGTCTCAGGATGGTGGGCAAAATAGACTTTGACTGTGCTGGGCGGGCGCGCCGTGGGTGAGGCGCCAGGTGTGCTGCCTCCGTTGGAGATCGTCGTGCCGCACGCCGTGAGCACGAGGGTGAGGGCAAGCAAAACGGTTGCTGCCACCGATCTCGCGCTGATCATCGCGCGGCATGGTTGGTCATGTGGATCGCGTGTGCCCGCGCTGGTCCTGAACATCTGCAAGCGCTCCTTCCTGCGGTTCTCCGTGGCTCATCGGCCAGCTCGTGCCGCGTCAGGTGACGCGATCCGGCCTACTGGCAGCGGAGACACCCACGTACAGGGAGCGCAGACCGACCTCTCGGTAAGCTCACAGAACAGCCACTGAGTGGCTCGACGGGGACACAATCGCGCGTCGCGCGCTGGCGTGTGGAGCGTGCGTCAGCCCTGTGGCTGACGCACCAGCAGGGTATAGTCGCCCGCGGCGCTGGTGTCGCCCAGGCGGCTGTAATGCGCCTCGACCGGCAGCTCGCGCCCATCCTTGAGGGTGATGACGTAGCGGGCCTGCCGCTCGCTCATGTGCGTCAGACCACCTTGCCGCAGCACGCAGCGCCCATGGCAGAGCAGCGCGCCGTCCTCATCGTGGCATCCAAGCAGGCTGTAGCATTTGACCTGCCCCGCCACGTCCTCGGCCTTCCAGCCGCACAGGTGCTCCGCCGCGTCGTTGTAGAGCAGCACCGTGCGGTCGGGCGACAGCACCAAGAGCGGCGTGGGAGCGCGGCCCAGCGCGGCAAGCGCAAGCTGGCCAAGGTCTAGCCGGGCGGTGGTGGAGGATGTGGCGTCGGAAGATTCCGCGACGGCCGGTGAGGCTTCCCGCAGGCGGTAGCCCACGCCGCGCACCGTCTCGATCGGCGCGTCCTCGCCAAGGGCCGCGCGCAGCTTGCGCCGCAGATTGCTCACATGGATGTCTATAGCGCGGTCGAACGGCTCGCCGCGCACGAAGCCCGCCAGCCGCCGCAGCAGCTCCTCGCGGGCATAGACCCGGCCTGGATGGGCGATGAGGACCGCGAGCAGCTCGTACTCCAGGCTGGTGAGGGCGAGCGGCTGACCGCCGAACTCGACGCGCACATCCTCCTGGAGGAGGCTGAAGCATTTGCCGCGATTGGCGAGGCATTGGGCGAAGGACTGGTCGAGCCGTTCCGCGAGGAGCATGCCGAGGTGCGCCTGCTGCGCGACGAGGTGTTTGCCCCGTGGAGCGCGGTCAGGCGCCGCGTGCGGTGGCCCTTGGCTTGTGCGACCTGATCCTCGATCATCAGCGGCGGGAGGATCTCGTGCTCTTCCCCAGCACGCGCGAGGCCGTCCCTGCTGAACAATTCGATCGCCCTTACGCCTGATGCGCACGGCCGACACCGTGAGTAGGCCCTACGTGTGCCCACTATCGCTGGCTGATCGTCGCGATGGGAGAGGGCGCCCGCGTTCACGCCTGGCTGGACATAGCCCCCTGATACGGTGAAATGCTGCCCTCGGCTCCCATCGCCGCGAGGCGCTCAAGCGCCACGGACGCTGCCTTGATCTGTGCGAGCAGCACATCCAGATCGAACGGAGCGCCGATGACGGGCACCCTCCGCGCCGTCCGCACGTTCCAGACGTACGGCGCCGCGGCCGGGTGTGTGCTGATCACAATGTACGCATGCGGGCGCGCGGTATTCGCGCCGTTGAGCAGGTCTCGCGCGAGATTCGCCGGCCCACCATGGCCGATGAGCACCACCAGCGGGTGCTGCGCCAGCCTCATCGCGGCCCGGGCAAGCGAGGGATCGCCCGTCGCCAGCGTCGGATAACCCGCGTCTTGCATCACCATCTCCAGCGTCTGGCGGAGGCCCTCATCTTGCTCCACTATCAGCACCGCCTGCATCGCTCACGCTCCCAGCCCATCACGCGGTGATGGCGCACGTAACTGAATGGCTTCGAGTACCAATCCGTGGTGGCAACGATATACAGGCGCGATCTCGAAATTGTCTCATATTGGCGCACGAGCGTCACATCCATTGCACGATGCAGTCGCACGATGTCTGTAGCAAGGCATGCGCGGCATCGCGTCGCAGGGGACTCCGCGTGTGAGCACGCCAGGCGGCTGCCCGTCATCGGCGCGCAAAGCATCGCGCGGCCGTCTCAGCTCAGTCTCAACCCAGACCGCCCCCGACGAGCCGGCCGAGGCCAAACGTGATCGCGGCGGCAGCTAGCCCAAACAGGACCTGCCGCCCGCCAGCCTTCCAGACGGGCGTTCCGGTGGTCAGGGTGATGCCGAGGCCAATCGCGAACAGGCCCAGCACGCTGAGCGCGAGGCTGACGCTCAAGGCGGCCAAGCCCGCCAGGAAGGCGTAGGGCAGCACGGGGGCCAACGCGCCCACGGCGAACAGGAAGAATGAGGTGACCGCGGCCTGGATCGCCGAGCCGCCCAGCTCCTCGGGGTTGATGCCCAGCTCTTCGCGAACAAGCGTATCCAGCGCGGCATCCTCCCGCGCCATCATGCGCCGCGCCAAGTCGTGGGCGGCAGGCTCGGCCAGACCCTTGGCCTGGAAGATCAGCGCCAGCTCCTGCTGCTCCTCCTCCGGCATAGCCGCCAACTCCTCGCGCTCGATGGCGATCTGCCGCTCGCTCAGCTCGCGCGCGCTCTGTACTGAGAGCCACTCGCCGATCGCCATCGAGAGGGCGCCGGCCAGCAGACCCGCCAGCCCGGTGAGCAGGATGGTGCGGCTGGCGAGGGCCGCACCGGCCACGCCCATCACCAGGCTGAGATTCGAGGTCAAGCCGTCGCTCGCCCCCAGCACTCCCGCGCGCAGGGCGTTGCCGCCCGCTCCCCGGTGGCGCCCTTCGAGTTGGCCCAGCACCGCGCCACCCACGCCTCCTGGGCTGACGGAACGCACCGCGCGCAGCACGCGTGCATGCGAGCGTTCCTCCGCCGGCATCGGCGTCGCCGCGGCCGCCGGCTCGCTGGCGTAGGCCTGGTGCCCCGCGCTTTCCTGTGCCGTGACGACGGGCAGCACGCTGCCCACACCCAGGTGGCGCGCGATCCAACTCAGGATGCGCACGCGCCAGCCAGGCGAGTAGGCCGGCACGCTCGCTCCCGCTTGCCGCAGGCGGGCTTCCCAGAATGCCGCGTGACGCCGCTCGGTCTCGGCCAGCGCGCGGTAAACGGCAGCAAGCTGCGGACTCGGCTCGTCCTCTGCGAGCGCCATGTAGAGAGCTGCGCTATCACGCTCGTCGCGCAGATAGGCATGGTAGCGGTCAACCGTGTCCTGCGCGTGTGCGGCCATGCGGTGTCCTCCAGCTTCTAGGCATTCCATGTGCGGCGTCTATACTGGTCCACCACTGACAGGCACATCGGGTGCCTCCGTGACCCCACGCGCACCCTGTACACTAACGCTCGCGTGCATCCGATGAGACAAGGCTGCCCTCCACAACTCCATCACCGAGCGCAAGTGCGAGGCGTGCCGCCTGGCTCGTCGGCGAGGTGTCGCGCAGGACTTTGCCGCCGAACGGGGCCAGACGCTTCGCCGTGGTTTCTATGTCGCGGATCTCGATCGCCAGCACGAGCGCGGACGTATCTGGTGCCAGACTATCGGCGATGGCGCGCAAGGTCGTGTCATCGAATCCAAGATCCAGGAGCTTGCTCGCCACGTAGCCACCGGTCGCTCCCAGCGCCGCTCCCTGCACGGGGCGGTGCCTGAGCAGGCCCACCAGGCCGCCGATCAGCGCGCCAAACAGCGTACCCTGGTGAGTGGTCGGGTCGTTGGTCTCATGAATCTGCGTCGTGCCGCCTGGGCCGCGCGCAACGATCGCCATATTGTGCAGGTCCACGGCTTGCTCGCGATGCAGCCCTTCAAACACTTTGGCGGCCTGTGCCGCCCGCTGTTCCCCGTCGAATGTGATCACGAGCAGTTCAGTCTGCGCTGACATCGCCATCAGTCCCTTCTTTGCCCGCGCCCACAACCGAGTGGGCAGCGGGGTGCGGGACAAGCCACGGCGTCGGGTGCCCGCCCTCGGTGCGAAGTATGGCGCTGGCAAAGCACATTCCGATCACAATGGCGCCGCTTCCGATCACATTTACCTCATATGCGCACGGTAGGCTTGTGAAACCGTCGCCGCGCCACGCAGACGTGCATGCGCATGCGGGGATGTGGGTGCATTCGCGCGCTGAATGTCGATGCAACCTCGCACCCGAACGGTAGGGAATCGGCAACACATGCGCACCGGCAAGCGGGAATGCGTTGCCCGTCCCGCTTGCCGGGATACACGCCAGGCCGGTTGGTTTTTCAGGGCATCCTACTCGAGATCGAGCGCCTGTCTTCGAGCTGGGAGTCGCCTTCCTACTACACGCTGACGCTGCTGACGGAATCGATCCGCCGGGCTGTTCGACTGATGGGCGCGGATCGCGTCGTCGCTGGCGAGGTTGAGGTAACGGGCGAGGATACGGATATCGCTGTGGCCCATCAGGCGCTGCAGCGTACGCAGGTCGGTCCCCGCGCGCAGCATGTTGACCGCAAACGTGTGGCGAAAGCGATGGGCATGAATGTGGACGCCGATGCGCTTGGAGAGCCGCTGACAGATCTTCTGGAGCGTCATCTCTCGCAGTGGGTAGCCATCGAACGACAGAAAGAGGTGGCGGTCGCCTTCCAGGGCTGGCTCCGGCCGGCAGAGGCTGAGGTAGCGCGTCAGATACTTGTGCGTCTCCTTGCCAAAGCCAATGTCGCGCCACTTGCCAAACTTGGCGTGCGTGATACGGATCGTCAACCGCATCAGGTCCACGTCGTCGAGCGTCAGGTTGACGAGCTCGCCTTCCCGCATCCCTGTGTCCCACAGCGTGTGCAGCAGCACGTAGTCGCGCAGATCGATCATCTCTGTCGTATCGAGCGCGCCGAAGATGCGCTCGAGCTCCTCGTCGGTGAACGGCTCAATCGGCGTCTCATCCGCCTTCGGAGTCTTCACCGCCGCCAGCACATGGGTGGGGGTATAGTGTTCTTCAGCCAGCCACCGCGCGAAGGTCTTGACGTCGCGGATATAGTTGCGGATGGCCGCGGCGCTGACGCGCTCGGCGCCCAAAGTCGCGTAGCCGCGTTCGGCGTACTTGGGCTTCTCTTGCAGATAGCGGATGTAGCGCTTGACCAGGTCGGGGTTGAGATCGGCGAGCGTCGTGGCGCTCTGCGTCTCGGCCCAGTTGACGAACATCGAGAGATTCTTGGCGTAGCCGTGGATGGTCTTGGGCTTGTAGTTGCGCACCTGCAGATCCTCAAGGTAGGCGGTCACCAAGTGGGTGAGGGTGGTAACAGGCGCTTTGGTCATGGCGGTGCTCCTGGGCAAGCTGCCCCGCTTGGGGCCGCGCCTCCGCAGGGCTGCTGGCGGTGCTGCCGGTGCTGGCGGGACAGGGGGTGCAGTGACAGGGCGGGGCGCGCGCTGCGTGCGCTGCATGCCGTGCATGTCTTGCGGTCTGTTCCCACTCCCACTCCCGCTCCCGGAACCAGAACCCGCTGTCCTCGTCGCAGTCGGTCGCGCGGTCCTCGTCGCCGTCGTCGCACGGGTCTCACGGGTCGTCTGGACTTTTTTCGCTCGTGCAGCCATCGTAACATCCTCTCTCTCGCAAAAGGTGACAGAGAGGCACCCTCCACATGCAGACCGCCGCAGGGGTCAGCGAGGAGAAACAACCCGGTCAGAAAGAACGCTCTTGAATTCCGGGTTTGTGCCAGGCGAGCGGAAGCGGTGTTTGCTAAACCGCTGAGCGGGTAACTCCGCTCCGAGGGTTCGAATCCCTCCCCTTCCGCCAAAGAAGCCGCTGTACAAGCGACTTTTTGCTTGTCCCCCACCCATACTCTACCCCTCGCCCTCTGGCCGCGCGGAGCAGAGCAGAAGACTCCGCTGGCGCTATTACGCGAGGCTGCGGGCGATCTGCTCCAGGAACTCCTCGTTGGTAGCAGTCTTGCCCATCTGCGTGATCAGCCGCTCGGTGGCCTCGATGCCCTCGTTCTCGGCAAGCTGCGCGAAGAGCCGGCGCATCACTGTCACCGCTTGCAGTGTGCCCGGCGCCAGCAGGAGCTCCTCGCGGCGCGTGCCCGATTTGGTGATGTCCACCGCGGGGAAGATGCGGCGCTCCGAGAGCTTGCGGTCGAGGACGATCTCCATGTTGCCGGTGCCCTTGAATTCCTCGTAGATCACGTCGTCCATGCGGCTGTTCGTATCCACCAGGATCGTCGCGAGCACCGTCAGCGACCCGCCCTCCTGCACGTTGCGCGCGGCGCCCAGGAACTTGCGCGGCGGGTTGAGCGCGGCGGGGTCCAGGCCGCCAGAGAGGCTGCGGCCGGTGGAGGTGATAGCGAGGTTGTAGCCGCGGGTGAGCCGCGTGATGCTATCGAGCAGCACGACCACGTGCTCGCCCTGCTCCACCAGACGCTTGGCGCGCTCCATCACCAGCTCGGCCACGCGTTGGTGCGCGCTCGCCGGCTCGTCGAAGGTGGAGCTGTAGACCTCGGCCTGCACGTGCTTGCGCATATCGGTCACTTCTTCGGGACGCTCGCCGATCAGCGCGATCATCAAGTGAACACCCTTGTAATTGGCGGCGATGGCGTTGGCGATGGTGCGCAGCACGTTGGTCTTGCCAGCCTTGGGCGGCGCGACGATCAGCCCACGTTGGCCGCGACCCACGGGCGACACCAGGTTGATGATGCGCGCGGTGAGGTTGCTGTCGGCCGTCTCGAGGTCGTACATCTCGTTGGGGAAGACGGGGGTCAGGTCGTCGAAGAGCGGGCGGTTGCGCGCCGCCTCGGGGTCAATGCCGTTGACGGCCTCGACGCGCAGCAGGCTGTAATATTTCTCGTTCGGCTTGGGGGGGCGAATCTGGCCGGAGACCATGTCGCCGGTGCGCAGGCCGAAGCGGCGGATTTGCGTCTGCGAGACGTAGATATCCAGTGGACCGGGCAGCAGGCCCTCGTGGCGCAGGAAGCCGAAGCCCTCCTCGACGATTTCGAGCAGACCGCTGGCGAAGGTATTGCCCTGCTGCTCGCTCTCGGCCTGTAGCAGGCGAAAGATCAGGTCTTGCTTCTTGAGCGTGCTGTAGCCGGAGAGCTGGTAGCCGCGGGCCAAATCCCGCAACTCGGGCAGGGTCTTGGTTTCAAGCTCAGCAATGTTAATCATAGTATGTGTGGCGGGCACCGGCAGGCGAGGGGGCGCGTGCAAGCGCGCGTGGGCCGGCGCAGTGGCCGATGCGGGCGGGTGCCCGTTCTCCTTTCAAAGCAATGGATGGAGTGGGTAGCGGGGGTAGATGATGACCGGCCCGGGATTGAGCCGCGAGGATATCTACGCAGGCGCGCGACACGCGGGCGGCGAAACGGTGATCGGAGTCGCCGAAAGAGGAGACGCGACGGCGCCGGATACAACAGGACTGGACGGCGAAGGCGAGCGATGAGAGCGGATACGAACGGCGGCAGAGGACGCGACACCAGCCGGCCGCGAGGAACCGGGCGCTCACCCCACATCCTACCATCTCCGCGCACCGGTGTCAACTCGCCGCGCCGCTCGCCTATTTTGCCTAGCACCGAGATCGCGCCGTTCGACAGAACACGGGCATGATGGCGCGAGATCACACGATGAAGGAGCTCTGCCGTTGACAGACTAGAAATAATGTTCTACTATTCCCTCGATAGCCGGATGCTGCCGAGCCGAGGGGCCGCGAAGCGGGCGCGAGTGCGGCCGCGGCGCCGGCCAGCCGATTCGAGGGAGGCGCGCGATGTGGGGCAGCGACCGGCGGACGTCACAGCGAGCCACACCGCAAGGAGCGACGGCGCCATCGGGAGCGGCGGGAGCGCGGGGTGCGCCAGCGCGGCCGGATGCGCGGGGTGCGCATGGAGTGGATGGGGCACGCGGAAAGCCAGGTGACGCCCGCGATCCATTCGGCGATGCGCCCGATCGCGACGGCGGGCTGGATGCGACCGATGCGGCGGAGCTGGAGGATGCGGATGCCGATGCCGATGCCGATGCCGATGCGGAGGACCTGGAGGCTGAACTGATCCGGGCGGATTCACGCGGCGGCAGTGGCGGCACCAGCACGACCGATCCGCTCTGGCTGCGCCTGCAAGCGCGCAAGCTGCTGCGCGAGTTCCTGCGGGCCGTGCCGCGCTCGGAGCCGCAGGCTGCGATCTCGTTCATCCACCCCGACGGCATCGCGCGCACCGTCACCCGCGGCCAGCTCGCCACCGCCATTGACCGCATGCGCCCGCGCCTGCGCCAGATCATGCGCCTGAGCGTGGAGGAGCGCTGGCCGCGGCAGCGAGTCTGCGAGTACCTGCGCCACATCAGCATCAAGACCTTCGAGCGCGACCAGGCCGAGGGGCTGGATGCGCTGATCGACGGCGAGTTTCAGGGCTACTGATCGCGCTCAGCCCGTTGCTTCCCCTCGCGGACACGCGCCCGCGCCGCGACCGCCCGCCGATGACGCAGTCGCAGCCACACATCGGCGGCGATCACCAGGCCGACGCAGACCGCGGGCACGGCGACCGCCGTCCATGGCGCGCGCGCCAGCAGCGGGCCGAGCCGCAGATCGTGCAGCAGCATGTTCGCCGCGGTCCAGCCGAGCACCAGCGCCGCGGCGTCGAGCAGCCAGGGCAGCACGGCGATCAGCTCGGCCACCAGCGCGCTGCCCGCCAGCACCAGCGCGATGCTCAGCACCAGCCCCAGTGCCAGCAGAGGGATGTCGCCCGCCGCCAGCGCCCCCACCGCGAGCACGTTATCCAGGCTCATCGTCACATCCGCCACCAGAATCGTCAGCAGTGCGGCGAAGAAGCCGCGCTCGGCCGGCTGATGTGGCGCACCGCCATCGCTGCCACGCTCCTCCTCGTGGGGCACCAGCTCGGCCTCTTCGGCGATCACCGTCTCGTTCGGCCCAGTGCGCTCGGCCAACAGCCGCACGGCAATGACCAGCAGGATCACGCCACCCAGCGCCTGCAAGAGTGGAAGCTGGAGCAGCAGCGTGGCAGCTATGCCAAAGGCGATGCGCAGCACGGTCGCCGCCGCACCTCCGGCCACCAGCGCCGCCAGTCGCCGCCTCCGCGGCAGTCCCGCCGCCGCCGCGCCGATCACCAGGGCGTTGTCGCCGCTGAGCACCAGATTGACGAGCATGATGCCGCCCAGTGCGGCCAGCAGTTGCAGGAACACCGAAGCTCCCTCTCACCGCCGGCCCCATCTCGACTGACCGGCGGGCATGGAGGAGATCGCACGCACGCCGCGTTCCATGCACGCGCGGCGCAGGCGGCACGGCAGCGGCGGCCTGCCGCTGGCACACGATTTGATAGCAGCGCATGGTGGCTGCGCGCCCATTCCAGGTGTGCGCGACAGAGCATCGGCGATGCGGTCGCGTACGGCGGCACACGCGCCCGGCGCAAGCACCGACGGGAGCGGCCATCGTCTCCCGCCGCGTCCATCGTGGTGGCAGGTGGGGTGGCGTGATCCGGTCGTGGAGGGAACAGTCCTGATGCGCTATACCAGCGACGAGCAGCGGCGCGCCAGCTTCCGCGATTGGCTGCGCGCGGAGCTGCGGCGGCTCGACTACTACCAGCGGCGCGGCGGCCGCTACCTGATGAGCGAGTTCGCGCGCGATGCGGAGAAAGCCGGCGCGCACGTCGAGGAGGTCAGTCTCGGCCGCTACCTGCGCGGCGAGAATCCCGTGCTGCCGACCCCAGAGAACTGCCGCGAGCTGGCGCACGCGCTGGGGCGTCACCCGGCCGAGGTGCTGGTCATGGCTGGCTACCTCACCCCCGACGATTTCTACTGCGCTCCGGAGGAGGGGATCACCGAGGAGGCGCTGCGCGGCCAATTGCGCGCGATAGCGGGCTATACCTATCTGCCGGAGGTGATCCGCGCGCAGATGCGCGAGTCCATCGAGCTGCAGCTCCAGCGGATGGCCGGCGACCTGGAGGAGATGGAGGTCGGGTCGTCCGGGTAGGCGCCGAGATCACGGGGGGCGGTTAGACAACCCATGCCATCCCAGTCCACACGGAGCCGCCCCAGTCCGCGCCGACAGACTTTGCGGCCGCTGGGCTGCTCCAGGCGCGAATTCATTCGCCGGCCGGCCCCGGCTATTGCACAATGCCCGCAAGGCGGGTAGGATGGGGCGGAACGGGCGCATCCAGCGTCCGGTTTTGGGGCGTGTGGCGAGAAGCGGATGGCAGTGTATGAGGCGCGGGGGCATCTGCGCGGGCGGGCAGGTCTGGATGAGTCGAGCAATGGGCATTATTCGCGGCTACGTGTACTGGCGCGGGCACGACGCCGGCGGCACGCTCCCGCCGGTGGATGTGCTGGCGGGGCTGCTCGCCGAGGATGCGGCGCGCGAGGGCATGGCAGCCGCGGCGCGTTGTGAGCGTGCGGCGCGAAGTGACGGCGCGGATACGGACGAGGAGCTGCTGGTGCAGGTGCCGCCGCAGTGGCTCGGCGACTGGGAGACCGGCTTTCCCCTCGCCCCCGGCTACCAGTACATCTGGCGGGTGCCGCGCGATCGGCTCAGTCCCCTCGATGGCGCACCGCGCTCGATGCCCTATCGCCCGCTGGAGCTGCCGCCCGCCGCGACCGGCGCGCGTCCAGGCTTCCGCCGCCAGCGCCGGCCCGCCCGCGCGCGCCAGGAATAGCCTCCATGCGCCTGCGCCTTCGCCGCCGCTCACGTCTCCGGCTGCCCAGGGCCACCGCTCCGCCACAGGGAAGCGGCGCTCCAGGAGCGGAGCCCATGGCCGCTGCCGCGCCTGTCGCGCCTGCCGCGCCTGTCGCGCCTGTCGCGCCCAGCCGAGCGCCCGCATCGCCGCGCCACAAGCGCCCCACGCATCGCCTGGCAGCCCTGCCGCTCGATCTGACCGCTGCCAGCAGCGGTGTGCTCCGCGTGCTCGACCCCGGCGAGATCGCGCCGTCGCTCTTCCCGCGCCGCCACCGCACCGCCCTCTTTCTCAACGGCGGGCACGCCTGCGCGATCGGCGGCGATGTCGCCGCGCTGGGCCGCTCGCTCGACAATACTGCCGTGCTGCTCGATCCAGCGGTGTCGCGCGAGCACGCGCTGCTGCTGCGCGAAGGTGACGGCGTCTGGCGGGTGGTCAACGTCTCGGCGCACAATCCGCTGGCAGTTGGTGAGCGGGAGCTGGCACCCGGCGAGGAGGGTATGCTGCGGCCGGGCACGGTGCTGCTGCTGGGCCATAGCGCGGTGCAGCTCCTCGCACCGGGGTACGGCGAACGCGAAGCACGCGGAGCGAGGGCGAAGGACGCGAAGAAGGAGACGAGAGAACGCGGAGGACGCGGAGAGAACGCGGAGGACGCGGAGGGCAGAGGGAGGAGGACGGAGAACGCGAAGTCCGCGAAGAAACGCGAAGTCCGCGAAGAAGAGGAGAGAGCAACCGCAGAGGACGCAGAGGGATCCTCACCCCCCGGCCGCGCGGGCGATGGCTCGCCCCTCTCCCTATGGGGCGTGGGCAAGGCGGAGGGATCCGTAGGGGCGTCCGGTGGACGCCCGCTGCGTCGCGTGCGCTCGGCACGGGGCAAGGAGGAGCCGCCGGACGCAGGGGATAGCGGGACGCGAGTGCTTGGCCTGGGCGTGACGATGGAGTTCGCGCTGCGGCGCCGCCCCAACGCGCGCGCGTTCGCCCTGCTGGCGGCGCTGGTGCTGGCCCTAGCGCTCGCCAGTGCGGTGGTGACGCTGGGTGCCGCGGCACTGATCGGCGCCGATGCGCTGAGCGCGTACGGCGCGGGGCATGTGCTGGCGGCGCTGGCGATTCCGCTGGCGCCGGCGCTGGGCGTCGTGCTGCTGGTGGCCCTGCTCGACCGCTACGAGCGCGAGCCGCTGCCGGTGCTGCTGGCAGCGTTCCTGTGGGGCGCGCTGATCGCCATCGCCCCGGCGCTGGCGCTCGAACACGACCTGACCCGGACGCTGCTGGCGGGCATCACCGCGCACGGCCTGCCGGCCGACCTGACGCGCGCCCTGGCGCGTGCGCTGACCGCCGGCCTTACCGAAGAAACGGTCAAGGGCGCGGGCCTCGTGCTATTGCTGCTGGCCCTGCGCGACGAGTTCGATAACGTCACCGACGGCGTGCTCTACGGGCTGCTGGTGGGCGCGGGCTTCGCGCTGGTGGAGAACTTCGCCTATTTCGCGCAGAGTCCGCGCGGCGACCTGCCCTTCTTGATCGCCGGGCGTGTGGTGCTGGGCTGGCTGAGTCACTCCACGTTCAGCGCGATCTTCGGCGCTGCCCTGGGCTTCGCGCGCGAGACCCGCGACCGCGCGACCGCCTGGCTGCCACCGCTGCTGGGATTCTGTCTGGCGGTGCTGCTGCACACGGCGTTCGATTTCGTCACCTTCGGCGCCGATGCGCTGGCCCAACACGGCATCGCCGGCGACGCACCGCAGTTCATCGCCGGGGCGCTGGCGCTGGCGTACCTGCCGCTCTTCGCCGAGCAGGCCGCGCTGGGCGCCGTGTTGTTGGCCGCGCTGCGTCGCGAGGCAGCGGTGGTGCGCGAGTTCCTGGCGGCCGAGGTGCTGCGCGGCGCCGTCACCCCCGACGAATACACGCTGCTGCAGAACGCTACGCTGCGCGCCCGTGCCGAGCGGCGGCTGCTCGTCGCGCTGGGTCCGCGGGCGTATCTGACGGCGCGCGCGCTACACCAGGCGGCCATCGGTCTGGCTTTCCGCGCGTGGCACGTCGCCAACGGCGATCCCCCCAAGCCCGGCCCGCTGCAGCCCGAAGACGCCTATCGCGGGCGCATTGCCCGACTGCACGCCTCGCTTGTGCGCCAGCTTGCGGCTGCCTTCGATCTGTAGAGGGAAGAACGGAGAACGCGAAGGACGCGAGCTATGATGGCGCGAGGCCCAGAGTGAGCTGGCCCTCCCGCGTCGTCACCGAGGTGATTGCGTAGCTCGTGCCGCCAAACTGGAATAGCTCGTTGAGCGTGGCGAGCCTGGCGTTGAGAGCGGACTCCAGCGCGGCATCAAGCGCGGCGGGCAGGGCGAGGCCGCCGACCGCCGCCTGGGTGACGCGCAGGCGCAGACGTCCATCCACCGCGGCGAGGGTTCCGGTGAGGGTGAGCTGGCGGGTCAGCGGGCCGGCGGTGGCATCGGCGAAGACGGCGAACTGGTTGGCAGGGTGAATGGCGACGCGCACGTTGGTGATCGTGAAGGGCAGCGCGGCCCCGTGCAGAGCGTCGCTGCCCAGTTGCGAGAGGAAGGCGTCGTCGAGGGTGATTGTCGCGTGGACAGGGGCGACGGATGTGGTCGCCGGCGTGGGCGCCCGGGGCTGCGGCCCCAGCACGACGAGCGCGGTGAAGGCCAGCAGAACGCCCACGACCACGCCCCCGGCCGCCGGTATCAGGCAGCCGACGAGCAGCGGCCTTTGCCGGGCTTCCATCTTCGCGCGGCGTAGCCATAGCGGCTGGGTCATCGCATACCTTCCTTGCTCGCCCCCAACACGCCACCTCCAGCGGAGGGGCTGTGGGGGCAGGATGCGCAGGACCATTGCCACGCGGCGAAGTGCCTCAGGGACAGATTCCGCGGCGCCCACTGTGCAAAGTGCAATACGAACTGGAGTCATACTTTGGTCATTATGGGTATGGAGCAGGATGAACCGAGCCGCTACAATCTTATGCGAGGCAAGTATTGTGCAGAGTGCGCAAGTTGGCCGCGCGCCTCCCTGGGATTGCCGGCACAGCATGGCGCGTTCTCTCCCGTGGAGCAGACAGCATGACGATGACGCCCGACGACGTGATGCGGCTCGCCCAAGAGCAGGGCGTGCGGATGGTGGACTTCAAGTTTACGGACGTCCCTGGCACCTGGCAGCACTTCAGCGTTCCGACGCGCGTGCTCGACCAGGCGCTTTTTGCGGAGGGCATCGGCTTCGACGGCTCTAGCATCCGCGGCTTCCAGGAGATCAACGAGAGCGACATGCTGCTGGTGCCCGACCCGGCCACCGCGATCCTCGATCCCTTCACCACCGTGCCAACGCTGAGCCTGGTCTGCGATGTCACCCAGCCCGGCGGCCACCGCGACCCCTACACCCGCGACCCACGCTACGTGGCGCGCAAGGCGGAGGAGCATCTCGTCCACAGCGGCATCGCCGACAAAGCCTACTTCGGTCCTGAGGCCGAGTTCTTCGTCTTCGACGATGTGAAATTCCGCTCCAGCCAGAACGAGCAATGGGCGGTGGTGGATAGCGACGAGGCACACTGGAACTCCGGTCGCAACGGCAGCGCCAACCTCGGCCACCGCATGCGCCCCAAGGAGGGCTACTTCCCCGTCGCGCCCAACGACACGCTGCAAGACCTGCGCGCGGCGATGGTGCTGACGATGGAGGACTGCGGCATTGACGTGGAGGCGCAGCATCACGAGGTGGCGGCCGGCGGGCAATGCGAGATTGACATGCGCTACGATTCGCTGCTGCGCATGGCCGACAAGGTGATGCTCTACAAGTACATCGTCAAGAACACGGCGCGGCGCGCGGGCAAGTCCGTGACCTTCATGCCCAAGCCGCTCTTTGGCGACAACGGCTCGGGGATGCACGTCCACATGAGCCTGTGGCAGGGCGAGACGCCGCTGTTCGCCGATCCCGAAGGCTACGCGGGGCTTTCCGAGACGGCACGCTTCTTCATCGGCGGGCTGCTCACCCACGCACCGGCGATCCTCGCGCTGGCCGCGCCGGGTACCAACAGCTACCGCCGGCTCGTGCCCGGCTACGAGGCGCCAGTGAATCTGGTGTTCTCGCGGCGCAATCGCTCGGCAGCGGTGCGCATCCCGATGTACTTCGACCATCCCAAGGCCAAGCGCGTCGAGTTCCGCCCGCCGGACCCGACCTGCAACCCCTACCTGACGTTCTCGGCGCTGCTGATGGCCGGCCTGGACGGCATCCGCCGCGAGATCGCGCCGGAGGACCACGGCTTCGGGCCGCTGGACCGCAACATCTACGAGATGTGCCCCGAGGAGAAGCGCGAGATCAAGAGCGTGCCCGGCTCGCTGGATGAGGCGCTCACGGCGTTGGAGTTGGACCACGAGTTCCTGCTGGCCGGCGACGTGTTCACCACCGACCTGCTGGGCAAATACGTGGAGCTCAAGCGCGAGCAGGCCGCTGAGGTGCGCCTGCGCCCGGCGCCGCTGGAGTTCGCGCTCTACTACGACGCGTAGAGCGCATGGGATCGCGGCACTGAAGTGCCGGCGCAGGGGCACACATTCCGCGGCCATGAATGGCCGGCGCATAGTTCGCGGTCGCTGAAGCGCCTGGAGAGCCAGACAACGGACTTCGGTTCCCGTGCGTGCTCCGGCACTTGGGGGCCCGGGGTAGGAAAGAGGCGCCCGCGATGCGCGTTTCGGTCCACACGCGGTCACGGGCGCCTTCGATCGCCACGCTGCCGCTGCCGCTGCCGCTGGTCTACGCGGGCCTCTGGCTGGTGGTGATCGCCTGGGGCGGCTCGTTCGTCGCGGCGCGCGCCCTGCTTCATGCCTCTGTGCCGGGAGAAGCCAGCCTCAGCCCGACGGTGCTGGCCGCCCTGCGCTTTAGCCTGGCCTCGCTCTTCTTCGTCGTGCCCCTTGCGCGCGCCATCCTGCGCCGCCAGCTCTCGCCGGGCGACCTGCTGCGCCTGGCCGTGCTGGGGCAAATCACCTACTCGACGTACTTCTGGCTCCAGTATACCGGCCTTGCGCTGACTAACGCCGGCATCGCCTCGATTCTGGTCATCGGGCTGATGCCGCTGGCGACGGCCCTGCTCGCGCGGATGCTGGGCGTCGAGCGGCTCACCTGGCGAGCTTCGGTCGCGCTGCTGCTGGGGTTCCTGGGCGTCGTGCTGATCGTAGTGCGGCAAGGTCTGAGCATCGGGCATGACGCGAGCTTCGCGCTCGGCTGCCTGTGCCTGATCGGCAATGCCGTCGCGTTTGCCGTGTACTCGAACCTGAGCAAGCGGTGGATGCGCACGATCTCGCCAATCGTGATGACCGGCGGCACGATGCTCAGCGGCGCGCTCGGCCTGCTGCTGCTGGCACTGCTCACGACGAGCGCCCGCCAGTGGAGGCAGGTGGCGCGCCTAGATGTTGGGCAGTGGCTCGCGCTGCTGTTCCTGGTGCTGGTTTGCTCGATTGGCGCGTATCTGATCTACAACGCGGCGCTCACCAGGGTGCCGGCCTCACGCGCCGCCGTCTTCAACTACGGCGAGCCGGTGGTGGCCGTCGTGCTGGGCGCAGCGCTGCTGGGCGAGCGCCTGAGCGTACAGAGCGTCGCCGGTGCGCTCATCATCGCGCTGTCCGTCTACCTGCTCCAGATACAACGAGGCACAAGATCAGACCTGCCAACGCCTGCTCCTGGTGCGCATGCCGCGAGCGCTGAAGCCAAGGGGTAATCGTAGTGTTCGCGAGGGGTGTGTCTCGCCGTCACGGCGGGGCCACCCCTTGCTACGTCTCGGCCTCAGTTGGCGTCGTCGCAGGATAAGTCCCAGTCGCGCGAGCGCTGCCGTTGATGCTACCGCCGCGTGGCAGCCTGCGCGAGCGCAGGTGTGCGCATGAGGTGCGTCCAGACCTGTTGGCCGAGGATCGCGGTGAGCGCGAAGAGCACGACCGCGTTGACCACGTGCAGCGACGCCAGCACGGGAAGCTGTGCCTGCTCCGCCACGCTGATCAGCACAGGTTGGAGCACTACCAGCACGAGCAAGAGACCGTTCAGCCAGAGCGTGCGCGCGGGCAGGCGCGCGGCGAATCCCACCGCCAGCAGCGCCAGCGGCCCTAGGCTCAGCAGCATGCCCATCATGCGGTGCGCCGGCCACCAGCTCGGCTCGGCAAACATGCCGCCCCCGGCTAGAAAGACCTGGGCTAGAATGGCGAGCGCCAGGATTCCGCTTGCCACGACGTACGCCCAGCGCATACTGCGTCGGACGCTGCTGCCGCGTGCAAGACGTGCCGAATCCTCACGGACGGGTGTAGCTGCTTCGGTATTCATGGCGATGTGCTCCTTTCGCGTCGATGCGAGATGGTCGCGAATGTCTGGCCATCCCCGCGGGTGGGTTGACGGCTGCGTGCATGCCGCCGATGCCGGTGTTGTATCGCCGCGATATGAGCCGCCGCTGTGAGCACGCTGAGCGCGGGCTGAGCGTGGCCGCCGCTCGGCGACAGGAGGTCAGTTATCAATCGCAGATCTCACAGGGCCTGCAAGTTGAGTTGCGCCCAGCCCGTGTGGGCGGGAATCCTCCAAGTATGCCAGTGGTAACGCAATAGCGATCTACTGATGACGGGTATCGCCAATCATTGCGTCCAAGTGACCTTGAGACCGCAGCTGCCATTGGATGGCCGTCACGCCTGAGATGCGTGGCTGCGTCGCCCAGCCTTCGGGATTCCGCGACACCTCGCCGCTCAGCGTCCAGGCATAGGCGACCCGCTGGCCGAGCGCGATGGCATCCACGGCGATGTCATTCCAGGTGGCGCCATTCAATGCGGTCTGGAAGGAGAACATCCAGCCATTCGTCCTGGGATAGGGAGCAAAGGTCAGTCCCTTGGCAGTCCGGCCGAGCTGACGCAGGAGACGGGCGGCCACATTGCGCGTGGACTTCTCGGACGTGGCATCGCTCCACACGTTCCACTGTACGTCCATCGTGCTCGTCCCCTCGCTCTCGCATCCATCACACCCGCTTAGCGCCGGGCGTCGGCATCGGGACCTATTCGCCGCCACCTGCAACGTCCAGATCACGAGTCTCATATCATGTTACACTGCACAGCATGCCCACTCTCGCCCTCAAGCTCGCCCTCACCCCCGCGCTGATTGCCGCCGCCAGCCTGGCGGGCCGCCGCTGGGGACCCGCCATCAGCGGCTGGCTCGTCGGCCTGCCCTTCACCTCCGGGCCAATCGCCTTCTTCCTCGCGCTGGCGCACGGCACTTCCTTCGCCGCGGCGGCTGCCACCGGCACGCTGGCCGGCGCGCTCTCGCAGGCCGCGTTTTGTCTGGCCTACGCCTGGCTCGCCGCGCGCATGCGGGTTCAAAGCGCCTGGCCGTTGGCCTTCGCCGCGGGCACGCTGGCCTTCGCCGCCGTCACGGTGCTGCTCGCACGCTGGCCGCTGTCGCTCGCGCCCCTGATCCCGGCCGTGTTCGTGGCTCTGCTGCTCGCGCTGTGGCTGATGCCAGGTAGTCGCCAGGCGCTGCACAGGGGGCCGGCGGATGAATCCGCGCCTAAGCGCCTCTGGCGACGAAGCCCGCCTGCGCGGGCTGGGACTGGAGCCATAGTTTCGGGGATGCCAGAGCAGATGAAGGATCAGGCGGGCACAGATGCCGTTGCACCGGACGCGCCGCCGTGGTGGGATTTGCCGCTGCGCATGGCCGTTGCCACCGCGTTCGTCGTGCTGCTCACCGCACTCGCGCCGCTGCTGGGCGCGCAGCTTACCGGACTGCTCGCGCCGTTCCCGCTCTTTGCCAGCGTGCTGGCCGTCTTCGCCCACATGCAGCGCGGACCCATCGCCGCGGCGGGCGTGCTGCGCGGGTTACTGCTCGGCCTCTTCTCGTTCGCCGGATTCTTCATCGTGCTCGCGCTGCTGCTGATGCCCGCCGGGATCGCGCTGGCCTTCGCGGCTGCGATTGCCGCCGCGCTGGTCGTCCAGGGCGGCACCCTGTGGCTGCTGCGCACACAAGCGGGGTGAGAGGCACATCAACCCGACGGGCGACACATGTTCTCGCCCCTTCGGCTGGGCCTTCCCGTCCTGCCCTCTCTCCGCGAACCTCCGCGTCCTCTGCGTTCTCCGTCACCCCTTTGGCTCCAGGGGCGAGGATCCCATGCTACAATGCCGGGCATGAACACCCCGCATGCCGAGCGCATCATCCTCATCGGTCCCACCGGCTCCGGCAAGACGACGGTCGCTGCCGCGCTGGCAAAGCTGCTCGGCTGGCCGTGCCTCGATACCGATGCGCTGATCGAGCGGCGCGCAGGGTTGGCAATCCCCGAGATCTTCGCGCGCGAGGGCGAGCCGCGCTTCCGCGAGCTAGAGGCCGAGGCGCTGGTCGAGGCGCTGGCGGCGCAGCGGGCAGTGATCGCCACCGGCGCGGGGATCGTGGAGCACGCGGAGAATCTGGCGGCAATGCGCGCAGCCGGGTGGGTAGTCGCGCTGAGCATCTCGGTGCGCGCCGCGCTGCGTCGCATGCTCGCCGCTGTGCCCGCGGGCGCCAATCCCGCCGATGCTCGCCCGATGCTCGCCGGAGGCGATCCCCTCGCCCGGCTGCGCTCGCTCGACGCGCGCCGTCGCGATGCCTACGCCCAGGCCGACGCCACCTATGCCACCGACGCGGCCGCTCCCGATCAGGTCGCCGCGCGCACCGCCGCCGATCTCGTCGCCCGTGGACTGCTGCCGCCCGACGGCGCCGAAGCGCAGACCATCGCGGTTCGGTCGTCGGCTGGCGATTATGACGTGATCGTGGGCTGGGGCGCACTCGCCGCGCTGGGCGGGCATCTGCGCGCGCTGGGGCTGGCGCCGCGCGTCCACGTGATTGCCGACGAGACGGTCGCGGCGCTCTACCGGCCCAGTCTGAGCGCGACGCTGGAGGCGGCGGGGTTCGCGGCGGAGTGGTACGTGTTCGCGGCGGGCGAAGCGAGCAAGTCGCGCGCGCAGTGGGCGCGGCTGACAGACCTGCTTGCGGAGCGGCGTGCCGAGCGCGGCGAGGCGGTGATCGCCCTGGGTGGCGGCGTCGCGGGCGATCTGGCGGGCTTCGTCGCGGCGACCTACCTGCGCGGCTTGCCGTTGATCCAGGTGCCGACCTCGCTGCTGGCCCAGGTGGACGCGGCGATTGGCGGCAAGGTGGCGATCGACCATCCGCGCGGCAAGAACCTGATCGGCGCCTTCTACCCCCCGCGGCTGGTGGTCGCGGACCCGGCGGCGCTGTTGACGCTGCCGGAGCGGCAGCGCATCGAGGGCTGGGCCGAGGTCATCAAGCACGGCGTGGCGCTGGATGCCGACTACTTCGCCCTCCTCGAAGCGCACGCCGGCGATCTGCTGGCGCTGCGCCCGCGCGAAACGACGGAGGCGGTCGCGCACTCGGCGGCGCTCAAGGCGGGGATCGTCTCGCGCGACGAGCGCGAGTCCGGCCCGCGCATGCTGCTCAACTACGGCCACACCATCGCCCATGCGATTGAGACCGTCGCCGGCTACGGGGTGTGGCTGCACGGCGAGGCAGTGGCGATGGGCATGGCGGCTGAGGCGCGACTGGCGCAGCGTATGGGCCTCTGCGACGCGGCGCTGGTCGCGCGGCAAGATGCGCTGCTGGCGCGCTTCGGGCTGCCCATCCGGCTGCCGCCTGAGCTGAGCGCCGAGGCGCTGATGCGCGCGGCGCTGTGGGACAAGAAGGTGCGTGGCGGGCGGGTCCGGTGGGCGCTGCCAATCGGCCTCGGCAGGTCCGAGATCGTTGACGATGTGCCCGACGAGGCGGTGCGGGACGTGTTGCTCGCATGCGGCACAGAGGCAAGCTGACGGGGGCTATGCGGTTGGGGATTACCCGCGGTGCTTCTTCAGACCGCCTGCCGCGCCTAAAGCAGTGCCCTTGGCAGTGTGCTTACAGTCGCCGCCGCGCCTCGACACATGCCGCCATGACGAGACCGAAGCCCGCGAGCATGACGGCGGCGCCTAGTCCTGGGACGAGGTACACACCAGGCGCGGCGTGCCCGGTGATGATCTGCGGCACGGCCATCAGACCCAGCATGTAGTACGTCGCCGCGATGAGGCCGCAGGCGGCGAGAGCCAACACGACCACGTCACTGTGCGCGGGCACGCCGTGCCGCGCGAAGAGGACATAAGAGCCGATGCCAACCAGCGCAAGCCCAATGAGCAGCAGCAGCGACGCCGACTGCCACCCAACGGCCTGCGAGGCCAGCGCGTAGGGGCTTTCCGCCAGTGGGGACGACGAGATGCCTCCGGCCGGCGCGGAGCCGAAGTGCATCGTACACCACGGCAAGAACCACGCGACTGTCACACAGAGGCCCCCTGCAAGGGCCAACGTACCCTGCCTCGGCACTCGCCCCGCGTACGCCCCCGCCATCCCCATGTCTGTTCCTCTTCCAGTGTGCCACCACGCATAGGTGGCTTCGGTGCTACGCGCCCTTCACCAACGGCGTACCAGCGGTGCTGGACCGCACGGAGCGCGTGCGGCGCGGCTTGATGCCCGCCGCCGCGGCAACCTCCTCCAGTCCGCGGATCAGCGTCGCATAGCCCAGGCGCTCCAGCGCCCGCCACAGGTCGCGCAGGCTGGTCTCCGGCGGGACGGCGAGCGTGCGCGGGCCGATGCGCCGCAGCTTGTAGGCGCGCAACTTGGGCGAGGTGGCGATCTCGCCGGCCACGCGCTCGTCCTGCGCCTCGAAGGTGCGTGGCTGCGCCGCCGCCAGCGCCGCCTCGTGCCCCTGCCGCGCCCAGTCGCGCAGCGTGTAGACCACGTTCTGCGGCAGCGGCTTCTGGCTGTGGCGCTCCAGGAAAGCGATCACTTCGTCGGCGCTGGCGCTGGCAGCGCCCAGCCCGCGGGCCAGCGCCTCGCGGGTGAGCGTGAAGCGGCTGACGCGCCCCGCCTGCTCTAGCGTGGCGATGCGCACGAGCTGGTAGAGCGCGGGCATGTACGGCTCCATCAGCAGCACCTCGAAGTTGGGCTGCACCACCAGCGCCTTCGAGGAGGGCTGGCGGCTGGCGCTCAGCTCGCTGTGCAGCACCTCGGCGCCCTGCTCCGTCACCATGAAGAGGTCAGGATCGGCGCGCTCGCCGGCCGGCGGCACGCTCTCGCTCTCGTAGCCCAGCGCGACGATGCCCAACTCGGCCAGCGTCGAGGCAAACATCCCCGCTACCAGCTCGCCGTCGGTGCGCTCCCACTGGTTGCGCAGGTCGTCGGCCAGCTTGAAGCCCGCCTCGCCCATGAACCGTTGATTGGGGCGCAGCACGTAGGGGTTGTCGCCTTGCAGCGTGGCGCGGAAGGATGCCAGCGAGTACCACACACCGGGCGTGCAGTCGCGCAGCAGCTTCGCCACGGCCTCGCGCGCCACTGGCAGCTCCAGGTAGAAAGTCATCCACTCCTGATAGTTGGCGCCGGGCAGGTCGATCCACCAGCGATCCGCCGGCCAGCGGCGGAAGAGCCGCCGCGCCTGCATCACCTGGTCGTGGCGCCCCCACGAGTCCAGCTTGGTGCCGGGGCCGAGGCGTCCCTTGGCTTTGCCAGTGGTGGCAGGCGCGATCAGCAGACCCAGCTCGGCGGCCTCCTGCTTGAGCAGCTCGACGTAGGCCAGTGCGGTCTCTTCGTCGCCGCGTGCACGCGGCCCGATCAGTGCGGGCAGCAGACGCTGCGCCGCGCGCTTGGGCAGCGCGCCGGAGCGTGTCAGCTCGATATCCTGCTGGTGCGCCGCCGCTACAATCGCGGCCAGGTCCCACAGGAACGGCGTATCGCCGGGCTGGACGGCGCGCGGCTCGGTCTGCTCGACCAGCCCCACCTGCGCCGCCGGACGCGCTTCGGCCTTGCGCACATTGGCAAGTGTCTCGCGCGGGATGAAGAGCACACGCCGCCCATCGCTGAAGGTGTCGAAGGCCAGCGCGTAGTCTTCGAGCGTGCGGAGCACCACGGCCAGCGCCACGCCGTCCAGCCGCAGGTAGGCGCGCACCTCGGCCAGCGGCGCGACGCCATGCCGCTCGCGCAGCCACTCGTAGAGCCGGGCCACACGCGGCTCGACCTGCGAGAGGGCGTAGCGCACGGCCTCGGCCTGGGCGAGATTGTCGGCCATTGCCGCGCGCACCTCGTTGCGCGAGTAGTACGCCTGGAGCGTCAGCCCGAAGCGGCGGCCGATCTGGTCCAGGTCGCCCTGGCGGTAGGGCATCAGCAGTTCGTCGAGCGTCTTGTCAGCGCGGCCGGCGATCGGCACGAAGAACTCGCGGCCACTGGCGTAAAGCACGGTCGCCAACTCAGTGGGAACGTAGGCGATGGGCTTCTCTTCGATCAGCGCCTGGGTGTTGCGCGGCAGCGCATAGCCATAGAAGGTAGCGCGCTGTCCCACGAGATCGCCGCCTTGCAGCCGCGCGACCTCGGTGAAGACCAGCCCCCGCGCGGTCAGGCGCTCCAGCGACTCTTCGGCCTCTTGCGGCTCCATATGCGCGCGCTCGGCCAGCAGCGTCGTCTGGCACCAGTTGCGCGCCGAGGGTCCCACGATGGCAAACAGCACCCGCCGCTCGGCCTCCCCGAGAGTCTCCCAGACGAAGCGCGAAGCAATAGCGTCGCGCATGGCACGCTCGAGGCGCTGCCGCACGTCGGCATCGTTGCGCTCCGGCGGTTCGGTTCCCCACAGTGCAGCCAATGCCCGCAGCGATTCCAGAGATTCGCCCGCCAGGATCGCGCTGAGGCTCTTCATTCGCGTCATCCTCCGTCAAGGCGCCCACCTGATACCGGCTGCGGCGGCCGATTGGCGCAGCGCATGCGCCCGTTCCGCTGGTCCGGTATCCTCCATCGTGCGCAGGTTCCTCTACCTCAGGTCCCCTACCGGCCACCGCTGCCACTGCGAAACACGAACAGCACGCCGGGCAAAGGGAAGAAACACCAGCATCAGCCAGTCAGCCCACGCTGGAGAAGGCCCGCGGCCTAGTCGCCAGCGTGCGCTGTGCTCGCGCGGCCGGCGGCTTCAAGCTCCGCCGCGGGCAGCTCACGGACTTTTGGGCCGCAGCTCTCCACGAAGCGGATCACCTCACGGGTGATCTGGCTAGGGGTCGAAGCGCCCGCCGTGACGGCGACACGGCGCTTGCCCTCCAGCAGCGCCGGATCGAGGTCATCGAGGCGCTCGATACGGATTGCGGGGCTGCCGGCCAGCTCTTCGGCCACCTGCACCAGGCGGTTGGTGTTGTTGCTACGGGGATCGCCGACGACGATCGTGAGGTCGGCGCCGCGCGCCATCTGGGCGACTGCCTGCTGGCGCAGTTGGGTCGCGAGGCAGATCTCGTTGTAGACCTCGACCTGGGGATAGCGGCGGCGGATCTCCTCAATCAGCGCGGCGGTATCCCACTGGCTGAGCGTCGTCTGCGTCGAGACGGCGAGCCGGGCTTCGTCGCGCAGACTGGCGGGCAGGGCATCGAGGTCAGCGACGGTCTCGACGAGGTGGACGCGGGTGGGCGCCTCGCCGATGACGCCTTCGGGTTCGGGGTGGCCTTTCTTGCCTATGTAGAGGATCTGGTAGTCCCGCGCGGCGAGATCGCGCACGAGATCATGGGTCTTGGTGACGTCGGGGCAGGTGGCGTCGAGCACGCGCAGGCCGCGCGCGGCGGCGCGTTCCTTGACGAGCGGCGAGACCCCATGGGCGGTGAAGATAACGGTGCCTTCCGTCACCTGATCGAGGATCGAAGCGCGGTCGGGGCCGTCAAGCGAAATCACGCCGAGCTGCGTCAACTCCTCGACGGCGATCCGGTTGTGGACGATCATGCCGATGATATACAACGGGCGCGGCAGGCTGAGATCGAGGGCCGCGCTCCGGGCGATCTTCATCGCATCCACGACCCCGTAGCAGTAGCCGCGGGGACTGACCTTGATGACTTCCATCGTCAATGCTCTTCACCTTCCACCCACGCGGCAATGCCACGAGTAGGGTGACACGCCGCGAGAGGATGCCGCGATGCGGGTCTGTGCCGCCGCGCCCGGTGGGTTCCCAGGGCACGTATCCGGCGGGCCAAGCCGCGGCGAGACTGTTCGCCGGCCCGGCGCACCAGCCCATAGCCGTCTTGCCGCCGAGCCGCGGGATCGTCGCCTCGAACGCCTCCTCCACCTGTTCGTCTGCACGACGATATTGCGCTCCAGTATACCATATCGCAGCCGGGCCGCCGGGTCGCTTGTCAGGAACGACAGACCGCAAGCTCCCGCACGGACGCCCGCGATGCTACAATCAGGCGCAGGGAGAGCACGGAGCGCACGTCGCCACCGCGCCGAACCGCGCGCTTTCCATCAGGCAGGACTGGCTCACCTAGAACGCATGTTCTTCAGCTAAACTATACACGGCGCGGTTGATGCGGTCAAGGGGAAGCCGAGAGCCGGCGGGTGAAACCGCGCCTGGAGGGCCTGCGGGCGTCCACCGGACGCCCCTACACGACCGCCAAACCCGCCTGCGCGGTCGGAAAAATCCGCCTATGCGGGTTGGGGATCGCACTGGAGCCTGGAAAGGTCCGCCGCCGAATGATCGTGGACTTCCACACGCACATCTTCCCGCCTGAGATCGTCGCGCGGCGCGCCGAGCTCTTCGCCCGCGATCCATGGCTCGAAGAGCTGTATGGCAGCCCCAAAGCAAAGATGGCGACCGCCGACGATCTGATTACTTCGATGGTGGCCGACGGTGTGGATGTTTCAGTGGCATTTCCCTTTGGCTGGCGCGATCCGGGGCTGGCCGAGGAGTGCAACAGCTACGTGCTGGATTCGATGCGACGCTTCCCGGGACGCATCATCGGGCTGGCAGCGGTGCAGCCGCTTTCGGGGCCGCGGGCGGTGGCGGAGCTTGCGCGCTGCGCCGCGGGCGGGATGCCCGGCTTTGGCGAGCTGATGCCCCACGGCCAGGGCTACCGGCTGAGCGATACGCGCCTGCTCGCGCCGCTGGTTGAGGCCGCCGAGGCGCTGGGCCTGTTCTGCCTGACACACACCAGCGAGCCGGTGGGCCATCTCTACCAGGGCAAGGGCGACGTGACGCCCGCCGAGCTGCAAGCGTTCATCCTGGCATTCCCGCGGCTGCGCATCGTGGCGGCGCACTGGGGTGGCGGCTTCCCCTTCTACACGCTGATGCCCGAGGTGCTGCAAGCCGCCGCCAACGTGTGGTACGACTCCGCGGCCTCGCTGTACCTTTATCGGCCCGAGGTCTTCCCAGTCGTCGCTCAGAGCGCCGGGATCGAGAAGATTCTCTTTGGCAGCGACTTCCCCCTGATCCGCCAGGGCCGCATGCTGGAGTACACGCGCGCCTCAGGACTGAATGACGCGGATTTGGCGCGCGTGCTGGGCGGCAACGCGGCGGCGCTGCTGGGACTCGATACTCCCTCTGGCTAGCGGCGCGCGAACACAGGCATGCCTTCCGCACTCGGCGCGGGCGACGGCGCGTCGAGGCGCGTGCGGATAGCGTGATAGAGCTGGATGGTCTCGTCGGAGGGCGCGGCGTTGAGGTCGCGCTTGAGCGCATTGCAGCAGCGCGCGAACTGCTGCACCGCCTGCGCCAGCTCGCCGCGCCGCTGATGGCGCAGCATGAGGGCGCGGTGCGAGCGCTCGTGTGTCGCGTCGAGCGCCAGGATGCGGTGGAAACGCTGGACGGCCTCCTCGTCGCGGCCGAGCCGGGTCTCGGTGTCGCCCAGCAGCTCGAGCGCGGTCAGATAGCCGCGCCGCAGCTCGTCGCGGCGCAGAATTGCCCAGTCGCTGTAGCAGTCGTCGAAGAAGTCTCCGCCGTAGCACGCGATGGCGCGGCGGAGCGTGTCGGCGGCGGCTCCGAGTGTGCCGCCGGTGGCGAGCCGCGTGCCTTCCGCGACGAGCTGCTCGTACATCCGCACGTCGTAGGCATACTCGCCGTCCAGCCGCCAGCGCCCGCGCTCCTGCACCAGGCATTCCCGTCCCAGCGCCTGCTTGAGACGGAAGCGCACCTGGCGGAAGGCATTATCGGCGGCGTCGGTGGTCTTCTCAGGCCAGAACGCATTGACGATCGCATCCTTGCGCACCGGCTGGCCGGTGTCGAGCAGGAAGATCAGCAGCTCGCGTGCTTGCGGCGTGCGCCAGTGCGCCACGCGCTGGCCGCCCACCAGCACGTGGGCCTCGCCCAGCGCAAAGACGCGCATCTCGCCCCGCGCCGCGGCCACGTCATCATCCCCGGCGCGTGTGGACCGGATCTCATCCTGCAGGGCGCCCGTGGCGGCAAGTGCGCGCAGAGCCGGAGCGGAGGGGTGGTCGAGCCGATCGAGCAGCGGCCACAGCTCCGGCAGGTGGCGCGTGTCGAGGTGCAGCAGCGAGACACCGTCGCGTGTGGCGGCGGTATCGAGTGCGGCGGCCAGCGCGGCGCGCGCAGCGGCTTCGTCGCGCAGTGCCAGGCGCGCGGCAGCCAGATGCAGGCGCGCAATCGCGAGCCGCTCGTCCGCGCCACTGGCCGCGGCCAGCGACCCAGCCTCTTCTAGCGCAGCGACCGCGCGCTCCGGCTCCCCCTGGCGCAGGAGTGCGAATCCCAACGCGATGTCGAGCCAGATGCGCTGGTCACACGCCGCCGCGTACGCGGCATCACGCAGCGCGGCGTCAAGCATCTCGCGTGCCTCGGCGGCGCGCCCGCTCAGCGTCAGCGCGTAGCCCTGGCCCACGATGACGCTCGCCAAGAGGGGCATGTCGCCCATCTCACGCGCCATCCGCTCCGCGCGACGGAAGCTCTCCTCCGCGCGCGACAACAGCCCGGTCTCGATTTCGAGTGTGCCGAGATTGAGCAGCGCGTAGGCCGTGCCGAGCCGATAGCCGCAGGCCTCGGCCTGCGCGGCGGCAACCTCGAAGTGCTCGTGCGCCTGGGTAAAGCGCTCCAGGTGCATGGCGATGGCGCCGAGATTGAAGCGCGCGTTGACGGCATCCAGCTCGGCGTTGGCCTCCTGCGCGCAGTGCAGGGCAGCCGACGCGGCTGGCTCGGCGCGCAGGTAGTCGCCCTGAGCCATCAACTGGTGCGAGCGTTGATAGTGCATCCGC
Organism: Ktedonobacterales bacterium; assembly: GCA_036376595.1. GTDB lineage: Bacteria > Chloroflexota > Ktedonobacteria > Ktedonobacterales > JADMIN01 > SMAG-U1939. Next base: position 8,033 of record DASVAA010000063.1, on the reverse strand, counting down.
GCGAGAATCCAGGGATCGCCGAGCCGCGCACACTCCGGCTCTGCTGCCTCGAGCAGCGCGAGCGCGCGGGCCGGACCTTCGAGCGCGGCGACGCAGGGAACGAGCGCCAGCGTCACGCGGCTACGCAGCTCGTCCTGCTCCGGCGGCACGAGTCGCAGTGCCCGCTCGCAATCAGCGCGCGCGTCGGCGTAGTGGCCGCGCGCGTAGAGGATCAGCGCGCGCGTGTGCAGCGCGCGAGCGGCCGCGACCGGCTCTGCGCCAGCCTGAGGCAGGATCAGCGCGCACGCCTGCTCGACTGTATCCCAGGCTTCGTCCAGACGCCCCGACTGGCGCCGCAGCTCGGCCAGCAGCGCATGCAGGTGCGGATGCCGCGTACACTCCTCCGGCGGCAGCAGCTCGACCCAGCGTGCCAGCGTCACCCCGCGTCCCTCGCGCAGCAGCAGGTCGCGATGCGCCTCGATCACAGCAACCGCCCGATCGAGGCGCCCAGCGGCGATGTGTTGTCGCAGCGCCTCTTCGCCGTCGCCTATTGTCTCGAAGAGCAGGCCGGCGCGCTCGTGCAGCTCGCGCCGCCGCTCCGGCCCCCGATGACCCGATGACAGGCGTTCGAGCAGGGCGCGGCGCAGCAGCGGCTGGAAGCGATACACCGGCTCCTGGGGACGGCGTCCGACGCGCGTGAGGAATCCCAAATGGCGGTCGAGCGACGCCAGCTCCTCGCGGGCGTCCACCAGCTCCAGCAGATTGGCGCACAGCGGCGCGGTCATATAGCCCAGTACCGCCGCCTCAGTGGCGAACTCCGCCAGCGGCGCGGGCAGCCGGTCGATCACCTCAGCGCTGAGGTACTCGAAGACACGCTGTGCATCAATCGCATCCACGGCACCCGCGGCAAGGAAGCTCGGCAGGATCGCGCCGCTTGCCAACAGCACACCAGTGATCCAGCCGCCGCAGAGCGTGCGCAGGAGCTCGATGTACTGTTCATCGGCGGGGACGCCCAGGAGCTGAAGCAAGGCCGGCAGCTCGTCATCGCGCAGCAGCAGCTCATCCGAATCAAGCCCCCGCACGCGCTGTTGGGTCAGCAGATGCGCCAGGCGCAGTGGCGGCGGCTCGCGCGTCTCCAGCACCAGCCGCAGGCCGTCCGGCGCGCGATTGACGAGCGCGCTCAGCACGCCCACGGACGCCCCGCCGCCGGTCGTCGCGGTGACGCCGGTGACGATCAGCGCCAGTGGGCGCTTGACGTTGGCTGCGATGTCGCTGGCGAGCACGGTCGCTATCCGCCGGGCGTCGGTGGGTGAGAGTGCGCCGCTACCCGCGCGACGCAGCAGGCGCGCGGCAGTCCACTCGCCGCGCGGCAGACGCTTGCGCAGGGTCTGGATCAAGCCGGACAGCAGCACCGCGGGGTCGTCGTCGCTCGTGTCGGCGTGATACCATGCGTGCCCGACGCCCGAGCATTCCGCCCATTGCCCCAGGGCCGCGCTCTTGCCGTAACCCGCCGGGGCCGTCACCAGGACGACGCTGGCGGGATTGGGGATCCGCCCGAGCCACTGGTCAAGCTGCTCAGTCAGGCGCGGGCGCGGCAGCAATGGCGCGGCGAGCCGCGGCGGCTGGAACTTCCAGGCGGGCAACGTGCCCACGCCGATCAATCGTGTCGCAGACATCGTGGCGTACCCCTTTCGGTGGCTGAATCGCCCCTCTCTCAGGCGCGTCATCGAACCACGTCAGAGCTGCCTTGCCACTCGCCTACATGCGCGGCGCTGCCTCCGCAGCCGCACGGGCGGCGCGATCGTGCTCTCCCGGCCTCATGCAGAGCGATTGTACCATGACCTGTGTCCTATGGCGACTATCCAGGATGGCAATTGTGCCGATTTTGTGTGGCGAAGTCTGCCCTGGATGCCGCGAGAAGAGGTTGCGGCGCGGATTATCTTCGCAACACCTGGCACGTGGTTGCGGCGGTGCCTTGCCCACGAGCATGTACGCGACGCACATCAATGGTGGACGTGGCCGATGAGAGCGACGACGAGATAGAAGATCCACAGCAACAGGCATGCGCCAATCACCACACCATAGCAGCCCAGTGAGTAGCGGCGGCGGATATCGAGCGCCTGGGCGAGCTGCTCGTCCATGTTGTCGGGGTCCAGCTCGATCTGGGGCGCAATCTCCTTGAGCCGTGCGAGCATCTGGCGGAAGCCGCGCGCGTTGGTCATGCCCTCGGCGGCGATCACGGTGTTGCCGTCGTCCAGCTCGAACATCAGCACGAGCTTGCTTGGCGTGTATTCACCCGGAACCAGAATCAGGCGCCGGATGCCTTCGAGCGCGTAGCGGGTTTCTTCGTGGGCCTCCAGCAGCGCGACGACGATCGCGTCGGGATACAGGCGCAGCTCCTTGCCCAGCCCGTAGCGCACGCGCACCAACGGCGCCTCCTCCGCACCCTCGTCCGCGGCAGAGTCAGTCGCCAGCTCCTCGTCCTCCGCCTCCGCACCTCCCGCCGCTTCTGTCTGGCGCACAGACTCCTCATCCTCCCCGTGATGCTCAACATCCATGGACTCGCTCACACTCTGGAATCAATGCAATCGATCCACCGCACCCGGCCGCCGCGCCGGGATGCCAATCCGTATTCTACCACCCCCACCGGAAGCGCCCGCGTCACACAGGACGACGGTATGCCCTTCTCCCGTCATCACCTGCCGCTATCGCCTATCGCCGCCCTGCCGCGTACTCCTCGACGCGATCCAGCCATTCGCCGACCAGTGCCCGGAACAATATCTTCTGCTCGACACTCAGCCCGTGCCCCGCGCGGTCCAGCACGGCGAACGTCGCTCTCGGAAAGTTGTCGAGGAGGTCCCACGCGCTGCGATACCCACACAGCGAGTCTTGGCGCCCCGTCACAATCAGCGTGGGAGCGGGGAAGGGCTCCTCCGGCAGGGCATCAACGTCGAACGAGAACGCATAATTGGCTTCTAGGAAGCACCAGCACGGGATGGCCGGCGCCCATCTCCTCATAGTAGACGGGGATGCCCATCACGTGGCATTCCATATTCGATTCACCTCCCGCCGGAGTGGCCCGCCCGCTTCGTCCGCTCGCAATGGCCGCCCGCGATGGTGTCGCAAGCACCCTCTGTCTCGCTCTGCCTCCGTTCGCTCCGTTGCCGCTGCGGCGAATTCCTCTCTCCCCTGCTTCGCGTCCTTCGCGCTTGCTTCGCGAGCTTCGCGTTTTTCGCAATCCCTCTCGCTCACCCAGTGATAGCGGCGCGCAGGATGCCCGGCAGCTTGGCCGGCGAGGGTGCCAGCTCCAGCGCGGTGAGCCGCGGGAAGACCGCCCCAGCCGCCTTGCGTCGCGTAACGAACCACGGCGGCGTCGGCGTGCTGCGCCAGGGTCCGCGCAGCAGCGACTTCTGCGGCCGCGAGAACATCAGCGTGTTGTGGACGACGCCGTTGCCCGACTGGATATCCTCCGCGGTGTGGCCGGGGTATGCGCCCCATGGCAGCACGCCCATTGTAAACGCCGTGCCGGCCCAGTAGTTGATGCCGACCGTGCCGTAGCGCAGATTGGTCTGCGCGTGCTCCAGCGCCGCCGCGACCGCTGGCTCCTTTAGCGAGCGCGGATGGACCAGGATTGTGGCGTTGAGCGTGCCCCAGAGCTGATCGTTGCAGAAGGCTACCGCGCGGTCGAGGAACTGCGCGGCATTGGAGGCCGCCAGCGGCGTCTCGGCGAAGAGGCCGCAGAACGCCTCGGTGGTGAAGCAGATGTCGTCGGGATTATCGGCACTGACGCCGGGGATCAGCGTCCAGGGACGCATTCCACCGTCTGCGCTGATTGTGCCGAGCTGCTCGGCCTCGGGGTGCGCCTCACGGAAGCGCTGCTCGCGCACCTCGGCGCCCGGGTAATACGCCAGCCGCGGCGGCACAGCAGCCAGCGTGCGGCGCAAGGCGTCGAGCAGCTCTGGGCGCTGCCCCCAGCCCTCGTGCGTAACGATCACGCGGCTGGCGTTGCAGTTGAATCCGGCGTTGGTGACCAGCGACGAGGCGAGATGCGCCGCCTGATAGGCGATGTCGCCCGCGCTCCACGGACCCGGTACGACGATCACCGGGCTGACGTTGCCCAGCTCGCCGGTGACGCGCTTGCTCAGCAGCGGCGCCCCGATCTTCTTGCGCGCGGCGCCCTCGTCGCCCGGCCCCCACACGATGGCGTCGTAGGTCTTGTCGGAGCCGGTGATATGGATCTCGTCTACGTCCGGGTGCAGGCAGAGATAGCTGCCCTCGGCCGCGCCACCGTAGACCAGCCGCAGATAGCCGGGACCGACCAGCGCGCGCAGGGCGTCGGCGAAGATCGGGCCAAGATAGTCGTTCACCGGGTTGCTCTTGAAGACGACGACCTGATCTTCCACGAAGAGCTTGTAGAGGATGTCGAGCGGGCCGATGCTCGAGACGTTGCCGGCGCCGAGCACCAGCGCGACGCGGCCGGCATGCTGTTTGTCGCGGTAAGCGAGCGCCTGCGACTGAGCGAGCGTCTCGCGCGTGATGCCTGGCTGCATCCACACGTCGCCGGTGACGCCTGTGAAGAGCAGCGCGTCGTAGCGTGTCTGCGGAAAGACGCGCGCCACCACCTGGCCGTTAGGGCGCGCCGTCACTGAGCCGGGAACGCGCGGAGCGCCGGAGCGGGCGATGTCGGCGAGCGCGCCGCGCGTCTGGCGCAGCGCCTTCATCAGCGTGTAGGGGCCGATGGCCCACTCCTCGCCGGCGACCTGCGCACCCAGCCCTTTCGCATGCAGGCAGGCCTCCACCCAGCGCGGAGAAGACGCCCACAGGTCGCGCATCAGCGCATCCACCAGGGCGATGCGCTCCGGCACAGCAACGCCCACCCATGCATCGGCGTGCGCGCGCAGGTCGCGCACCGCCGCGTCGAGTGTCTCGCGGTCCGAGGGCGGCATACTGTTGGCGGCCGCGGGAAACTGTGGCGAGCCGTGAGTGGTTGCGATTGCCATGATGCTCTCCTCTCTCTGGGTGAGGGGCCAGCTCCGCGCCGATCCAAGCCCGTTGCCGCAAGTATAGCATGCCTGACCGCAAGTCAGCCGGCAGTGAAGTGCCGTCCCGCGGCCACCAGTACCACGCTCTACCACGCCCGGTTGCGCACGATACAAACGTCCGGCGCTGTCCGGACACACTGGCACGTTAGATGCTGGCGTCAGCGCTCCCTTGGGTGTATGATGGCCTCTCGGCCAACAAAGGCGCCGCTCGTGCGTGGCAGACTACGAGGAGACAACGATGGACGCCGTCGAGCTGCAAGCAAACCTGATCGAGCTGTTGCACCAGGCGCGTGCCGAGCAGCAGGCGATGATAGACGCGCTGACACCCCAGCAGCGCGCGGCCGTGGGCACACCGGAACACTGGGCAGCGAAGGATGTGGTGGCGCATGTTGCCTCGTGGTGGCGCGTGCAGGCCGATCGCTTGCGGGCGCTGGCGGCCGGCGAGGCGGTGCACCCGTTGGACGACGCCGAGATCAATCGCCGCAACGCCGAGACGCTGGCGCGCGGCCGAGAGCAGTCGTGGGAGCAGGTGATCGCCGAGGCGCGGGCTGCCCATGACGCACAGGTCGCCGCCTTGCAGCACATCGCGGCGTGGCAGCTCGTGGACACCGTGATCGGCACGCAGCCGCTCTGGCGCAGCACGCTAGGCAACGGCTTCCTGCATCCCCAGGTACACGTGACCGAGTTCTATCGCGACCAGGGCGATCCCGAGCGCGCGGCGCAGGTGCAGGAGCACGCGTCGGAGCTGCTCTTGCGGCGCCTGCCAATCCCGCAGGTGCAGGGCATTGCGCTCTACAACATCGCCTGCGCCTACGCCACCAGCGGCCGCCCCACCGAAGCTATCGCCCGGCTGCGCGCGGCGCTCCCACTGGACCCAGCGATCGTCGAGTGGTCGCGGCACGACGCCGACCTCGATAGCCTGCGCGAGCTGCCGGCCTTCATGGCGCTCTACGCGCCCTCGCGCAAGAGGCGGTAATACCCTGGCTCCGGCCGGAAGCCCAGCTTGCGATTGATGGCTAGGATCGGCGCGTTCTGCGAGTCGTTGTTGGTGCGGATATACACCGCGCCGTAGCGCCGTGCGCAACGGACGCCAAGCAGCTTGAGCGCCAGCGCGATGCCGCGGCCGCGATAGTCGCGCTCCACGCCGGTGATCATCTGGTACATCATCGGCTGCGGCGTCTCGAAGTAGCCCAGCGCCGACTGCCCGATCCAGCGCTCACCGTCGGCGGCGACGATCTGCGCGTCGGGCCGGTACCACGACGCTTCGGCCACCTGTTGCACCCATGCCTCGAACGGCCGTGTTGCCCCGTCTGAGCCGCCGGGGATGTCCTGGCTGACGCGCCGCTCCACCTCCCACGTCTTGCGCCGCGCGGCCTCGGTATCGCCTTCGTCGGCCAGCGTAAAGAAGCGGATGCCGGAGGCATTAGCGCGCTCGATGGCCCCGGCGAAGCGCACCTCATCAAAGGCCGCCAGGTCGAGTGTGGACTCGAAGATGTGGCGCTCGACTGCGAACCCGCAGCGCTCGGCGAAGACCAGCGCCTCGGGCAGCGAGTCGCGCGCCTCAGCATGGTAGCGTGTCGCGCCATGCGCGCGGGCGAAGTCGCGCACGGCCGCGAAGAGCATGGTTCCCACGCCGCGCCGGCGGGTCGTGGGGTCCACCGCGACGTGCATCCAGAAGCTGCCAGCCTCAAGCCAGGGATCGCGCAGCACGTGGGCATATCCCGCGATCCAGCCGGTTTTGTCCTCGGCGCCCGCGCGATAGGTGATACGCCGCGGATCTTCGGCGCGGCGCCACGCGGCGAGGTCGGCGGCGGTGACCTGCTCGGCGGCGGCGAGGTTGAGCAGCTCGGCGCGGCGGGGGTCATCGGCGGGGGTTAGCTCGCGCAGGGTGAGGGGCATGGTGAGCGACTCCCTTCGTGTCATGGCGCGGCCTGGGGCGCGACGACAAAAAGAAACGCCCGAAGCGGAGAGCTTCGGGCGGAACAGCCGCTCGATCGGCGCGGGGAGACTGGCAACGTCCTATTGTCCCACAGGGCTGCCCCTGCAGTATCGTCGGGGCTAGAGGGCTTAACGACCGTGTTCGGGATGGGAACGGGTGGGTCCCCTCCGCTACAGTCACCAGCCTCCCCGCGCCGATCGGGCGGAAGCGTATGATGCGCGATGCGATGCGTTGCATGACGAAGACGAGGCGAGCGTGACGCGAGGCACTGCTGCTGACGCACGTGCCGCGTGTCGGCGATACAAGCTGTGTGCGCGGGGAGACTGGCAACGTCCTATTGTCCCACAGGGCTGCCCCTGCAGTATCGTCGGGGCTGGAGGGCTTAACGACCGTGTTCGGGATGGGAACGGGTGGGTCCCCTCCGCTACAGTCACCAGCCTCCCCGCGCATACAACCATTCGCGGCGGGCAGCGGCATCGGCCGGGTAGAAACGTGGGTGGAGACGAGGGGACTCGAACCCCTGACCCTCTGGATGCAAACCAGATGCTCTCCCAGCTGAGCTACGCCCCCACGACAGCGCCGTCGCGACCTCGCTCGCGGATCACTCATCTTCGCTTGGCAATGTGCGGGTGGTTGGTGGGCCTGCCCTGGCTCGAACAGGGGACCTCAGTCTTATCAGGACTGCGCTCTAGCCAACTGAGCTACAGGCCCGCACCAGAAACGCGAGAGAGATACTGCGCGCCACGGGACACTGCGCCAACTGAAGAGTGAGAAGCAATACGCGGGCAACCACACTCGTGACGTGCACAGTATAGCACGAGGAACCTGTGCATATCCAAGTGTTGCCGGCAAGCTCTCTGGCGAGAGACGTGCCGGATCGACCTGGGATTCGCGACGTCATCGGGGCCAAAGCCCAGATGGAAGCGTCGAAGTATCCCTAGAAAGGAGGTGATCCAGCCGCACCTTCCGGTACGGCTACCTTGTTACGACTTCACCCCAGTCACCGGCCCCACCCTCGACGGCTGCCTCCGGGACGCACGAGGCGCCCGGTTAGCCCACCGGCTTCAGGTGTT
>DASVAA010000062.1:0-7423 GCA_036376595.1 Ktedonobacterales bacterium | reverse complement strand
AGAAAAGACGCACACCCGCCGCAGCTCCGCCATCGCTCCTCGCCCTCTTCCTGGCCTCTCACCGCGCGCCCCCGCGCCGCGGGGCAGCACACATCACCCCGGCCGATCATAACGCGGCACGCCGGCCGCCCATCCAGTGGCTCGTTCATGTGGACGTTACGCCTCGCGCGCCGGGGCCATCTCCGCATCGTCCCACGCGGCCTCCACTGGCGGGCAGCGCGCATTGGACCGGCGCCGTGCGAGAGGAATGGCCCTTGGCGATAGGCCATTGGCGCGCTATTGTCTGTCACGGCGTTTGTCTGGAGCGCGGAGGGCGCATGCCATGCGTCCCTACGCACGAACCCCCGCGCGCGGGCGTGTGTTCGCTTTTCGTCGTGTAGAGGAGGCTGCTTTCGATGTCCGATCGCATCTCGTATCGCAAGGCCGCACCCGGCATTCCGCAGGCGATGATGGGCCTGGAGAATTACATCCACAGCCAGTCGGGACTCGATCCCGTGCTGCTCGACCTGGTGCGCCTGCGCGCCTCGCAGATCAACGGCTGCGCCTTCTGCGTGGACATGCACTCCAAGGACCTGCTCGCCGCCGGCCAGAGCGCGCAGCGCGTCTTCATGCTCGATGTGTGGCGCGAGGCCGCAATCTACAGCGACCGCGAGCGCGCCGCGCTTGCCTGGACCGAAGCGGTGACCAAGCTAACGGACCGGGAAGTCTCCGATGCGGTCTACGACGAGGCCTGCCGCCAGTTCAGCGACGCCGAGCTGGCGAATCTGACGCTCGCCATCATCGCCATCAACGGCTGGAACCGCCTCAACGTCGCCTTCCGCACGCCCGCCGGCAATTACCAGCCCACCGCCGCGCACCACTCGTGAGCCGCCGCGCGGCCAATCAGGGTCAATAGCAGCAGCTATCCTTGAAGCCGCAGACCGGGCAGATGCTCGCCTTGCCGCCTTTGAGGTCGGGCATGGGGTGGCCGCAGACTGGGCAGGGCATCTCGTCGGGGGATGAGCGCTGCGACATGGGCGTGTCGTCGTCGCGCGTGAGCGCTGACATCTCGTCAGGCCGCGTCGTCGTATGCTCCATCGTCTGCCTGCCCTTCGGATAGTGTTGCCTGCTGCGGCGCTCGTGCGCGACATGTCGCGCCCCTACGCTGAGCAGTGGCCTGGTGGCCGATGCCCGTCAATGTGGCGTGCCATCGCGCACATACGACTTTCTTTTCTCTTCTCCACGCCCTCCGCGTTTTTCTTTATCTCTTCTCCACGCCCTCCGCGTTCACCGTTTCTCGCCCTCGAAGGCGTCCCACGGCGCGTGGTCGGGGATGGTGTAGCCCTGAAGGCGGTAGAGCGAGCCGGCGCCGTCTACCTTCAGCGTCGTGCCGGAGATGAAGGTCGCGGCGGGCGAGAGCAAGAACGTGGTCGCGGCGGCGATCTCGGCCTCGGTGCCCATGCGCGCCGCCGGCACCTCTTTGGCAATCGCCTGATAGGTCGCCTGCACCTCGGGCGGATACGTCTTGAGGCCGCTGGAGTTGATGAGTCCCGGCGCGACCGCGTTGACGCGTACGCCATACTGTGCCCACTCCAGCGCCAGTGATTGCGTCAGGTTGACTACTCCGGCCCGCGCAGCGCCGCTGTGCGCCATGCCGGGGAAGCCGCGCCACATCTCCATCACGATGTTGACGATGCTGCCGCCGTGCTCGCGCATGCCCGCATCCAGCGCCGCGCGGCTCATGGAGAACGTACCGGTCAGGTTGGTTTCGAGCACCGCGTGCCAGCCCTTGGGCGTAATCGCCTCCGCCGGGCTGAGGAACTGTCCGCCGGCGTTGTTCACCAGCCCGTCCACGCGCCCGTCACGCTCCTGAATCTGGGCGAAGAGCGCCGCCACCGCGTCGGGATCGCGCACGTTCACCTGGTATGCCACCGCCTGCCCGCCGGAAGCGAGAATCTCGTCGCGCGCCGGCTCCAGGTGCTCCAGCGAGCGCGAGCAGATGACGACGGTGGCTCCCAGCGCCGCCAGCTCGCGCGCGATAGCGCGGCCGATGCCCGTTCCGCCGCCACTGACGACGATCGTCTTGCCGGCGAAGAGTCCTGGCCGGAAGATGGTATTGACGGCCATGTGCGCCCTCCCTCCGTCTCGCCTCGTTCTCAGTCACGCTCGATGAGCGCCACGGCGTAGCACGCGATGCCCTCGCCGCGCCCAGTGAAGCCCAGCCCGTCGGTGGTCTTGGATTTCACGCTCACCGCGTCGGGCGCGATGCCCAATGCTTCAGCCAGCCGCGCGCGCATCGCCGGCACATGCGGCGAGAGTCGCGGTTGCTGCGCCACCAGCGTCGCATCCGCGTTGACCACCCGCCACCCGCCCTGCCGTAGCAGCTCAAGCGTATGCGTGACGAACGTGACGCTCGGCGCGCCCTGCCAGCGGGCATCGCTGGAGGGGAAGTGTGTGCCGATGTCGCCCAGGCTCGCCGCGCCCAGCAGCGCATCCACCAGCGCGTGGAGCAGCACGTCGGCATCCGAGTGGCCCGCCAGCCCGCGGTCGTAGGGGACCGTCACGCCGCCCAGCACCAGGGCGCGCCCCGCCTCAGCCGGCGCGAACGCATGCACGTCGTAGCCCATCCCTACGCGTATCACCGCCATGCCGTGCGCTCGCTCTCTCGCCCTCTCGCTCGCTGGGGCCACTCCAGGGCCTCACCTGCGCCTATTCTACCCGGCGCGAGCGTCACGTGGGCAAGCCATACGCTGGATGTGAGGCACCCGTAGCCTGCGGCGGCCACGCAGCGCGGCGAGAGGCAGGTTGGGCCGCCAGGGAATCCAGATCACGGCATGGCACGACCGGCCCCCGGTGGTGGGCGCTGTTGTGTTAGGTTGTCTCTATCGCGTCGCGGCGGCCAAGCTCCGCGGCACTGGGACCGGCTCACCATCCTCGCGCGCCGTCTCGATCCACAGCCGCATCGCGTCCTGGGCATTGGCGAGCGCCTCCTCGTAGGTGTGGCCATGCTCCATGCAGCTAGGCAGCTCAGGCACTCGCGCAATGTACACGCCATCGCGCGGCGATCAGTTGATGCTTACCTCGTATTTCAGTTCCTCGTGCATAGCTATGACCCGCCAAACTTGCCCGAATCGACCGGCAGCGGCTCGGGCGGGGGCGCGCAGAGCCGCTCAACCGCCTGCCCGACCGCCGCGCTCAACACATCCCTGGTGAAGGGCTTGGGCAGCACGCGAATGGACATCACGCGCAGCAGCTCGATGTAGGCCGCGGGAAAAGTGCTCGCATCGGCGGTAATCACGATGTACTCGTGTCGCGTCAGCGGCGGTCCAGCGGCCGCGACCTCTTGCAGCACCTCCCAGCCGTCCATGTTGGGCATGCGGTAGTCGAGCAGCACGACGCCCGGCTCGGTCCGCGCGCGCAGCTCCTCCATCCCGCGCACACCGTCCTCCGCCTCGGTCAGGACGTAGCCCTCAGGTTCGAGCATCGCCCGCACGAGCTGGCGCATCGTGTCGCTGTCGTCCACCACCAGCACTGCTGTCATAGCCGTCTCCGCCTCCCCACGCGCGGCGCCCGCACGCACACGCGGCTCCTCCCCCCAACGCCGGGCCGCTTCCGCTTCCTCGTCGTCGTCGCCCCGAATCGCGGCAAGGGAGCATCTTCGCTCCCTCTACAGCAGACGATTTGATATGCCGATGTTAACTGAATTGGCGACGGGTAGACGAGTGTCCTAGGAGCATTGGGTGCTTCACTTCGCATTGAAGAACGTAGCGAGCAGCGTGCGGCTGACGGTCGAGGCGTAGAGATCGCCAAACCCAGCGTACTGTGACTCGACGCCGATCGCCATCGTCGGCGTCACGGGCGGGCCCCCGACCGGCGACGCTGGCGCATAGCACGTGAACCAGGCGTGCGGTGAGTTGTTGCTGCCGGACTCGGCCGTGCCCGTCTTGCCGGCCACGCGCTGCGGGAAACCGTAGAAAACGGAATACGACGTGCCGCTGGGGTCCCCCACCGCCGCCAGCATGGAGGCCTGAACGACAGCCAGATTGTCGGCCGAGATTGGCAGCGTGCCCACCTTCTTGGGCGCGTAGGTCTGCACCACCGCGCCGGAGCTGCTGGTCACCTGGGCTACCATCCGCGGCTGCATACGCGTGCCGTTGTTGGCGATTGCCGCGGTCATCATCGCCACCTGGGCCGGCGTCGCCATGAAGTCGCCCTGCCCAACGCCCAGGTCGGCGGCGAACGAGGCATTCCACGTCTTGCCCTTGCCCGCCTCGTACTGCGGGTCGGGCACCAGCCCCGCATCCTCGGTGGGAACGCCCACCACCCCCGTGATCGCGCCGAAGCCCATCGCCTTCGCCATCTTCGGCAGGATGTTGGGGTCCATGCTGTTGAGCTTGATCGCCACCTGCCAGAAGATCACGTCACACGAGGGCGCCAGAGCCTGCGCGGGGCTCAGCGTACCATGTCCGCTCGCTTTATCGTCGATGCGCACCGTGCTCTCGCCGGGCACCTGGTACGAACCCTTGCAGGTAAAGGTTGTGTCCTGCGAGATGCCGTTCTGCAGCGCGGCGGAGAGGTCCACGACCTTGAAGACCGAGCCAACGGCGCGCGGATCGCGGATCGTGTAGTTGAGGAAAGCGCCGCTGGCATTGTAGCCGTCAACCTCCTCTTTGGTGGGGCCAAGCGAGAGCAGATTGGGGTCGTAGATCGGATAGCTCGCCATGACCAGCACGGCGCCGGTCGTGGGGTCAACGGCGAAGACGCCCTTGCCCTTGCCATGGCCAGCGTTATACTGCGCCTGGATGGCGGCCATCGCCGCCTGTTGGTCGTTGAGGAGGATGGTGGTGTGGATGTCGTCGCCCGGCACGGCGGCGCGCTCGGCGATGGTGTAATCGGGCTGGCCGGGGGTGCCGTCGGCGTTGCGCTCGACGATCAGCAGCTTGCCGCCCTTGGTCGGCCGCAGGTACTGCTCGCCCCACGCCTCGACGCCCGCGCGGCCGATCTGGTCGGTCGCCTCGTAGTAGTGCGACGTGTCGTTCTTGAGGTCGTCCTGCGTCACGTCGCCCACGTAGCCCGTCACTGCCGCCAGCCCGACACCGTACGGGTAGACACGCCCCGTCGCCGCCTGGATGCTCACACCCGACAGGCCGGAGATCGCTGACTGAATCGAGCTGTACCACTGTGTGGTGATGGTGCGGATCAGGAAGGTCACGTTGGGCCGCGAGTCGTCGTAGTTGGCGCGCACTTCGTCCGGCGTCATGTCGAGCGCCTTGCTCAGCGTGCTGACCAGCGCGCTCTCATTCTTGATCTGGCCCGGCGTGACCTCGACCTGCTCCACCATGTCGTCTTTGGCGATCGCATCGCCGGCAGCGTCGTAGATCGTGCCGCGCGCAGCGTCATAGGGCACCATGTGCACCAGGCGCGAATAGGTCGAGTCGTTGGCAGGGTCGTCCAGCTTGGGGAAGATCAGGCCCGGCGTCCAGGTGACGTGCCAGGTGCCGCCCTCCAGCACCAGCGGGATCGAAATGTCCTGCGTGAACGTGCCCAGGCGCGTGCTCTGCATGACGATGCGCGCCGGCACCGTGGCCGCCGAGGGGCCGTTGGTGACGGCGTCGCCGGGCGTCGCACTGAGGCCGTAGACCTCCGCCTCGCTCAGAATCGCCGCCGTGCGGTTGACGATGTAGTCGTGGGCGTCCTTGTAGGCGCCGCGCAGAATCTTGGGGTCGCTGAACTGCTGGCGGCTGGCGGCGGAGGTGTAGCCATACATCTGCTCGAACTTGAAGCCAGTGTAGGCCAGCAGATAGGCGTCGGCGACAGAGCAGGGGGTATTGCTCGCGCAGCCGTGAGGACCTTTGCCGCTGCTGCCGCCCTGGCCGTGCAGCGCGTAGGCCACGCCGCCGCCGATGACGGCCACGACCAGCACGACGGCGACGATGCCGAGCCACAGCGGCCTGCGCGAACTGGTGCTGTCCACGATACGCACAGGACGCGGCGGCGAGAGGTGCTCCGGGAGCATATTGGGGGGCATGCGCACGGTGCGCTCTTCGGGTGGCGTATCGCCGTCGCCATCGTCCATCTGCTCCGCGCCGTCCGCATCGTATTGGAAGCGCCCGTAGTCGCCAAACGGCGGCGTTCCACCCCGCTCGTGATCGTCCCCACGCATCTGTCATCCCCTTCCCGCTGGCCGCCCGGCGCCTGGGGCTATCTGCTGGCGCTATTGTACACCCCGCGCGGCGTAGCGCCAGTGGCGCGCCTCACATGCGCCGCGAGATGGGGAAATGTTAGCGCCAGCGGAAGCCCAGGATTGGCGGAGAAGTCTTGAGGGCACTGCTCGTAATTGGGGGACGACGACTTTGGGGCAGGGAACTCACACGACGGCCAGTGAGCGCTGCTGGACGAACAGCGCGTAGCCAAGCCCGCGCCTGCTCACGAGGGCTTGGGATCCCTTTGCTGTCTCGCCCAGCTTCCGGCGCAGACCGTAGATCGTCTGCTCAATGCAGTGCGCGTCCGGGTAATCGGGTGGTCTCGCGAGGTGTTGGGCCAACTCGGAGGCTGTGAAGAACCGACCGGGATACAAAGCGAGCACCCTGAGTATAAGGACCTCCTGGCCGGTCAGGGCAACTTCTCCTTGATTCTGATAGAGCATACACCTGTCCAAGTCAATCTTTGCCCGATCTGTGAAACACACAGTGGAAGCGGGTGCCTCGCGGCCCCCCGCGGCAGAGCCTGATCTGCGAGATTGTAATGCATCAGGTGAGCGGGCTAATATTTGCCGGAAGATTCCGCGCCAGGTAGCGTCATCGGCATCGGGGTGGACCTGCCGCACTAAGGGTACGCCGTGGTGACGGAATACTGCCTCGAAGTGCCGGCCGTAGCTCACCACGATGAGCGCCTGATACCGCAAGACGGGTGCTGTCGCTAGCAGCGCATCGAAACACCATGCTAGGCGTATCTCCTGGCCCAGAGAATCAGCCTTAAGTGGCGTCTCAGCGAACGCTCTATTGAGAGACCGCACGTTGCGCGGCGGTGCGCAGAGGTCAAGGATCAAACCGACAAGCCGGCTAAATGAAACCGGGCCGCTTCCCTGCGCCTCGGCGGGGATCGGGGACAATTTACGGGACAAGTCCGCTGGATCGCTGACACAGATGACGCTACGTCTGGGGATACGGGCCAGCCGAGAAAGGCGATCTTCCCATCCTGGGTATGCACTCACCACGACGAGCATCTCATCCTGCATCTCATCCTGCATATCATCCACAGCTAGTCTCCTCCCTACACTATCCTCCACATCCCTTGTGTGCTGTCGATGTCAGACCGCTTTTGGTGTTCACCTCCTCCTCTTCTATATCTGGCGTATTGCTGTTCTATCTTGTGTCATGTCGTAACAGATTTGCTGTTTGCTGTCAAGCGTGCTGCTAGCATGCTGAGCAAACCTGAACAAAGC
>DASVAA010000061.1:0-30180 GCA_036376595.1 Ktedonobacterales bacterium | reverse complement strand
GCCGGCGTGCGCACGCCGGCGGTGGTTGCCTACGACGAGGCACTCGATCTACTGCCCGTGCCGTACGCGATCTACGAGCGTGTGCGCGGCGTGCCGCTGGAGTCGCTGCGGCTCGATCCCGACGTGACCCCCGACATGTGGCGCGCGGTTGGCCGCGACCTGGCGCTGCTGCACACGCGCGTCATGCACGTTGATCCCCTCGCGCTGCTGCGCCACGAGGTGCCGGAGGACATTCGCCCACTGGTCGAGCTGCGCGCCGAGCAGGGCTACTTTGGTCCTGCCGACGCCCGCTGGCTGATCGCCTGGCTGGACCGCCTCGCGCCCGCCGTGGGCATCCACCGGACGCCCCTACAGCCCGCGCGCCCGCTGCGCTTCTGCCACGCCGACGTGCAGGCGGCTAACGTGCTGGTGACGCCCGATTCGCATGAGTATGCCGCGCTGATCGACTGGGGCGACGCGCAGTGGCGCGATCCCGCCTGGGACTGCGCGGGTATGCCGCTGCGCGCCGCGCCGTTCGTGCTGCAGGGGCACCGCGAGTTCGCGCCGCTGGAGGACGACGAGACCGCCGAGGCGCGCGTCATCTGGCGCCACCTGCACCTCGCCCTGGCGCTGCTGGAGCGCGGCCCGCGGCCCGACCGATCGTGGGGCGAGCGGCCGCTGGGCATCCTGCTCGAAACACTGCGCTTCTGCAAAGCGCCACCATCATGTGGTAACTGGAAGGAATGGCCGTGGTGAATGCGGTCTTCCCGGCGCTCGCGTCGGTGCTGGATGGCGCGGCGCTGGCCGCGCGCGTGCTGCCGGAGTACCCGCTCGTGCCGCCGCTCGTCTGCGGGCTGCTGGCCCGCGGCGCGCACGACAACTACCTGGTCACGACCGGCGACGGCGGGCGTTACGTGTTGCGCGTACATACGTACGAGCGCGGGCTGGCGTTGGAGTCGGTGGAGGAGCAGGCGCGGATCGTCGCCGCGCTGGCGGCTATGGGAGTTGCGGTCGAGGCGCCGGTCGCGCGGCGCGACCGGCACTACGTGACGTCGGTCCTGGCGCCGGAGGGCGAGCGTTTCGCGCTGCTGGTGCGCTTCGTGCCGGGCGCGCCGGTCGCCGCCTATCCCACGCCGGCGCAGGCCGCGCGCTACGGCGAGCTGGCCGCGCGCATGCACACCGCGCTCGACACGATTCCCTTCACAGCCGCCACGCACCGGCCAACGCTCGATCTCGCCTATCTGCTCGACGAGCCGCTGCGTATGCTCGCCCCGCTTGGCCGCCAACACCTGGCGCTGTGGGACGCGCTGACAGCGCGGGCGCAGGAGGTGGCGGAGCGATTGCGGGCGCTCGCCCTGCCATGCGAATCACCGGCCTGGGGGTTGTGCCACGGTGACCTGCACAAGCGCAACGTCCTCTACGGCGACAAGGGTTCCCCGACGCTCATGGACTGGGACTGCCTCGGCATGGGCTGGCGCACCTATGACCTCGCCTCGCTACGCCGCTCGCTGGGGCATATGGTCGAGCCGGCCCAGATGGCGGGGGACGAGGCGGAAGTCCTCTTCGGAGCCTTCCTGCGGAGCTACATGCGCCTGCGCCCGCTTTCGGACGCCGCGCTGGCGACGATCCCGCTCTTCGTGCCGATCCGCCAGCTCTGGATTCGCGGCGTCGGTGTGGCGGGCGCGCTAGCCGGCGGCTGGCATCCGGCGGAGTTCGGCGCGGAGTGGTTCGAGGCGCTGGCCGGCAGCCTGCGCGCGTGGATGGACGTGCCCGCCAGCGGCTAGCCGCCCCAGGCATGTGCCGCGCCGGTAGGGGAGGGGGTCGCGGCCGAGGGCACGCGCGTCGTGATCGTTGTCACATTCGCCTCATGACAAGCGTACTTTTCACGGTGCCGCGCTTCCCAGTACGCTTCGGGGTGCGAGGTAACCGCGTCACATGAGGAGGCTTCAACATGCGGGGGTGGAAGGCATTGTTTGGCGAGACACCTGCCGCGCTCACGCGGCGCTACCGCGTGCTGCTGGCGACGATCCTCGGGCTGCTGGGGCTGCAATTCCTGCTGGGGATGCTCGCCAACCTCTTCGTCACGGTTCCGACGGCCCATCCCGGAGCCCATGCCTCCGAGTACTTCTCAGGAGTCGCGCAGGATGTCGTCTGGGCGCTGGGCAACGCCGTGGCGGCGCTCCGGCTGCACGTGATCGTCGGGCTACTGCTGTTCCTTGCCGCGCTGTGGTTGCTCGTGCTCGCCATCGTGGCGCGGCGGCGTGGGCGCATTGTCGTCGCGGCGGTAGGCCTCTTCGGCATCTGGGCGGCCGGCATGAATGGCGCGAGCTTCATGAACTACTTTGAGGACTTTAGCTCGCTGCTGATGGCATTGGGCTTCATGGTCGCCGCCATCGCCTACGTCATCGGCTATGGCATGCGGGCGGAGTCGAGCACCACCCGTTGAGCTTGGCCGCGGAAGCAGGATGGAGTCACGACACGCCGGCAACTGCCATGAGAGTCATCCCACACTCTCATTCGCCTCGCGACCTGACGGCACTTGTGCCGCGGTCCCGTACTCTTACTCTTCGTCCACTCCGCGGCTCCTGGCTGGCACCTACCACATCTACTGCCTCGTCCATCAGGGCATGAACCTGACGGTCATTGTACAGTAGCGCAGGCCGCGCTCGCGCCTGGCCCACTGCGCGCGCTGGTGATCGAAGGTCAGCGCAGGATATCCCTGTGGGAAGAGTGGCAACCGTTCAGGAGCCTGTATATTGGAAACCTTTGAGCAGTTCGGTGAAGATACCGAGATCCCCCGGGCCCTTGGTGATCGGCGTCTGCACGTGGAAGATGTAACGATGGCCGCCGAACTCCGCCACGACGGAGCGGCCAATCAACGTGTCGGGAATCTGCGAGTCATACTGCTGTGCCGCCTTCCCGTCTACCGTGACGGCCGTCTCTTTGAGGCCGGGCATGATTGTCCCCCAATCGGGGCAGGTGATATTCACCATGACATACATCAGCTCGGGATCGTTGGAGAGTGCTAAGTCGGTGAGCTGGGTGTGATCGCCGGGCGGCAGAATGCCGACAACATAGACACACGCCGGTCGATCGCTGGGGCCATCCCTCATCGTCGCAGTGTGCCAGCCCGGCGGGATAGGCATCTGGAAGGCGAACTGCTTATCGCGATAGAGCGTCCAGCCGCTAGGCAGCTTGGGAGGTGGCGGCACTTGCGTGCAGCCCGCGAGGATCGCAAGTATTACGCATGCCAGTCCGGCGACTATCGCTCGCAACGAGCCACGATGGTAAATTGTTGATCCCATTGCGGCGTTCCTCCAGCCATAACAACCGGCCGGCGTGTCGCACACAGTGTATCTAGCGATTCGCGCGTTGTCAAGACCCTCCGAAGGGTATCTGTAAAGCGGAAATGAAATTCACCGGATAGCCTGTGCTTCAAGAGCAAGGTGTGCTGTGGCGGGCTATAATGGAGTTCAAGCCGGCCACGCGGAGTATCGTGGGCAGTTGCGAGAGGAAGGGCAGCTATGCGCGAGGTGGTGATTGTCGAGGCCGTACGCACGCCGATCGGGCGGCGCGGCGGCGCGCTCAAGGACGTGCATCCGGTGCTGCTGGCGGCGCAGGCGCTGCGCGAGGTCGTCCGGCGCGCGGGCGTCGAGCCGGGCGTGGTCGAGGACGTGGTGATGGGCTGCGTCAGCCAGGTGGGCGAGCAGGCCGTCAACATCGCGCGCAACGCCGTCCTGCAGGCCGGCTTCCCAGTGGAGGTGCCGGCGACGACGGTGGACCGCCAGTGCGGCTCCGGCCAGCAGGCGCTGCACTTCGCGGCCAACCTGATCCAGGCCGGCGTCTGCGACGTGACGATCGCTGGCGGCGTGGAGAGCATGACGCGGCTGCCGATCGGCTCCTCGACAGCCACCGGCGGCCATCCCTTCCCGCCGTCGCTGCTCGAACAGTATCCGCTGGTGCATCAGGGCCTCTCAGCGGAGATGATCGCCGAGCAGTGGAACATCTCGCGCGAGGAGTTGGACGCCTACGGGCTGCGCAGCCACCAGCTCGCCGCCGCCGCGCAGGACGCTGGCGCCTTCGACCGCGAGCTGATGAGCGTGGCGCTGGCCGACGGCACAAGCTTTTCGCGTGACGAGGGTGTGCGCCGCGACACTTCGCTGGAGCGCCTGGCGGGCTTACAGCCATCCTTCAAGCCGGATGGGCGCATCACCGCCGGCAGCAGCAGCCAGATTAGCGACGGCGCCGCCGCGCTGCTGCTGACCACGCCAGAGCGCGCCGCCGAGCTAGGGCTGCGGCCGCGGGCGCGGATCGTGGCGCAGAAGGTGGTCGGCGTGGACCCGGTGATGATGCTCACCGGCCCCATCCCTGGGACCAAAGCGGTGCTGGCGAAGGCCGGCCTCACGCTGGACGACATTGACGTCTTCGAGGTCAACGAGGCGTTCGCCTCGGTGGTGCTTGCCTGGGAGCGCGAGATTCATCCCGACATGAGCAAGGTCAACGTCAACGGCGGCGCGATCGCGCTCGGCCACCCGCTGGGTTGCTCCGGCGCGCGGCTGGCCGTCACACTGCTGCACGCCCTGGAAGCCCGCGACGCGCGCTACGGCTTGCAAACGATGTGCTGCGGCGGTGGGCTTGGGACCGCGACGATCATCGAGCGCCTATAGCTCGTGCCCGGCTCATAGAGGGAGCACCATGCAACACGTCACGCCGGAGGAGGCGCAGCAGCGCCTCCTCGAGCTCCTGCAAGCGGCGGTGAACGGTGAAAGCGTCGTCATCGCGATAGACACGATGCACTCCGTGCGGCTCGTGCCCGTTGCCAAGCGCCACGGCAAGCGGCAGTTTGGCAGCGCGAAGGGTACGGTGCGCATCGCCGATGACTTCGATGCGCCGCTGGAGGACTTTGCCGAGTATATGCAATGAGGCTGCTGCTTGATACGCATGCTTTCCTGTGGTTCGTAGAAGGCAATCCACAGCTCAGCGCTCGTGCCCGCACGCTCATCGAGGATACGTCCAACGAGATCCTCCTGAGCGTGGCGAGTATTTGGGAGATCGCCATCAAGTTCAGCCTCGGCAAGCTCTCGCTTACTGCACCTGTTGAGACGTTTATCGCGCAGCAGCTTCAAGCCAATGCCATCACGGCGATTGACGTGCGCACAGAGCATGCGGTTGCTGTTGCCGCGTTACCCTTCCATCACCGCGATCCCTTCGACCGACTTTTGATCGCCCAGGCCCAGGTCGAGGGAGTTCCGATCATAAGCGCCGATGCCGCATTCGACCCATACCCGATCCAGCGGGTATGGTGATAGGTTCTAATCGCGACGGGACGATGAACGGGTGCGCCTACCATGTGGCAGGCGCACGGTAGTCAGTGTCCCTGTTAGAGTGCGGTTGGATACGTCTCCGGCGCCTCGCCGGTGAGCCACATGTGATTGTCCTCCAGCGGCTTGACCGCCGTGGTCTCGTCAAGGTGGATCACCGCGTCGAACTGGGCGGGCAGGTCGGCGAAGAAGTAGTGGCTCAGCCGCTCGGTCTCGGGGCGGTACACCACGCCGATCGCCCGTTCCAGCCGCGCCGGCCTGAGCGCCGCGTCCAGGTTGTCGGTGTGCAGCGGCAGGATGAAGCGCGGGATGCCGACCTCGTGGAAGAGCGCCTCATAGCTGCCGGAGAGCGCCGGGCGCACACGCTTGCGCTGCGCTTCCTCGTCCCAGTTGGCCGTCGCGGTCACGTCACCTTGATAGGTGGTGAAGCCGATCAGGCAGGCTTCCTTGTTGTAGCGCTCGCGCACGAGCTGGCCCAGGTTCAGCTCGCCCTGCGCGCCCAGCTCGGTGGCGCGGGCGTCGCCGAGGTGCGAGTTGTGCGCCCAGACCACAATCTTGGCGTGGCCGCGGGTGCGCGCCAGGTGCGTGGCGAGCGCGTCGAGCGTGCGCGCCATGTGCTTGTCTCGCAGGTTCCACGATGAGACGTTGCCGTAGAACATCGTGCGGTAGTATTCCTCGGCGTCGCGCGCCACCAGCGCGTTCTGCTCGGCGTAGAAGTACTCGTCGTCGGTCAGCAGGGTGCCGGACTGCATGTACTGCGCGGCGTGCTCGCGCAGCTCCACCAATTGCGCCACCGCGTCGGCCTCGCATGGCTCGGCGCCGCCGAAGGTCGTCGCGTAGCCGTAGCGCTGGCTGTCCTGGTGGAAGTGCTCGAAGCACGAGTAGCGCTCGCGGGCGCGCTTGGCGGCCTCGGGGTCCACCTGTTCGAGGTAGCGCAGCACGGCGTCGATCGAGCTATAGAGGCTGTAGAGGTCCAGGCCGTAGAAGCCGGCCCTGGTCAGCGGATCGAATTGCGCGTCATTATAGCGCCTGAGCCACTCGACGAACTCCAGCACGACGTGATTGCGCCACATCCAGACCGGGTAGCGCTCGAAGCCGCGCAGCGCCTCGTCGGCGTTGTGAGCATCGCTCGCGCCGCGCACGTAGCGGTTCACCTGGTAAGCGTCGGGCCAGTCGCCCTCGATGGCGACCGCTGTGAAGCCCTTCTCGGCGATCAGGCGCTTGGTGATCGCGGTGCGCATGGCGTAGAACTCAGAGGTGCCATGCGAGGCTTCGCCGATCAGTACGAAGCGCGCGTTATCCACCATCTGGAGGATCGGGTCGAAATCGGTCGCCGCGCCGGTCAGCGGCTGCGCCGAGCGGCGCACCGCGTCCAGCGCGCGGGGGGTGCCATCATCCGGCATAGGAGGTCCTGCTCCTTTCCCAGGGCGTCAGTTGTTCGGCATGCATCGCCGTCCACGACATCTTCACCAGCTCGCGAGATCGGCGACCGCACTCAACATAAGCCGTCGCATCACGCGGGCCAGCGACGACGGCGGTGCCAGTAATTCCGCAGGAATCCGGCTCGTGCAGCCCACAGCCGCGCCGGGAGGAGCGAGAATATCGTGACCTTCGACAGCAGCTCGGCTACCCATCTTGCCTTCTGCGACGAGACGCGCTACAACGTGGGGCGCGTGCGCGGGCTGGGCATGGCGAGCGCACCCGCGACTGAGGTCGCGCGGCTGGAGGGCGAGCTGGCTGCGCTGTTGGCCGCCTCGAACGTCACGGAGTGCAAGTGGGAGAAGGTGCGCAGCGCCCGCGGAGGCTTCGCCGCTGGCAAGCTGCTACGCTGGGCGCTCGATCGCGCGCAGGAGGGCGAGCTGCGGGTGGACACGCTGACCTGGGAGGCCGAAAGCGACGCCCAGCGCACAGCGGCGCTGCCCTACCGCGCCCGGCTGCGCCAGATGGAGGCGCGGCTGCTGGGCGACATCCTGCCCCGCCGCTGGCCGGCGGACGCGCGGTTCGTCGTCGTGCCTGACGAGCAGGGCGTGATCGCCTGGGGCGCGCTGGCGGCGGAGCTGCCGCGGGTCGAGCGCATCGTCCCCGGACGCTCGCAGGACCATCCGCTGATCCAGCTTGCCGACCTCTTCGCTGGTCTGGCCGCCTACTCGCGCGAGCGCTACGCGACCTACGACCGCTGGCTCACCCTGCCGTCCGACGCGCGGGTGATGGCGGACCTGAGCGCGGCGGACCGTGTCCGCTGCCGGTTGCTCAACGACTTCTTCACCGAGTGCAAGTATCGCCGCCTCGGCGTCAGCCTGCGCACCAACTGGGGTCTGCGAACCTACGACGCGGCGGCGGCACCGCTGGGCTTCTGGTGGGCGGAGGCAGACTGACCGACTGCGCGGCAATCCGCGGGGCAGCGGTCCCCACTATCACCTCCCAATGGCATGATACTTGGCAATGAAGTCCAATGCCCCCACGTTGATCTCATCCATCATGGAACGATGGATCTCCGCAGAGATAGACCGCTACAGAAAGGAATCGCCCGCCATGCGACAACGTGCCGGGGAGACGGCTGATCGCGCACACCGGCCGCGGGTGCGCTCGCTGATCGGCGTGTGCGCCGTTTCACTGCTGCTGCTCGGATTGCTCGCCGCGTGCAGCGTGCAGCTCATGCCGCAGGGAGGCGGCTCGCCGCAGGGAGGCGGCGTGACGATCCCCGTCCAGGTGGTTGTGGGGCAGAACGGGGCGACCGTCGTGCTGCTGCCGGTGACGATTAACGGCTCCGGCCCCTACACCTTCGCGCTCGATACCGGCGCCAGCACGAGTCTGGTGGATACGCCGCTGGCGCAGAAGCTCAATCTGCAGCCCGTCGGCACGCCCGCGCCGATCAGCGGCATCGCCAGCACCACGCCGGCCCAGCCGATCCGCATCATGCACTGGCACATCGAGGGGCTGACGCTCCCCGCCGATACCGCCGTCGCCGCCGATTTGAACGGCACGCAGCGCGGCTCCGGCCTGCAAGGGCTGGTCGGCTCGGACGTGTGGCGCATGCTCGGCACCGTCACCATCAACTACAACGCCCAGACGCTGACCGTCGCACATCAGGGGGCGCTCGCTCCGGCCGGCGCACCGCTCGCGCGCTCACAGGGCGGTGCGACTGTGGGGCTGGTCGCCAACCGGCCGTCGGAAGCAGGTTAGCCTCGACGATACCCCCAGCTCCAGCCGTTACTGCCGACCGTATTGACTGATAGTCAGGATTGCCCGCCTGGGCCGGAGGACCGGCCGCCCGTTCCCCTAAGCGCCGGCCCGTGTGCTGGAGCAACCGCGGAGATGATCCAGGTTGGCGGTGCGTCCGCGCCCACGAACTGTTGCGCATGCGCATGGTATTCCTAATGCTCTTGACGTACCGCACTTTAATATATGATGAGCATCATATATAGCGCGCTGGGCATGTCCGCGATAGATGTTCCGAGCTGCCACCCCGCAGAGGGAGGTTGTTATGACTGCTGGGAATGAGTCTCGATCGGTCGCGCTGGTGCGGTTGGCAGATGGTGCCGCGGTGCGGCTGCGCACGGCCGAGCCGGCGGACGGCGCGCGGCTGCGACGCATGTTCTTCGGCCTCAGCGAGCGCACGCGCTACTTTTACTTCATGGCTGGTGTCCCGCCGATTGAGAAGTTTGCCGAGCGCGTGGCTGTGCTGGGCGCCGCCGATGGAGAATCAGCCTATGCGCTGATCGCCGAGGCGGAGGATTGTGTGATCGGCGTGGCGCGCTTCGACCGCGCGGCGGACGGCACGACTGCCGAGATAGGCATCCTGCTCTCCGACGCCTGGCAGTCACGGGGGCTGGGCCGCCATGTGCTCGATCGGCTGGCAGACGAGGCACGCGAGCGTGCGGTCTGCGTCTTCAGTGGGCATGTCTTGTGGGAGAACACGCGCATGCTGCGGCTCGCACGAAGGGCCAGCGCCGACCTCAAACTGGACTGTGGCTGGGGTGAGTGTGAGATACTGATGCCGCTGTATCCCCCGGCGCAAGCGGCGCCCGCGACCACACAGGCGGAGGCGGGCTGCCCCTGCGGCCCCACCATTGGCACTGGGCAAACGAGAGACGAGGCGTAAGCGGATGCCGTACTCCAAGGCCCACAAAGCGCGGTCGCGGGCGCGCATCGTCGCCGCGGCGGCACGGGCGTTTCGCGCCGAGGGCATCGGCAAGGTGGCGATCCCGGCGCTGATGCGCGATGCCGGCCTGACCCACGGCGGCTTTTACGCACACTTCGCTAACAAGGAGGCACTGGTTGCCGAAGCCTGCGCGCGGGGCCTCTCCGAGTCGTCGCAGGCTATCCTCTCCGCCGCCGACGCGCAGCCGCCGAACGAGGCGCTGCGCCTCATCATCCGTGCGTACCTCAGCCGCGGCCACCGTGACGATCCAGAATCGGGCTGCTCGATCGCCGCGTTGGGCACCGAGATCGCCCGCGAGCCGGAGGAGGTGCGCGCGCCCTTCGCGGACGTGCTGCGCGAGTACGCCCGACGGATCGCGGCGTATCTGCCGGGCACGGGCGATGCCGAGCGTGAGCAGACGGCGCTGCTGCTGCTTTCGGGCATGGCGGGCACGCTGATGGTCGCCCGCACGCTCGACGACCGCGAGCAGAGCGATCGCCTGCTGCTGGCCGCGCGCCGCTTCTACACGGACGCGCTGGGTGTGGCCGGTGACGGCATGGGCAGGGATGGCAAATAACAGCGCCGGTTAGAGGGCACTCTTCGTAGAGTCATCCGTCGGAAGCAATTGAGCCACGCCAGACCAGCGTGCGCTCGACCACCCAGCAATAGCGGCCCGGCCGCGTGCTGGACTCGAGCCCTTTGCGCGCGATGCGCGGGATGATGTGGCGCCCGTGGCTGGCGCGCTAATCACGCGGTGATGCCTGCCATCGCTGACGGTAGTGCTCCAGGTAGCGACGCTCCCCGGCGGTCAGCGGCGTCTGGTCATCGCCGTTCAGCTTGAACCAGATCGTGTTTTCGAGCCAGAAGCGGTACAGGTACGCGGGGAATGAGTGAGCGCAGACGACGATATGGCGGCTGACTTGCGCCACGTGTTCCTCATCGCCCTCGGCCGCCTCAGTGCGACGACCGCGCTATACTGAGGATGAGCGAAGGAGGCACCAAGATGGCCGATGATGCGCCATACGGCGTCTCGCGCGTGGCGGATTGGCTGCTGCTTGGTGGCCATATTCCTGGGCCGGAGCACATAGGATGGCTGCGCGAGCAGGGCGTGACACACGTCATCTGCGCCGCCTGCGAGCTGAGCGACCGCCGCCTCTGTGACGAGCATGATCTACGCTACTATCATCTCTACTGGCACGACGACCGCCAGCCCAAGTCCGCCGGCGAGCTGTGTTATCTGCTGACGTGGCTCTCGGGCGAGCAGGCAGCGCTGGTGGAGAGCGGAAAGCCGATGCGGCTCTACGTGCATTGCGCGGCAGGCTACAACCGTGGGCCGCTGGTCGCCACCTTCCTGCTGGCGGCGCGCTGCGGTCTCTCCGCCGGGCAGGCGTGGGAGCGGGTCAAGGCGAGTCGGCCAGGTGTTACGGCGTTTGAGCAGGCGGTGTATCGCGAGTCGTGTGAGACGGCGCTGGCCGAGTTCGCGCAGAGTATCCAACCGCCAGAGCCAGAGTAAGGCGCGGCCGGCCATGCACGGCCGGCGCAAGGTGCGGGGCATGAATGCCAGGAGGGCGATGGCGGCTGCGGTCTGCTCTTGGTGCAGAATGCGTCGCGACTGGCGGCGCCTGGAAGAGATGCGGTGAAGATGCAATCGCGCGAAGGTGTGGCCTCGGATGCGCCGCTGGCGGGCAACGCGGGGCGCGAGTTTCTGCTGCGCGAGGGGGTGGCGTTCCTCAATCATGGTAGCTTCGGCGCCTGCCCGCGGCCCGTTTTCGAGACATATCAGCGCTGGCAGCGCGAGCTGGAGGCCGAGCCAGTGGAGCTGCTGGGCCGGCGCATCAACACCCTGCTGGCGGAGGCACGCGCGGCACTTGGCGCCTACGTGGGCGCCGACGGCGACGACTTGGTCTTCGTCCCCAATGCCACCACCGGCGTCAACATTGCCGCGCGCTCGCTCGATCTGCGACCCGGCGACGAGGTGCTGGGCACCGACCACGAGTACGGTGCCGTCGAGCGCACCTGGACGTACCTCTGCGAGCGGCAGGGCGCCCGCTACCGCGCGCAGCCGATTGCGCTGCCGGTGACGGATGCCGGGGCGGTCGTGGAGCAGCTCTGGCAGGGCATCACCGAGCACACGCGCGCGATCGTCGTCAGCCACATCACCTCACCCACCGCGCTGACGCTGCCGGTGGCCGCGATCTGCCGCCGGGCACGCGAGCGGAGCATCCTGACGGTGGTGGACGGCGCCCACGCGCCAGGACATATTCCGCTCGATCTGGAGGACCTGGGGGCCGACTTTTACGCTGGCAACTGTCACAAGTGGCTCTGCGGGCCTAAGAGCGCCGGCTTCCTGTATGCGCGCCGCGAACGGCAGGCGATGCTCCAGCCGCTGATCGTGAGCTGGGGGTGGCGTCCGCGCGAGCCGAGCCCCTCAGCGTTTCAGGACCTCTTCGGCTGGACTGGCACACACGACCCCTCGGCGGCGCTTAGCGTCCCTGCCGCCATCGCGTTCCAGCGCGAGCACGACTGGCCCGCGGTGCGCGCCGCCTGCCACGCGCTGCTCGCCCAGGCGCGCGCCGACGTTGCCGCGCTCACCGGGATGGCGCCGATCTGCCCCGACAGCGACGAGTGGTACGGCCAGATGGCCTCGCTGCCGCTGCCGGCGGAGGGTCTGCCGGCCAAGGAGCTGCAGCGGCGGCTCTTCGACGAGCATGGCGTCGAGGTGCCGATCAACGAGTGGGGCGGCCGGCGCTTCGTGCGCGTCTCGATCCAGGGGTACAACTCACCGCGCGACGTGGAACGGCTACTCGACGGTCTGCGCGCCCTGCTCTGATGCGCAGAGCGGCCGGTGGGTGAAACCGCGCCTGGAAGGCCCGTTGCGGGGCCGCGAAGGCCGCCTGCGCGAACTGGGACCAGGTGTGGATGCGTGTATTACGGCGTCCTATGCCAAAAGGCGCTTGCTCAGTAGCTTCGGCGCTGGTAAAATAGTGCCTAACCGGCCGGAGCGTGCCGGCTGGTGTGCTCACATGTGACGACGATGTTGGTGCGGTAGAGAAAGAGGAGCACAGCATGAGCTTGCGCGGATGGCACGGCTGGCGCAAGGCGCTGGCGGTCGGCTCGGCGATCTGTGGTGTCGGGCTGGCAGCGCTGATGGTGGCGGCGATGGTGGCGCCCTCGGGCATGGTGCGCGCCGACCCCGGCAGCGGCAACCGGTCGAGCCTCAAGAACTTCCAGCATGTCTTCATCATCATGATGGAGAACACCAGCTACAGCTCGCTGATCGGCAATCCCAACGCCCCCTGGATCAACTCCGCGGCGCAGACCTACGGCCTGGCGACCAGCTACTTCGGCGTGACCCACCCCAGCCAGCCGAACTACATCGCAGCCACCTCCGGCTCGACCAACGGCGTCACCAGCGACAATGACACCACGATTAACGTTCCCAATATCGTGGACCAGCTCGAAGCGCACGGCAAGAGCTGGACGGCGTACATGCAGTCGTACGCGCTCTGCAACGGCGACGTGCTCGCCAGCTCGTGCGGCAACCAGCTCTACGAGCGTAAGCACAACCCCTTCATCTCGTACCAAGACGTGCAGACCGATCCCGCGCGCGTCGCGCACATCGTGGACTTCAGCCAGCTCAGCACGGACCTGGCGAGCAACAACGTCTCTGACTTTTCGTGGATCAGCCCCGACCAGTGCCACGACATGCATGGCCGGGGCGCGCCGGCCAGCGACCCGTGCAGCTTCGACAACGAGCAGGACTTGATCGCCACCGGCGACCAGTTCTTGCAGCAGACGGTGGGCGAGATCATGGCCTCGCAGGCATGGACCGGCAACTCGGTGATCTTCATCACCTGGGATGAGAGCGACTTCCCCTTCGGCGACGTGAGCGGCTGCTGCGACGCGGTGCCCGGCGGCGGTCACGTGGTGATGCTGACCATCTCGCACTCTGACCACACGGCGCGCACCTCGTCGGTGCCCTACAACCACTACTCGATGCTCGCTACCGTCGAGGCCGGCTGGGGTCTGGGTTGCCTGGCGTTCACCTGCGACACCGCCAACGTGCCGCCGATGGCTGATCTCGTCGGCCCGAAAGGCTGATCTCCAATTCGCGCCGGCCTTCAGGGCCGGATCAGAACCGTGTGACTGCCCGGCGGAGCGCACTCCGCCGGGCAGCGTCGTTTTCCCACGTCCCGCCGCGGCTGGCATACATCCTGCGCCACAGGAAAGGTAGACCGCACGACGCGGCGCGCTCGCTCCCCCGCGGGCGCACAGGGCGCGCAAGGACCGCGCGCGCCTGGCGCTGGCGCCGCATCACGGAGGTTGACCGCGGCTGTTCCCCACAATGCCGCCGCCGTGACCTACCAGGCGGCCTCCGCACTGACCCGAGCGCGCCGAGCCGGTGCTCGTCCTGGAGAATCGAACATCACGCCGCGCACCGAGCGGCTAGAGTGGAGCGTGGACGTTGACCGCCAGAGATGCGAGCGATGGTGACGTGAACGTGGACTGCGATCCACGCGGTCCCATCCTGGCTTCGAGCCGCGGCAAGCTCCCCACGCGCCTGCGGCGCCGGCTGCGCATCGCGCAGATCGCACCGCCGCATGTGGCGATTCCTCCGGCGGGCTACGGCGGGTCGGAGCTGGTGGCCGGCAATCTCGCTGAGGAGCTGGTGCGGCGCGGGCACGAGGTCACGCTCTTCGCGCATCCCGACTCGACCACCAGCGCGCGACTCGTCGCGTTCCCCGAGGCAGCAAGCATCGGCGACTTCGACCTCCACGAGCTCGTGCATGCGGCGCGAGCGCTAGAGCAGGCCGCGGACTTTGACATCATCCACAACCACTGCCTCTCGGTCGGTCCCGCGCTGGCGGCGCTCGTGACGGCCACTAGGAAGCCAGTGGTGAGCACGCTGCACTACCAGCACGCCATCGCGCCGGCCTTCCCGGAGCACCCCTACGTCGCCATCAGCCGCTCGCAGCGGGCACTGGCGAAGGCGCTCAACGTGGTGGGGGTGGTCTACAACGGCATCGAGTGCGTGCGGTTCCCCGTGGTCGAGCGCAAATCGAGCTACCTGCTCTATATGGGCCGTATGGACGCGCGCAAGGGCACCGACATCGCCATCCAGGTCGCCCGGCTGCTGGATGCCGAGCTGATCCTGGCGGGTCCGCCGCCGGCCCAGGACCAGGTGCCGTTCTACGAGGAGCGCGTGCGACCCTTCTTCGGCGGCCGCGTGACGTACGTCGGCGAGGTGAAGGGCCGGCGCAAGGTTGAGCTGCTGGCGCGTGCGCGCTGCGTGCTGGTGCCCTCGCGCTGGAACGAGCCGTTCGGATTGGTGGCCTGCGAGGCGATGGCCTGCGGCACGCCGGTGGTGGCCTCGACACGCGGCGCGCTGCCGGAGCTGATCGCCGATGGCGAGACCGGCTTTCTGGCCGCGACGCCCGAAGAGATGACGGCGGCTGTGGAGCGCGCGGGCTGCATCGATCCGCATCGCTGCCGCCGGCACGTCGAGCGCTACTTTTCGGCGGCGAGCATGGCCGATGGCTATCTCGCCATCTACGATGCCCTGCTCGCTGGATCAGAAGGGCCTGTGCGCACCAACGCGGTGTGAACATGGTGGCGGAAACCAGCTCGCAAGCCCGGATTATTCACGGGGTATCCCGGTAGGCGGCAATTGGCCTGGGAGCCGGCAGGCGGTCTGAAGCACCGCGGCTAATCCATGACACGATGGAGAGCTGCACTACGGCAACTGAGTATGGCGGAATGATCCATGCTAGCGGGCATTGGTGTCTCAGCGCGCGGGCCGTGGTTGCTGCTTATGGCACGCGAGCAGACGGCAGCGACGACGCCGGCTGACGCTGATCCTCGATTGGCTCCGATGCCGTCTGTATGTGCCCGCCGTAGCGCCCGCGCCAACTGCGCAGGCGGATGACCAGCAGGTCGCGCAGCACGCTGGCCGCGTCGCGCAAGGGGTGTACGCGGCTGCCCGGCACGAAGTGCCACGCGATCGGCACCTCGCGCACGCGGTAGCCGCGCAGGCGGGCGATGTGCAGCAGCTCGACGTCGAAGCACCAGCCCTCGATGGTCTGGTGCGCGCAGAAGTCGAGCGCGGCCTCGCGCCGCAGGACCTTGAAACCGCACTGGGTGTCGCGGATGCCGGGCACCAGCAGTGCGCGCACGACGAGGCTGAAGGTCGCCCCCATTATGCGGCGGTTGGGCGGCTCGCCGCTGCGCGTGGCGCCGGGCGCGGTGCGCGAGGCAATGGCGACGTCGTATGCGTCCCCGGCCGTGACGCCGAAGCAGTCGAACTCGTCGGCCGGCATCGAAAAGTCGGCGTCGGCCAGCGCGATGTAGGCGCCGCGCGCCGCCAGCACGCCGGCATGGATCGCGCCACCCTTGCCACGGTGCGGCTCGCGCAGCAGCCGCAGACCGAGTCCCGGCCACCCCGCTATGTGGCGCTCTACCAGCTCCGCCGTCGTGTCGTCGCTGCCGTCGTCCACCACGATCACTTCGGTCGGCGTGGGACGCGAGGCGACGTAGTCGCGCAGGTGGTCCAGGCTGGCCGGCAGACGCAGCGCCTCGTTGTAGGCCGGAATCACGATCGAGAAGGCCGGCTGATGATCGAGCGCGTCCGCGGCATCCATGCCCAGCGCGTCTGCGGCATCAGCCCTGGTGGATTCGCAGTCGGCATCCGGCATCGGCATGGCCCTTTGAGCGTGATGAAGTCGAGCACTCGGTATCACACCCGAGTGGGTACGGAGGCATAGGGAGGCGCGACCGGCGATGGTCGATCGGCGATCGGCAGCGCTCCCTGCTGAGTGTACCACGACGCCACTCGATGCGCGCGCCCTCGTACAACGCCCTCGTGGAGATTGGGGTTTCGCACCTCAGCCGCCGTCCAGCAGGTTGACGCCACGGGACACGCTGTGCCTACAATTCATACACCTGGTGGAATCACGTCCCGCGATCACCAGCGAGCCGGCCCCATAGCTTAATGGACAAAGCACCGGTCTTCTAAACCGGTCATGTGGGTTCGATTCCCACTGGGGCCACCCTGCACAATCTCCTCCCTCACGACCTGCTGCGTGGCACCCATTGTGGCGATTGCCCTGATGGCAGGCGTAGCGGGACTGTCGCGAGCGCACCCTGGTGGCATATGCCCGTTGGGTGTGTCGCAACAGTCCAGGCCATATGGCGCTACTCCGCGGCAGGCGGCCGCACCTCAGCGGCGCCAACCTCCGCCAGTGTCGGGACCGTCTCGGCGCCATGGGGCGTTTGGATTGGCCCTTCCGGCCCGTGGACGAAGTTCGAGTACATGAGCTGGATCGGCACCGTGGTGGTGCCGCCGGCAAGCGGCGT
Organism: Ktedonobacterales bacterium; assembly: GCA_036376595.1. Classification (GTDB taxonomy): domain Bacteria; phylum Chloroflexota; class Ktedonobacteria; order Ktedonobacterales; family JADMIN01; genus SMAG-U1939. Next base: position 13,386 of record DASVAA010000061.1, on the reverse strand, counting down.
CGTCAGCGTCACTTCCTTCATCACCAGGCCCAGATTGTCGCCCGCCTCGTCCATCGGGATGTCGCCGATCTCCTGGCTGCTGTTGCCGAATTCGGGGATCGGCGGCGAGATCCAGCCCGGCGTGCCGCTCACGTCGGCGTCGGTGCGCACCTCGGTCAACTCGTGATAGAAGGTCGCGACGACGTTCTTCCACGGCTCGTCGAAGGCCACAATCCCGTTATCGGTCTTGCCGGGCCGGTGCATCGAATAGACCCCGACCGCATAAAGCACCATGCCTTGTGGCGTCTGCACCTCGCCGTGGAATCCGCCAAGCCCGTGCTCGGAGCTATCGGGCCCCGCGGAGAGCGTGACGCTCTTGGGCAGCATGAAATTGAAGACCGTGCCCGTCAGATCGAACCCTGCCAGCGCCCCGTTGCCCGCCAGCGTCGCCACCAGATGCTCGACGGTCTGCTGCGAGTAGTGATGCGCGGCTTTCCCCGGCAGCACCTGCGACGGCTTGAAGGTCGCTGTGATCGGCTGGTTGCCGAAGTACTGCATCAGCACGTTGTTGAGCTGCTCGTCGGCCATCGCCGCGGCGAGCGCGGTGTCAATGTTGGTTCGGTCGCTGGGTGCCCATGCGGCGTCGCCGCCGACATAGAGATTCGTAAAGACGAGATCGCGCAGCGTCTCGCCGCCTTGATAGACGAGATCGAATTGCGGCGTGGGAGGGAAGCCACTGGCGAGATCGCCGATCGCGATAGGTTGGGCGCGCGTGCGGGCCACCGCGCGGTGAAACGCCTCGCTGTGCTGCCTGCTGGCGATGTGGACGTGCAGCACCTTCTCGGCCCCCGACCGGCCGCCCCATCCGGCCTCGGAGGGGAGCTGCGGCGGGCGCGGCCGCACGATGCCATCGGTGGGCGCCGGAATGGTCGCACCGTTGTTCGCCACCAGCGGCGGCATCGGCTGCGGATGGGCATTGGGACCACCAAATGGCGCAGGCACGACCGGCTGTGGCGTGGGATGGGGAGTCGGGGGCTGCACGATCGCTGACCCGTAGGCCGGCGGCTTGAGGTTGTTGAGGGTCGGGTCAACACAGCCGGCGAGCGATGGGGCGGTGTCAACACGAGGGACACCGAACGGGGGGAGCCCAAAGAGGTCAATCACCGTCTTGGGCAGGCTGGCGTGCGAATGCCAGCTCGACTCGATGCCCTTCTTGACCTGGCCGCCAAACATCAGCAGCGGGATGCGCGAGCCGCCGATTACCTGGAAGCCCTGGGGGTGCAGGGCGTCGGGCACAGCCTCGGCATCCGGCGTGGCGACGTGATCGGTGTAGCCTCCCCAGTCGTCCCACGTCAGGATGAACGTGGTGTTCGCCCAGCCGCCGCCCTGCACTACGGCGTCCACGCGCTGCCACACGAGATCCTGGCCGCGCCGGATGTAGGCGGGATCGGGCTTCTGCGGCGGATGCTCGTCGGAGCCGCCGGGGCTCCAGACGAAGCAGAAATCGGGCAGCTCGCCGGCGGTCGCCATTGGGATGAACTTTGCCGGCGCGTAGATGTGGGCTTTGCTGGCGACGTCCGCCAGCTCAGCGTAGTACTGGAGGGGATAGTTGCCGTCGCTGGGGAACGCGCCCCAGGTGAATCCGCCGCGCTCGACGTGCTTGAAGATCGTCGGCAGGTCCCAGACCGGCGGCTGGGGCTTCGAAGAGGGGTTGCGCAGGGTGGGTGTCTGGCCGCCGACCGCTAGCATGTGGCCGGGGGTCGAGTTCGAGCCGAGGCCGAAGTGATGGTCGCAGAAGGTGAACTGCTTTGCCAGCCAACTGTAGTACGGGATCACCGTGTCGTTGTCAATCTGGAAGTCGGCGGCTGAGTAGTCGCCCATCTTGTAGTGGACCCAGGCGTTGCGGTCGTGCGGCTGGTCGAAGTCGGGCGGGGTGGCGAGCAGGTTGCCGTCGTTCCTGACATCCGCTCCCCAGGCGGCGAGCGTGGGGAAGTAGAAGTCGGTCGTTTTGTTTTCCTGCATGAAGATGATCACGCGGACCATGAGGTGTCTCCTCCCTCTCCTGGAGTGTGGCGCGTGCTGCGTGTGGACGGCCGCGATGCGGGGATGTTGGGGGATGCTGGTGTCTTGGCGATCGCCGGAATCGCGGAGGCGATCTGCTACGCGCTTGTACGCTACTACGCGCGTGAACTACGGAGACGTGCCGCAGGCGCTCTGCGGCTTTGGGTGCCCTCGCTGGGTGTGCGGGGAACCGAGGCGCTTCAATAGTCTCTCAACGTCATGGCTAGCAGAAGTATAGAGCCTGCATCACGGAAGTCAATAAACAAGCGGCAATCACACCCATTGTCGCAGATCACCTGCCGGGCCGAGGGCACCAGGACGGCGACAACGCGAAGTCGCTATGCCCCGCCGCTGCCACCGCTGCCACCGGGCTGCTTCGCGCTGTACCAGGCATAGAAGCTGAGGTAGACCGACTGCGCGAATTGCTCGGAGAAGCTCTTTGCGCGGCTGATGACGGGCGGGAGCGCGAGGATCGCGGCGACGAGGACCGCGGTGCCCAGGCCCCATTGGAGCCGATCTCCAGCCGGCGTGTTTCTGATGATGATGGCGGCGGCGACCGGGATCGCCAGACACAGCACCATGAACATCCCGCGCAAGAGGCCGTAGATGCCATCGAATAGCGCGGTGTGGGTGTCGGCACTCTGCTGCACGATGAGTGCGTAGCATAGGGCAAAGGCCTCCGCGCGCGTCTCTGCCGCTACACTCTGTGACGGCCGGTCTTGCGCGTCATCCGACAGGGTGACCGACACGTTGAAGACCTGGCCGATCGCTTTGACGAGATCGGCCTTGAACACCTCTGTGAAGTGCGAATTCTTGGCGCTCAGGAGCTCCTTGGAGTACTGCTCATCGAAGGCCTTCGGAGCCAGTCGCTTGGCGAGGGGGCGGCTGAGGGCCTGCACCACGTGGCCGGCGAAATAGGCCGCGGCGAGGAAGATGATCGAGTCGCCCAGCGAGTCCACCGCCAGATCAGCCGGCTGGTGGAACATTCCAACATAGAGCCAGTAGATGAGCGCCAGCACCGCGGCGCCAGGGATGATGTAGCCGACGAAGTCGTAGAAGTTGAACTTGTCGCCCATGACGTGGACCTCCCGCGACTGAGACCGCTGCTGAGCACCGCTCTCGCGAAATGTGCCACACGGCAAGACGAGCCTGCACAGCCGATGGTTACACTGTGCGATCGAGCGCACCAGGCGGCCGCGGCAATTGCCGCGACGCGCTCGGATGTGACTCCGCTCGCCGCCCGCCCGCCGCCGTGTGGTACAATTTGCCGAATAGACATAGACAAGACCGCTATTCCCCGCGGGATGAGGAGGATTGAGTGGCCGCCGCGAGTGTCCTGGACGAGCGCCCCGAGCTGACCGAGCTGCATTCCCACGTCGGCGGCGCGGTAGACGCCGCCATCATGTGGAGCATCGCCCATCAGCAGGGCATCCGATTGCCGACCAAAGATTACTGGGAGTTCGTGGATCTCATCAGCGTCAGCCACCCCGATAAGGTCAACAATCTTGCCGAGTACGATCTGATCTTTCGCTGGACCGAGCTGATTCAGTCCAGCCCGCTCGCCATCGAGCGCTCGGTCTACGAGATCATCGGCGGCGCCTATCGCAAGTGCAACATCACCACGCTGGAGCTGCGCTTCAACCCCATGAAGCGCAACCGCGAGGGCGAGCAGGACCTCGACCACATCATCGCCGCGGCGATCCGCGGGCTGGACCGCGCGCTGCTGGAGTATCCCAAGATTCGCGCCGGCCTGATCGTGATGATGGACCGCACCTTCCCGCTGGAGCTCAACGGCATCATCGTCGAGAAGGCGCTGCGCTTCCGCGACCGCGGCGTGATCGGCATTGACATCGCCGGCCCGCCCAATCCCGCGTTCTCGTACCGCGAGCACCAGCGGCTGGTCGAGAAGGCGCGCGACGGCGGGCTGGGCGTCACCATCCACACCGGCGAGGAGGGGCGCATCGAGGACATGTGGGAGGTGGTCGAGCACCTGCGCCCCGACCGCATTGGCCACGGCATCCTCGCGGCCTACGACGAGCGATTGATGGAGCGGGTGGCGGAGCGCGGCATCGTGCTCGAAGTCTGCCCGACCTCGAACCTGCGTACACGGGCGGTGCGCGACATCGAGGAGCTGCGCCACATCCTGACCACCCTTAAGCGCCACGGCGTACCGGTGACGATCAATACCGACGGGCCACAGATGCTCCAGACCTCAGTCGTCAAGGAATATTGGCTGCTGCTGGGGCACGGCATCTTCAGTGATGACGACGTGCTCGCGAGTATCGGCACCGCGCGGGAGGCGAGTTTCCTCTGGCGCGGCTCCGACCGATAAGCTGCCAGTTGCCCGGCGCGGACTATCCCGCCAGTGCGGCGCGGCCCCTCCCTGGCCAGCGGGACCGGCACGCGGCTTGCTGGCATAGGTCAGCCATGCGCTCATGCACTCTCGAAGCCGCATGACGCGAAGATCCGCCGCGAAAGTCGTTGGGGCAGTGAAGCTGCCTGTTAGCGAGTGCCGCGGACGAACTGGTGAGGAGGCCTAGATGGCGGGTGACGTAGAGGGTACGCACGAGACCCTCGCGCGGAGCGGCGGCAAGCGATCTGACGCCTCCGCCAACCCGTCTCGGGGTGCCCGTTCGCTGCCGCGCCCGCGCTGGCTGCGCTCGCGTCCGGCGCCCACCTCCGCTGACGAGCTGCGCCACCAGACGGTGGCTCTGGTCGCGAGCTTCGAGGCGCTCTCGGATGCCGTGACGGTCTTCGACGCCCACGGGCACCTGCTGCACGCCAACGCCGCCGCGCGTGCGCTCTTCGAGTTGGACGCGCGGGCCGATGCGCTCGACCAGCAGCCTGGTGAGCTTGCTCGGCTGCTCATGCTGCGCGACGCGCAAGGGGAACCGCTGCCGGACGATCAGATGCCGGTGGCGCGTGTGCTGCGCGGCGAGGTGCTGCGCGAAGAACATGCGCAGGACGTGCTCTATCGGCAGCACAACGGCGAGGACCGGCTGGTCACGATCACCGGCAATCCGCTGCGTGCTACCGGTGGCCGCGTGATTGGTGCCGTCACCGTCGCACGTGACGTCACCCAGCGCCGCCGGCTAGAGCTGCAAACCCAGGCGGCGCTGACGGCGTTGCTGCGGGTGGCCGCGCTGGTGACAGACCCGGAGCGCAGCGCCGATCCGGCGCGCGTGCTGGCGCAGATTGCCGAGGCGCTGCAATTGCTGGAGGCCGCCGACTATGCCCATGCCCTGCTGGTGACGGAGGACAGCCGGCTCGTGCCCCTGGCGATGGTCGGCGTGACCCCCAAGCAGGAAGCCGCGTGGCGCGCGCAGGTGGAGGTATCCAATGCCCAGGAGGCGCCGTCCGCGGCCAGAGCCGAGGCGCTGGCGGCGCTTCAGGCGGGCACGGTGCTGGCGCAGCGCTTCGACCGCGACGCCGCGCTGGTGACGCCACGCGCGGTATCAGAGTTGGGCGTGCGCACGGCGATCACCACGCCGGTGATCGTCGGGGGGCGTCTGATCGGGCTGCTGGTGATCGGCCGCACCCGGTCGCCGGAGCGGGGCACCGCCTCGGGCTTCGCACCGTGGGACGAAGCCCTGCTGCTGGGCGTGGGCCGACTGGCAGGCGAGGCGCTGGAGCGCGCTACCCTGGCGCACCAACTGACGGCGGCGCGGGCGGCCCAACTGGCCGCGGAGGAGACGACGCGCCAGCGCGACGAGTTCCTCAGCGTCGCCAGCCACGAGCTGCGCACGCCGCTGACCTCTGTGAAGGCCAACGCGCAGGTGGCCGAGCGTACGGTGCGGCGCCTGCTCGCGACATCGGCGGTGGATGGGAAGCGCGCGGGAGAGCAAGGGACGACGGCTGTATTCGAGCGCCTGCACGAGCAGCTCGTGCGCGCCGATCGCCAGGCGACGCTGCTGGCGCGACTGGTAGACGACCTGGTAGATGTCTCGCGTATCCACGCCGACCGGCTGGAGCTGCGCCGCGCTCCCTGCGATCTCGTGGCCATCGCGCGCGAGGCGGTGGCCGAGCAGCGCCAGGTGCAGCCGCAGCGCAGAATCGCGCTCGAGCTGCCGCGTGGCGGTGAGCCAGTTCCGCTGGAAGCCGATGCCGCGCGCATCGGGCAGGTGCTGATCAACCTGCTGACCAACGCACTCAAATACTCGCCGCCGGAATCGCCGGTCGCCGTGACGGTCAGCGTCAACGATGGGCAGGCGCGGGTGAGCGTGCGCGACGAGGGGCCGGGGCTGAGCGCGGAGCAGCGCGAGCGGCTGGGCGAGCGGTTCTATCGTGTGCCGGGCATCGAGGTGCAGAGCGGCTCCGGCGTGGGGCTGGGGATTGGGCTGTTCATCAGCAAGACGATCGTCGAGCGCCACGGCGGCACGCTGGGCGTCGAGAGCGCGCCGGGCGCGGGCAGCACGTTCTGGTTCGAGCTGCCGCTGACCGCCGACGAGTAACCCTACGGCTGAGCATTGATGAGCGCCAACCCCTCGTCGAAACTCTCGGCGTACGCGCAGTTGTGCGATTGCAGCTCGGCCAAGATGTCAGGGGATCGGAAGTCCTTCCAATTACGGCTGATGAAGACCTTGGACTCGCCACTTGGACGGGCGCGCAGATCTGCCACGACCACCGCATAGATGATGCTATCCTGCGGCGCAAGCTGATACAGCAATTGGTAGGCGACGGCACCGTTGAATGCCGCCGAGTCGAGATGGAGGGCTGTGCCGCTCGCCAACAGACGCTCCACGGTGCCACGTAGGCGGTCCGCTTCGATTTGGGCGACGCTGCTCAGGATTGCTGGCGCCGTGAGAATGGTTGAGATCGCCGGCTGATGTGGCTTTGAGCGTTGAAGTTGCCGTAGCTCCTCTCCAAGTCGCTTGCTCAACTCCAATTGCCGCTTGCCCCGCTGAGTCAAGGTTGCAAATGGCTCACTAACCGCAAACTCTGCGAATGCAAGGATCAGCTTGCCTTGCTCGGCACCCGCAAGGATCGCTTCAGCCGCGGCGGATTGTTCCTGTCCAAGCGCTAGCTCCAGCATGAAGTTGAATTCGACGTACACGATCACGCCGCAACTCCCAGTTCGACATGTCCTCCTCGGATTGCATCGAGAAAGCCAGTCTGAGCCAGAGATGTCTCCGGTTCCTGGCAGTCGTCGCGTCTTCCGCTACTCAGATCATTGAGCCACGGGAGCACGAGCAAGGCGAATGCGGTGCCCGTCAAGCGGCCATCCGAGGGTATCAAGCTATAACGCTCTACAACGTGTGACATGGGGAACGTCTGCGTCGGCGCTGCGTCCAAGTCGGTCGCGCTCGCGTCTTTCCAGATATAGCCCCTATCCTGGGAAAGGAGAAGAAAGAACGACGACCGCGGCAACGCGCCATGAACAAGGAGATTGCGGCGGTATTGAATAGCGACATCGGGCGACAAGTTCTGCCGATTCTTGATCTCCACAAGCGCCACGGGAGCGCCATCGCGCGCGGTGATCCGAAAGTCCGCTGACATCGCGAGCCTCCTTTTGGCAAGCATATGCGTGCGGCTGGTGTGCAAGCGACTCCCGTGAGAAGCCAGGTTTCACGAGGCAAAGGTGTCTTGAGCATATCACACTAGGCAGGTGCCCGCGCATCTGGATTGATCACCGCACTTGCGCTAAGTACCCATGTGCGGTACAACACAAACAAATGTTCTAGCATGAGGACTCACCTAATGCCCAACCCCAATGACGACGTGACCGACGCCACCCAGAGCGACGAGATCGCCCCGGAGGAAGACCTCTTTGACGCGCTCGACGCCGCCGCCGAAGGCGAAGGCGAAGAACGTGAGAACGACAGCCCTGAGTCGCCATCTGAGGGTGCCGGTGATCCCGATCCCGACGCGCTGCTGCCGGCCGCCGAGCGACGCGCGCCCTTCGCGCTGCCGGAGCCGGTGCGGCTCGACCTGACGCCGCGTGACTACCAGCGCGAGGCGGTGGACGCCTGGCTGCGCGCGAACGGACGTGGCATCGTCGTGCTGCCGACCGGCGCCGGCAAGACCGTCGTCGCCTTCGAAGCCATTGCACGGCTCGGCGTGCGCACGCTGGTGGTGGTGCCGACGATTGACCTGCTGCGCCAATGGCGCGGGGGACTCTCCGAGCGGCTGGGCGTGCCGAGCGAGCAGGTGGGCGCGATTGGCGGCGGCGAGCGCGTCACGGGTCCGCTGACGGTGATCACCTACGACTCGGCGGCGATGCCACGCCGCAAACTCGACGGCTACGGCCTGCTGATCTTCGACGAGGTCCACCACCTGCCGGCGCAGACCTACCGCGCCATTGCCGCCAAGTGCGCCGCGCCCTGGCGCCTGGGGCTTTCCGCCACCCTGGAGCGCAGCGATGGCCTGCACGCCGAGCTGGATGCGCTGATCGGTCCGCTGGTCTTCGAGCGCGACGCCGAGACGCTAGCCGCGGCGCGCCACATCGCCGCCTACACCGAGCGCCGGGTGTACGTGGACCTCTCGCCGGAGGAGGAGCTGCGCTACGAGACGCTGATGGCCGAGTGGCGCTGGTATCTCGCCACGCGCCGTGGCGAGCTGGGCAACGGGCCGGGCATGTTCGCCGCGCTGATCCGCCGCAGCGGCTTCGACGCCGACGCCCGCCGCGCCCTGCGCGCCCACCACGAGGCGCGGCTGGTGGCGATGAACGCCGGCGCCAAGATCGGGACCATCGAGCGGCTGCTGCGCACCCACCACGGCGAGAAGGCGATCATCTTCTCCGAATACGTGGATATGGTCGAGCGCATCAGCACGGCGCTGCTGCTGCCGTCGATCACCTACCGCACGCCAGCGGCCGAGCGCCGCGCGATCCTCGACGCTTTCCGCTCCGGCGCGATCACCAAGCTCGTCACCGGCCGTGTGCTCAACGAGGGCGTGGACGTGCCCGACGCCAGCCTGGCGATCGTCGCCAGCGGCAGCTCGTCGGTGCGCGAGTACGTGCAGCGCCTGGGCCGCGTGATCCGCCCCAAGCAGCGCGAGGCGCTGCTCTACGAACTGGTCTCGCGCCGCACCACCGAGCGCAACGCCGCGCGCCGCCGCCGCCCGCGCCGCAAACGGGAGATGGAGTAACCGCAGAGGACGCAGAGGACGCAGAGGAGGAGAGAGCAGAGAAAATCACCACAGAGGAAACGGAGGGAACGGAGGGAACGGAGGGCAGAGCAGAAGGAGAAAGAGAAGGAGGAACCGCAGAGGGGCGCAGAGGAGCGCAGAGGAGCGCAGAGGAGCGCAGAGGGGCGCAGAGGCCAGACGAGGATTCATGGTAGCGGATATTACTCAGCATATGCACATTGATCCTGCTGAAACGGCTGCAACAGTTCTCCAAGCTTCTTCGCGTCCTTCGCGTCCTTCGCGTTCTCCGTCCCCTTCTCTCCCTAACCTCTGCGTCCCTCTGCGTCCTCTGCGGTTGATCTCTCCCAGGCCCGCCGGATTCATGGGCCGCGGCGAGAATGGCGTGCTAGACAAGACGGGATGCTGGCGGGCACTCAGGAGGAGGTTCAGATGCTTCGGCTCGGCGATCTGCGCAAGACCACGCGCCGTTCCGGTGAGGGCGGGCTGCGCACGGTCTATCCGCGCTTCCTGCGCGACCGCACGCTCGCGCCGCGCATCGAGCTGGCCGTCAAGTATCTCGAATCCATGCTTGGCCGGCGCCGCCGCGACCTCGACGCCGAAGTGGTGGTGCAGCTCTTCGGCGACCACAAGCTCGCGCGCTGCATTGTCGCCTGTCTGGGCGAGAGCTACCGCTACCGCGCGCGCACCTTCGCCGAGCTGCTGGCGCCAGAGCAGTGCGCGGCGCTGGCCGAGCGCGGCATTGCCGATGCCAGCAGCCTGCGCCTGTGGCTCTACCGCCGCGTGAACGCCGAGCTGCCTGGATTCGCTGGCGCCGAGGAGCGCGCGCCCTTCTTGCGCGCGGCCGCCGCGGAGCTGGGCATCGCCGCCTCAGACGTGCTGGAAACGCTGCTGACCCTCGACGCGCTGGTCAACGCGATCCTCGTGCGCAGCGGCTCGCAGCCCAGCAGCGACGACGTGATCGCGCGCTACAACTACGCCACCTCCGCCGCATTGCTGGCGAACGCCTCGATTGTGCGCGTCAGCCTTGCCCGTGTGCCGCGGCGGCCGGAGACGATCCGCGAGTTGTGCCGGTTGGCGGGTGTGCAGGGCGCGCTCGGTGGCCGCGAGTTGGTGCTCCACGGCCGCCAGGATGCGCTGAACAACTGGGCGCGCAACGGCGCGCGACTCGTGCGCCTGCTCTCAGCGCTGCTGGCGTGCGGACTGCCGGCACGCTCTGCCGAGGCGGTGGTCGCCAACCCGACCGGCGAGGACTGGCTCTTCCGCCTTGATGCCGAGACGCTGAGCTACCTCGGCGCCCACTCTCACGGGAGTGCAGATGACGGCGCCGTGCTAGATGGCCTGCTGATGGTATGGCAGCAAGCCGATGCGCTCGCCGCCGAGTTCGCTGCGCTGCGCCGATCGGGAGCGGTTGGCGGATGGACGCTTCGGCGTGCGGCGGGTCCGCTGGTGGTCGCGGAGACGGTTCTGCCGGCGCTCTTCACCTGCGCGCGTGACGGCCTGCACGTGCCGCTGGTCGTCATACCGCCCGACTCGATGGCAGGTGAGGGGCTTGCGCGTCTGGCAGGGCGCGTGCCGCTGGTGGCGCTGGCGGCGGGCGAGGATGCAGTCCAGGTCGCCACCAACGACGCTTCGCTGCCGGTGCTGCGCTACGCCGAGCGGGGCGACACTGCGGCGCTGCCCACGCTGCTCGATGCGGCGGTCTCCGGTGTCGCGCGTAAGGCGGAGGAGGCGCGTCTGGGCGCCGCGATTGGCGAGGCGCTACGCACCGGCGTCGTGACGGAGCCGCGGCTGGCGCATCTGCTCGGCTGCGCCGAAGACGACGTCGCGCTGCGGGTGGCGCTGCCAGCGGCACGGCTGGCGCGCCAGGAGCCGGCGCTGCACTACGTCGAAGGATTCGGCCTGTGCCGTGGCGACGTGCTCGATCGGGCGCGCGAGGCGGCGGCGGAGGTCGCGGCGCTGCGCGGCGACGCTCCGGCCGGACGCGCGTGGGTGGTGCGCCAGCTTGGGCGGCGGCTGCGCCAGGTCACGGGCGCCAGCGAAGGCATCGAGTGCTTGATCGACTACCTGGGCGCCGCGTAGCTATCGATCTGACAACCGCGCCTTCATCCACGCGCTCCACGTGGCGATGAGTCTGCTGGACCACGCCGCGGCTCCCCGGTTTTGATGGAACCTGCTCCTTCCCCCCAGTTGACGCATGAGTCGCCTTACGCTACGATGTCGCGCAAGCAATCGTTTGCTCACGACTGCGGCACGTTTGGCCGCTCGATTGTGGCGTCGCGAGAGAGGAGTCTGCCGAGGTGCCCAGAATCCCCTATGCCGACCTATCCGCCATCACCGACCCGGAGATCCTCGGCTATATGGAAGATGCCCGCCTGCACGGCGCGCCGCGGCCCGAAAGCCAGGCGATCCGCGCGCATGTGCCGGCGGTCATCCGCGCCTTCTCGCAGGCCTGGCAGACCACCTTTCGCACGGGCGTGCTCGATCATGCTCTCAAAGAGCTGTGCCGCGTCTACGTCTCGCAATCCATCGAGTGCGAGTACTGAGGGGTGCAGCGGTCGGTCCGGTCCGGATCGGGGAGCATTCCTGAGGCGAAGTACGCCAAGCTGCTGCACTTCGAGGAGTCCGACGAGTTCAGCGAGCGCGAGAAGGCGGCGCTGACCTACACCAGCGCGATCATCTGGAACGCCGACATCGCCGACGAGGCTCTGTGGGAGAAGCTGCATCAGCACTTCACCGATCCCCAATTGGTCGAGCTGGGGTTCTTCATCGGCCTGACCCTCGGCCAGCAGCGCTGGATCAAGACGCTGGGCCTGGGTCACAACGAAGTCCTCGCCGGCACGCAGGGCGGCCTCGCCCCGCGCGACGAGTGAGTGAACGGCTGCCGGTGCGCAACCTGCCCCGCATGCTCGTTGGGCGTGCCGGAGCGGATTTGGCCGGCGGCTACTTCCAGACCATCCGCCGCCACGCGATGGGCGCGCCGCCGCCGGCATCCTCCGCGCGCACCGGCAGCTCGTCAAAGCACTGGTTGATGCTCGACCCATAGACGCCGATGTCCTCGCCGTAGACGTGCAGCGAGATGGCGAGGTCGTCGCCGGCGTTGCGCACCTGGTGGATGTTCTCCCGCGGCGGGATCAGAGCGCACGTATGGCCGGCGGTCAACGTCTCGTCGCCCTCCGCCACCAGGAAGTGCGCCCCCGACTCGTCCGCGCGCAGGCCGTAGCGCTGCTCGCGCTCGGTCCCTTGCAGTACGCCGACGACGCACCAGCAGATGTGGTCGTGGATCGGCGTCACCTGCCCCGGCAGCCAGACGAGGCCGACCACCGAGAACCTGCGGCTGGGCGCGACCGCCAGCAGGTGCGAGCGGTAGTGCGTTGGGTCCGGCTCGCACTGCTCAGGCGTGAGGAAGTCCGGTCCGGCCAGCAGGTGCGCAAGGCGACGCTGCACGCCGTCGGTGATGCGGTGCGGGTCCTCCTCGTCGGCGACCAGCGCCTCGATCTCGGCGACGAAATCGGCGAGCGGCGTCTCGACCTGAAGCATGGTAGTGGCGCTCCTTTGCAGCGTGTGGAAGGCACGGCGATGGGCCTTCGCGGGTGGTCCACACGGGACTGACCGCACATTGGCTGCCAGTCCATTGTAGATCATCCACCAGGCGGGAGCGCGTGCGCGATCCTACGCAATCCGCGGCGGCCCCTGCCGGATGCGCGCCCGCACGAGCTCGGTGTCCTGCATCGCTCCTCACCGCGACTCGTTCCACCAGGTCGCGCCGGCCTCGGCCCACGGCCGCACGATCGCCGCCCCGGCCGCCGGATCGTCGCCCGGCGTCTCGCCCTCCATGATAATGTCGAAGGGCGGCGCGTCCGGCCCGCGATGCTGGGCACTGTAGCTGGCCAGCGCGCGCAGGTCGTCGGGCGTCATCTCCTCGCGTGAGCCGTCGGGGTTGAGCTTGTCGGGCAGGATGCCGTCGTAGCGCAGCGCCCGCGCCAGCGACTTCTCGCGCGGCCAGGCGCCCACGACCCAGATCGGGATGCGCGGCTGCTGCACTGGCGGCGGCAGGAAGGTCATCTCGTCCAGGTGGTAGTGCTTGCCGACGTAGCTGAACGGGCGGCCGGGCCACAGCCCGGTGAGGATATCGAGGCTCTCGTCCAGCAGCTCCGCTCGCGTCTTGCGGTCCGTTGGCTCGCCCACCTTGCCGAAGCCGCCGTCGTCCAGCGCGCCCAGGCCCACCGGCAGCACCAGACGGCCTCCGGAAAGGTGGTCGAG